>NZ_JBYISA010000034.1:0-83019 GCF_057708345.1 Streptomyces sp. bgisy130
GAGCTTCCGGGCTGTCGCCACCCGCTACGAGAAACGCGCCTACGTCTACCTCGGAACCGTCACGGTCGCGACCCTCATGATCTGGCTCCGAACATGATCCGAGAAACAGCGCCTAGGTGTATTGACCCGCAGGGTTGTTCACGCGGCTGATCGGGGGTTGGCCTCCGAGTGCGGTGTGGCATCGGTGATGGTTGTAGATGTGCAGGAAGGCGTCCAGGGCGGCGGTGCGTTCGTCGTTGCTGGTGTAGGGACGCTGATAAGCCCATTCGTCGAGCAGGGTGCGGTGGAAGCGTTCGACCTTGCCGTTGGTCTGCGGCCTGTAGGCGCGGGTGAGCTTGCCGGTGGCGCCGAGACGGGCCAGAGCGTCGCGCCAGGCGAAGCTCTTGGGGTAGGGCCAGGCGTTGTCGGTCAGGACGCGTTCAATGCGGTCGATGCCCACGTTCTGGAAGAACGTGGCTGCCCTGTCGAGGAAGGCCGCGCAGGTGGCGGCCTTCTCGTCGCCGTGGACCTCGCTGTAGGCGAGGCGGGTGTGGTCGTCGACGGCGGAGTGGACGTAGTCGAAGCCCATGCTGCTGCGGGTGGCGCGGCCGGCTTGGCGGCCGAGGACTTTGTGGCCGCCGCCGTCGGGGATCCGGCCGAGTTTCTTCACGTCCACGTGGACCAGCTCGCCGGGGCGGTCGCGCTCAAAGCGGCGGATGACCTGCCCGGTGGGCCGGTCGAGGAAGGCCAGGCGGCCCAGACCGTGGCGGGTCAGGACACGGTGAACGGTGGAGGCGGGCATCCCCAGGATCGGCCCGATGCGGGCGGGTCCGAGCTTGTGGCTTGTACGTAGGTGGCACACACACGCTTCATCTGCTGCCGAGGTGCGGTGCGGGGTCCTGTGCGGACAGCTGGCACGGTCGTGCAGTCCCGCATCGCCTTCAGCCACGAACCGCCGGACCCACTTGTGAGCTGTGGTGCGTGAGATTCCCATCTCGGCTGCCACATGGGCCACGGGGCGACCGGACCGAACTCGGTCGACCAGCAGCCTCCTGCCGTGAACAGTCAACCGGGCATTACGGTGGGACACGAAGACCTCCGTTGTGCGGTGAAGCCTAGACACCTCCACCACACCGGAGGTCTTCGCCATTGATCAAACCCAGCCGGCTGTCAACAACGCTCGTGATCAATACACCTAGGTCGTGTCCGCAAAGTCGTTGGATCGTTGGACTGTTCGTGGTGCGTCGTCATGAGCTGACTGATGAGTCGTGGGCGGTGATCGAGCCGTTGCTCGCCTCCTGGCCGGGTACCTCCTCGTCGACTACATGAGCCTGGACGGGCGACCGGGATCGCTGCCCGTGTCGCTCAGTCGCCGGCGCCCGCGGCCCGCCCGCCGGAGCCGCAGCCTACCGAGGGGCGGCCGGTCATGGAGGACCGGCCGCGGAAGGGTGAGCCGCCTGGAGCCGCGTAAGGCGAGGGCCGCGCGACGGCGGCGTGAGGCCGGGAGGGTGTGCCCGCCGTCCGTCAGCTCGCCGTCTCGTCGGGCACGGTGTCGAGCATGCGGTCCGCCATTTCCCGGGCCGGGCCCGAGACCTTGTCGTGGACCTGGTGGAACACCCGCTGCGCGGGCCCGGCGGGCCAGTCTTCGGGCAGGTGCTGCACGGGTAGCCGCGGATCGGTTCTGATGATCCGGAGCCATTGGGTCTCGAGTCGGAGCTGCAGCACGAGCGAATCCGCGGGTTCACCCGGCGAGGACGTGCTGGCCAGACTCGCCCATTCGTCATGGAAGGCCCGGTACTGGGCGGCCAGTTCCTCCAGGTCGTAGGCGTCCCTGAGCATCTCCTCGATGTCCGTACCGGGATACGCCTGCGCGCGGAAGACCTTGACGTGCGCCTCCAGGCCCAGTTCCGCGACGATCTCGTGAACGTCCACCTCGCCGGGAGCGATCCACAGCCCGCTGAGCACCGGCCCAAAGCCCGCCCACACCAGTTTCGACCGCAGGTCGTGGCGCTGGCGCTGCCAGGACTCGGGGAGTGAGAAGCCGAGCAGGGTCCAGGTGCCGTCCCAGCTCTCGTTGACCGCTCCCATCTTCCAGATCCGTTCTTTCCCGTCCTCAAGGATCTCCCTGGAGCGTGGGCTGAGGCCGAAGTACATCCGGCGGCCGTGGCGCTGGCGCCGGAGAAGTTGGCGGTTGACCATGCGGGTGAGGGTCGAGCGGGTTGCCTGTTCGGACACGCCGTGGCGGGCGAAGACGTCGATGATGCTGCCCGAGAAGACGCAGATGTTCTGTCCGAGGACGCAGCTCCCGAGAAAGCCGAACATCAGCGACTGCGGGCGCAGGGACTGGCCATTCGCGGCGACGGGCGGCTGTGGCGTGTCGTTCAAAGTGACGTCTCCGAGTGGTTCCCGAGCCGGGGCAGGCCCGGTCGAGCATGCCCGCCTGAAAAGCAATGTTGTGCAGATAGTTGACGAGTCAATCAGACGCACAAGTTCGCCTCACGCAACGCTGAGCACCCGTCCAAAGGGTCCCACATGCCTATCCAGCAGCCCCAGCGGCATCGAGGCGGCTCCGAGTGCCTGGAGCGCCCGTTCCGGCACATCTCATGCTCCGAGCTGGACGGATGGGCTGGCTTCGGCTACAACCCTCCACTCCCGATGCCAAATGGGGCAGTCCTACGGTGCTCTGTCGGCTACTTGCCAGCCGGGCGTCGGCCCTCCACCGCTTTACCGCTCAGCTGGTGCCGCAGTTCTGTTCGCACCAGATGGTCTTGCCTTGCGGTGTGTGCCTGCTTCCCCATCGCTGGGAGAGCTGGGCCACTAGGAACAGGCCGCGTCCACCCTCGTCGAAGACGTGGGCACGGCGCAGGTGCGGCGCAGTATCGCTGGTGTCGGAGACCTCACAGATCAGTGCGCTGCTCCGGATCAGCCGGAGCTGGATCGGCGGCCGACCGTAGCGGATCGCGTTTGTCACCAGTTCGCTGACAATCAGTTCGGTGCCGAACGCGAGCTCCTCCAGCCGCCACTCGGCCAGACACAAAAGCACGTTCTCGCGGGCGGTCGCGACCGCAGCAGGGTCCGCGGGGACGTCCCAGGTGGCGACCTGGCTGGGGTCCAGAGCGCGAGTCCGGGCGATCAGGAGGGCCACATCGTCAGCGGGCAGCTCGACGAGCATCGCCTTGAGCACCACGTCACACAGGGCTTCCAGCGTGGGAGCGGGCAGGGTCAGGGCACGGCACAGTTCACCGAGGCGGGCATCCGCGTCGCGTGTGCGGGATTGAATGAGCCCGTCTGTGAAGAGCACCAGCATGCTCCCCTCCGGGACATTGACCTCGGCGTACTCAAAGGGCAGTCCCCCCACTCCGAGGGGCGGACCGGCCAACAGGTCAGGAGTGGAGGCCGTGCCGTCGGGCAATACCACGACAGGCGGCGGATGGCCAGCGGTAGCCATCGTGCACTGTCGCCGGACCGGGTCGTATACCGCGTACAAGCAGGTCGCGCCCACGCCTTCGGCGTCCTCGTCGGCGCCTGTCTCGTCGCCCGACTCGGCGGACAACTGGATGACGAGGTCATCGAGGTGGGTGAGCACTTCGTCCGGCGGCAGATCGACGTCCGCGAGGGTGCGCACGGCCCCACGCAACCGGGCCATGGTTGCCGAGGCACGTATGCCATGTCCGATCACATCGCCGACCACCAGGGCGACCCGCGCCCCCGACAGCGGGATGACATCGAACCAGTCGCCGCCCACGCACATCCGGAAGTCGGCCGGCAGGTGTGGCAAGTATCGTGTAGCGACGTCCACCGTGATCCCTTTGGGGGGCCTGCGCGGCAGCAGGCTGCGCTGCAACGCGATAGCGGTGGTGCGTTCACGGGTGTAACGGCGGGCGTTGTCCAGGGAGAGAGCCGCCCGGGCGGCGAGCTCTTCCGCCACTTGGAGATGGCCCTCCGTGAAAGCCTCGGGGCGGCTGCGGCCGCACATCAGCACGCCGAGGATCGTGCCTCGCGCCTGCAGCGGTACCGCGACTATCGATCGCATCCCATAACTCACCAGCGCGGCGGTCCGGTACGGGCTGAGCTTGATCCATTTGATGAAGCCGGGGTCGTCCTCGGCGCTGAGCAGGCCCCGTCCACCAGCGATGCAGCGTGCCGGCGGCGAGTAGTCGGGATAGGACTGCGTCTCGCCGAGCTCAGCGCCCATGGGGATGCCCGGGGAGTTCGCCCGATGGGCAACCCGGCGCAACGCGACCGCCCCGGGCGCGAGCTCTACCGTCGGCTCATCGCCACGGAATACCGAATCGAGCAAGTCGACCGTGGCTATGTCAGCAAACCTGGGGATGACCATCTCCGCGAGCTCGGTCGCGGTCTTGATTATGTCCAGCGAGGTCCCGACGCGCGTGCCCGCCTCGCTCAGCATCGACAGCCACCTGCGCGCCCAGTACCGCTCGGTGGTCTCGACGGCCGTGACGCACACGGCGTGCACGACTCCCCTCGCGTCCTTCAACGGCGAGAAGGAGATCGCCCAGGCACGATCCGAGGCCTGGCCTGGCACAACCGTTCGAACCTCGCGCAGCTGCGGTTGCCCGCTCGCCAGTACCTGACGCATCCCGCTCTCGGCCTCGGTGTAGAACAGCTCTGGACGTACCTCTCTAAAGTGGCGTCCCAGCACCTGATCGTCTCCAGGCAGGTCAAACAGACGACGCCACTCCTCGCTGACCCAGACATACCGCAGCTCCGCGTCATGGATCACCAGCGCGAAGGGTCCCTGCTGAGCAGCCCATACCAGCAGGTCCAGAGCATCTGGTTCACCCGCCTCCACCATTACTGCGCCGGTGAGCACCCACCGGACCTGCTCCCCGCCCAACGGCGCTGCCGCCACGACCATCGGCACCGTATGTCCTTCCCGGTGCCTCGCCGTGACAGGACGACGCCACCGGGTCACTGCCGCCCCGCCGGACAACGAAATGTCAGGCAACCCCTCGAAGAGATCCGCGGCAGGACGCCCCACCGCCTCTGCAGCCGTGTACCCGAGCAGGCGCTCGGAGCCGAGCCGCCACCCGCTGATGACTCCCCGCTCGTCAAGCTCGATAACCGCGACTTCAGGGAGGGGAAGGTCGCCACAGACCCCATTCCCCTGACTATCTCGTGATACCACGATGTGTGCTCATTTCACGCAGGCCGCCACTTACGATTTTATAGTAGAATTTCGGGTAGCGAGCAGCTCGGTGCCCCGATCATGTCTGTCTGGGAAATCGTGAACGCGCTCACAGACGCCTGGCAATCGGGCGTTTGTTGACGCCCAGGACTGGCTTACCACAGGGCGTCAGCGGTTTCACCGATTGGATTCAGTACGAGGCCGGTGAGCGGTTTGGCGAGAGAACCGCGAAGGCGCGGATCAGCGCGCTGATCGCCTGGAAGTTTGGAAAACGCCGTTCATGCTGGAGAGTTGGAAGTTGACTCCGGCACCCATTCGGCTGCACCCTCACAGCCCGTCCAGCCGCCGCTCGATGAACCGGGCCCGCCAGCGGTTCACCGACTGCTCGCCCACTCCGAGTTCAGCCGCCACCTGCTTGTTCGCCCCGCCCTCGGCACACCGCAGCGCAATCTTCGCCCGCAGCGCCAGGAACTGAGCGGTTTTCGCCCGCCTCGCCCAGCGCGACAACTCGGCGAACTCCTCAGCAGACAGCTTGACCGGCGGGTCAGGACCCAGCGTTGGTGGGTGGGCTGATCGCCGTCGGAGTCGTCGATGGCGGGCAGTTGGGCCGCAGCCCAGTCGTAGACGCGCGGGCCTTTCGCGCCGTTGCCGCAGGAGTGGCGCTCCCAGGCGTTGTCGGGTGCCTGGGCGATGGCGAAGTCGATGCGGCCCAGGGCGTGGACGTGCTGGGACTTCGGCACGTCCAGGATGTAGCCGACGCCGGCCTCCTCCACCATGCGGCGCAGCCGCCGTTCCTGGCCGTAGGCGGAGTCCGCGGTCACCCAGGCGATGGGCAGCGGTGAGGCCAGTGCCCGCATCACCATGGCCTTGGCCAGGTCGCCCTTGGTGGCGAACTCCCGCTCGTCGGGGATCCGTGCCGCCCGGCAGCAATCCCGGTCGGGCATCCAGGACTTGGGCAGATACAGCTCCCGGTCCACCAGTGCCCGGCCGTTGGATGAGGCGTAGGCGGCGAAGACGCCGATCTGGCAGTTCTCGGTGCGGCCGGCGGTACCGGAGTACCGGCGCTGCACTCCGGCCGAGACCGTGCCCTTATGCCGTCCGGCATCGGAGATTGGAGCGGTCCCGTCGTTGGGAAGATGCGGGAGATCACCCGGCAAGTACGCAAAGCCGTACTGGGTCTCTCGGACGCGCGAAGCTCGACACCAGGACGTGCGAGACCGGTCACCGCCGCGGTGACCACGTCCATCGCCATCTCGGTGGCCTGGTCGACATCAGTGACATCGACAGCTCTGCCAGCCAGGAGACCCTGAATGGCGCGATGCACCACCCGAAGCCATGCATGCCCGGCCTGCCGCGCCTTCGCTACTGCCGTATGGGCATCGCTGCCTTGCTGAATGTTGTTACGGAGTCTCTCCAGTAGGACAGGGCCATACACTCCGGCAATCGCCCCCGCGACTGCCCCTCCGAGACCGCATACAGCACTCAGTGTCTCGTGGAACCGCGCACCCGGAACCGGCACGCCCATAATGATCACTCACGGTCACATCAGGGCCATGCCGCGGAGGAATAGGCGATACGCCAACGTGTGGGCTTCCCAGTCTCAAGCCCCAGGTCCTGCTCAGCCGGGGGAGGGCAGTTGCCGACACGGCCGACGCAGGGCTGTAGTGGGCCTATAGCAATGCTATGGCTTCGATGACGATTCAGGTGAGCGGGAGACCCGTGATCACCTTGCCGAGCTGGCCAAGGAGCGTGGTGTGAGCATCGGCCAGCTGGTCGAAGCGCTTGCCGCGGAGCAGCCGACTGCGGCACAGCGGGCCGAGCGGCTGGCTGCCGACCGGGAGGTCGTACGCCGCATGATGGGGGTGGACATCCGCGACAAGGAGTTCGAGCAGGCACCCGACGTGCTCGCCAACATCTACAAGATCGCTGCCGAGAAGGTCCGGGCTGACAGAGGCACCGCGGCGTGATCATCCTGGACACCAGTGCCGTCAGGGCGCTCGCCGGCGGCCACAAGACGCTGAGCCTCCTGGCAGGCAACATGGCCAAGACGCCCGGCGAGTGCCTCAGCATCCCCGCCCTGTGCCTGACGCAGGCCGAAGCCGGTGAAGAGAACCTCTCTCAGCGTGTCCTCGCCTTCTCCTCCGTGGTTGTCGACAGCCTCGACACGATGGCTGCCGTCAGCGTGGGCACCATGATCCTCGACGGCTATGGCGGTCCGGATACCTGCCACGCCCCGTACTGTGCACTGCCGCGCCCTGAGTTCACCGGTATGGCGTTCCTGCTGACCGGCACCGAGGACGCCTATCCGCCCGGCGTGGTCACCGTCGACATCGACTCACCCGGAATGCTGGGCTTCCACTGACGGGCCAGTGGTCTGCGGCTGGAGACAGCATCGCAGCCGGCCAGCCCAGGCTCGGGCCCGCGCGTTCCATGCCCAGACCGCCTGGAACACCGCTGCCGTCATCGAGCGCGCAGCGGTGCTGCGTCATGAGGCGCGCGACGGATTCACTGAGGGGCAACGCTCATCTCGACGCCTTGGCGGCGAGGTGCGTAGAGGCACCGCGCGGATCTTGGAGCTGTTCTCCCCTCTGGACGCCAGCCGACCATCCCCTCGAACGCAAAAGGCTGCCCGGATCTGATCTTCAGGTCCGGGCAGCCTCCGTTGTGGGGTCAGGCGGCCCGTGCGGGCCGCGGAACCGACGCGGGGGCGGCGGCCTGGAGCGCGGCGAGGTGCCGGCGGGCGACGGAGCCGGGGCCCAGGAGCAGACCGTCGGGAGTGAAGTGCAGTGCAGCCAGGTGCTGTTGGAGGGCGGGCAGGTAGTTCCAGCGCACGCGCGGGTGGGTGGAGTGGGCGTATTGTTGCAGGTCGCCGTAGGGGAGCCAGGTCGCCGCAGCGAGCATCCACCAGCCCGTGATCTGCGCCCACTGGCCAGCCAGTAGAGCGGTGGGGGTCCAGTCGTTCGCGCGGGCGCGCTGGGGGGCTATGAGCTGGGCGGCGCCGGCAGTGCGGGGACGGCGGCGCGCGAAGCGGAGCCGGTTGATCTGACGCAGAGCGATGCCGGCGGCAATGACGGCGAGGCAGAGCTGCATGGGTGATCCCGAGGATGCGGAGGAAGGCAGGAAGAATCCCGATCCGCGTCACCACCGGCCCGCATCTCGCCTCGGCAAGCGCTGCGTGTCACAGGTCGAGGACGAGGCGGGGGCAGGCGGCGCGCGACACACAGATGAACATGGTGTCGTGCGCCGCCTGTTCCTCCGGGGTGAGCAGGGAGTCGCGGTGGTCCACCACGCCGTCGAGGACCGCAGTCTCGCACGTGCCGCAGGTGCCCTCCTGACAGGAGGAGAGAACCTGGACACCGGCTTCCTCCACCGCCTGGAGGACAGTCTTGCCCGGCGGTACGGTCACCGTGATGCCGCTGTGGGCCAGTTCGGCTTCGAAGGCGTCGTCCCGACCGTGCGGGACGCGCTCCTTGGGGGCGAATCGCTCGACGTGGAGCGCACCAGGCGGCCAGCTGGCGCAGCGCTGTTCGACGGCCGTCAGCAAGCCTTCCGGGCCGCAGCAGTAGACCAGTGTGCCCGGCTGGGGGGCGGCCAGTAGCCCGTCCAGGTCCAGCAGACCGTGGGCCTCCTGCGGGCGGATGAGCACCCGTTCTCCATACGCTGCCTCCAGATGCTCACAGAAGGCCATGCTGGCGCGGCTGCGTCCGCCGTACACCAGCTGCCAGTCGGCGCCCCGCCGCTCGGCCTCCGCCACCATTGGCAGGATGGGCGTAATGCCGATGCCGCCGACGATGAACAGGTAGCGGGGGGAGCCGACCAGCTGGAAGTGGTTCCGGGGGCCGCGCACTCGGACCGTGTCGCCCTCGGCCAGCTCGTCGTGCACGTGGAGGGAGCCGCCGCGGCCCGATGCCTCGCGCAGCACAGCCACTTGGAGGACGGAGGTGTCCCCCGGGTCGCCGCACAGCGAGTACTGGCGAACCCGGTCCGGGCCGAGTACCAGGTCGATGTGGGCGCCCGGGCGCCATGCGGGCAGCCGCTCGCCCGCGGGGTGGGAGAAGGTGAGCCGGACGACGCCGTCGGCGAGGGGTTCCTTGCGTGCCAGGGTCAGGTCGAGTTCGACCTCGGTGCGCGGAGGGCTCGTGGGGGTCATGGTGGTTCTCTTTCCGGGCCTCGGGCCGCTTCAGGTGAAGGCAGCATGCACAGGGTGAGGGACGGGTGCGGGAGCGGACTTGGGTGCCGGGCCGGGGCGGTGGTTCGCGGGGTGGCCCAGCAGCCAGTCCCACAACTCCACCGGCTCCTCGAACTCCCGCTCTGCTCCGCAGTGGCAGACGGCCAGCAGCCGGTCGGTGCCGAGCACCCAGTGGATGCGGTAGACGTCGTCGCCCGTCAGGACGGCGGGGTGATGCGGGTTCATCGGACCGTCGCCGCCGGCTGCTCGGCACCGGACTGCGCCAGGCGGGCGAGGATGCGGCGGGCGGCGAGGCTGCCGGTGTCGATGTTGATGCTCAGCTCCTGGTAGCCGGCCTCCTCGGTGTCCAGGGACTTCTGCAGCACGTGGAGGGCCATGACGTCCTGCATGACCACCGTGTGGTTGTTGGTACGCAGGAATTCGGTGACCGTCTGGTCGCCGAGGGCGAAGTCCCGGGCGACGGCCCAGAAGTCGTACGTGGTCTTCTCCGTGGAGGGGGTGATGCCGTAGACGACCTCCACATGGAAGGCGTGCGGGTCGCTGCCGTCCGCGTTAGGTCCAGGTGCACCGGCGGGGGCGATGCGGGAGTGCAGGAGGTACAGGCCCGGAGCGTGGTACTCGATGTCCTGCCAGCGGCTGATGCGCCCCTCGATGCCGGTGGACTTGGCGTAGAACGGTGGGCACTCCGCGTCGTTCATGTGCCGACTGACGTACACGACACCCGCGGTGTCGTCGACCTCCGTGGTGATCGGGGTCTCCGCTACCTCAGGAGTGCCGATGTAGCCGCCGTGCAGGTACGTCTCGTGGGAGAGGTCCATGAGGTTGTCGACGAGCAGACCGTAGTTGGCGTCGATCGGCTCCATGCCGGACACGACGGTGTAGTCGGGCGAGTCCATCCACGGGGCCCGGGGCGGCAGGGTGGCGCCCGGCTCGCGGTCGCCGATCCACACCCACACGAAGGAGTCCTGCTCGACCACCGAGTAGGTCTGCAGCCGCGCGGTACGCGGGATGCGCTGCTGTCCGGGCACGGACACGCAGCCGCCGTCGGTGCCGTAGGTGAAACCGTGGTAGCCGCACACCACCCGGTCGCCGTCCAGCCGGCTCGGCGCTTGCGACAGCGGGAAGCGGCGGTGCACACAGCGGTCGGACATCGCCACAGCACGCCCATCCTCGGTGCGGTACAGCAGGACCGGCTCATCCAGCACAGTGCGGCCGAGCAGTGCACGCCCGACCTCGCGGCCGTAGGCGGCGACGTACCACTGGTCGCGTACGAAAGCAGTCATGATCGTCTCTCCTTGTAGGTGTGGGTGTGGGGCATAGAGGTGGGTCAGCTCGGCGCGGCCCCGGCGGCCGGGGCCGCGGTGGCAGGCGCCGTGCCCGGTGCCGCGGCGGGCCACAGCAGCAGAAGAAGGGCCGCGGAGGCGACGAAGATCGCGCTGAGCAGCAGCCACCGTTGGGAGGAGCTGAGCTATCACTCCGGCGACATGGCTTTGCCAGTGAAGGCCATGACAAGCACCTCGAAGCCGTCGAGCACGTTGAACAGGACACACACCGCGATCCCGCCCCACTGGAGCCGGCTCATCGGCCCTTCGTCGAGCGCGGCGCGCAGGGAGCCGTTCACCGGACGGTTCCTGGTGTAGGGGAAGAGAGCGGCATAACCATGGCAGCACTCCGTTGTCGACTGCGTGGTGGCCGTCGACACCCGGCGCTACCAGGCGGGTGCGTCCCGGGCGGGCCGGGGCTTGGGCATCGACAGTACGACCATCGTGCGGTGGTCGGCGGGTCACCAGGGGCCCTTCCGGATGCCGGGAAACATTCCCGAACTGCCGGCCGCGCGCGGCAGGCCGGAGCGAGAGCGTGGTTCAGATACGCGGCGCGGCCATGGCGCGGGAGATTGTCCGGGCGCTGGTGCAGATCAGCGGGGCCAGCGCGTGCGGGGAGGTGCTGCCATGGCGTACCACCAGTGAGACCGCTGCGATCACCGCACCGTCGCCGCCGCGCACCGGCGCGGCAACCGACAGGGAGTCCGTCGTGACCTGGCGGTCGCTCACCGCATAGCCATTGGTGCGTGCCTCGGCCAGCATGCGCCGCAACGTATGAGGGTCGGTGACCGTGTGCGGGGTGAAGCGCTCAAACGGGCCGTCGAGCACCGTGTCCTGCGTCTCGGTGGGAGCGTGGGCGAGCAGGACGAGACCGACGCCGGTGGCGGTCAGCGCGAAGCGCCCACCGACCCGGGTCAGGACGGGAACCGCACCGGAGCCTGCGATGCGCTCCACGAAGACGAGTTCTCTCCCTTCCCGCACCGCGAGTTGCACGTTCTCGCGGGTGATCTGCGAGAGGTCCTCGAGGAATGGCAGCGCCCGTTCCCGCAGCCCCTGCCCGCGCGGTGCCAACGAGCCGACCTCCCACAGTCGCAGGCCGACGCGGTAGCAGCCGTTAGCGTCGCGCTCCAGGGCTCCCCAGGCAAGGAGCTCGCCGAGCATGCGGTGCACGGTCGAGACCGGCAGCCCGGACCGCCGGGACAGCTCGCTCAACGTCATCTCCGTGCAGTCCGCGCGGAAGGCGCCGAGGATCTGCAGGGCCCGGCTCAACACGGGCCCGGTGCCGGAACCGGACCGTACAACAGGCTGTTTCACCGAGGCTCCTGTGCTTACCGTTCGCTGGGCCAACGCTGTTCAGACGGTGATGTCGGGGTAGGGCATCGTGGCGTGCGCAAGGCGTCGGGCGTATTCCTGCTGGAAGCCGAGAGGTTCATCGTAGTCCTCTTCGAACAGTGCGATGAAGAGGGTGAAGGTGGCCTTGCCCGGCAGGTACAGGCTTTCCAGGCTCACCGAGGCATTTCTCGATGTCGCCGCCGGATATCCACTCGACCGCCTTGCGGTCGAACTCCGGGTCCGGCCCGCTGTCACCGAACTGCCGGGGCCGCCGCCGATGATGCCGACGGTGGTGTGCATCAGTGCACCTCTTCTTCGAGGATTCGGTTGGCGATGGCGAACGCGGCGTTCGCCGCGGGGACACCGCAGTAAATCGCCGACTGGAGCAGGACTTCCTGGATCTCGTCGGGGGTGAGGCCGTTGCGCAGCGCGGCGCGTATGTGCATGGCCAGCTCTTCGTGGTGCCCGTGGGCCACCAGCGCGGTGAGGGTGATGCAGCTGCGGGTCTTCCGGCTCAGGCCGGGCCGGGTCCAGATCTCGCCCCACGCGTAGCGAGTGATGAAGTCCTGGAAGACGGAGGTGAAGGGGGTGGTCGCGGCGATGGCTCCGTCGACATGCGCGTCACCGAGGACGGCACGGCGCACGGCCATAGCGGCGGACGGCTGGGAGGCTTCCGCGCCTTGGCTCTCCCCGTTTTCGGCGAGGTGGCAGAGAAGGGCGGCCAGGACGGGCGCCGGGCGTTCGACGCTCGCCAGGTGAGCGGCGTGCGCCACCTCCATCAGGCTCGCGTCGGGTATGCGGTCGGCGAGTTCGCGGGCCTGGCCAACCGGCACCGCCATGTCCAGACGGCCCGCGACGATGAGGGTGGGCGCGATGATGCGCGGCAGCTCGGCGCGCAGATCGAACGCGGCCAGCGCGTCACAGCAGACGGCGTGCGCCTCCGGGTCGGCGGCCCGCATGTCGGCCACCAGTGCCTCGGCGGCTGGGTCGGCCGCGAATTCGGGGGTGAACCAACGGGTGGCTGCCGTGTCCGCGACCGGGTCGGTGCCCTTGGCGCGGACGAGCGCCGCCCGCTCGTGCCAGCCCTGCGGCTCGCCGAAACGCGCCGAGGAGCAGAGGAGGGCCAGCGACTCTATCCGCTCGGGGTTGTGCGCGGCGAGATGAGCGCCGACGGCACCGCCGAGGGAGATCCCGGCGTACGCGAAACGGTCGATGCCCAGCGCGTCGGCGAGTTGGAGCACCAGCCGCGCGATGCCGCCGACGGTGGCCGCGCCGCCTTCGGTGTCCGTGAGCAGGCCGGCGGGTGAACCGCCGTGCCCGGGCAGGTCCCAGCGGATGACCCGGTGGCTCTGGGCGAGGCTGGGGACCTGGGGCTCCCACACAGCCAGCGAGGTGCCGAGCGACGGCCCGAGGATCAGCGGCGGCGCGGAGTCCGGCCCGTCCTCGCGGTGATGCAGCAGCCGCTGCGCAGGGCCAGGGGTGATCATGCGGTCTCCTCGAACTGGTGGTGCGGTGCCACGGGGCCCGTCCGGGACGGGGAATCCCGCCACGACGAGGGCAAGCGCCGGCCATCCCAGGACAGGCCGGCACTCCTGATCGACGCAATCCACCGGGCCGGACGTCGGCTGCGAACGGGCACCCCGAGCGGCGGATCCCTCGCAGACGGCGGCGATCAGACGCGGTCATGGAGCAAACCCCTCGCTGCCGGGAGCCCGCAGCGCACGGTCCACGAGGGCACCCGCCGAGCCCAAGTAGGCTGCCGGGTCTGTCAGTTCGCGCAGGCGATTCCTGGGAAGGGCTTCGGCGAGGTCGGGCTCCTCCTGGAGCGCCGCGTCGAGATCGAGGCCCTCTTCGACAGCGCGGCGGGCAGCCCGTTCCATGACCGCTCTGGCTTCGCCCCGGCCGATGACGGCGGCGAGGGCTGCGGCAACGTGTTCGGAGACGATCAGGCCGTCGGTGGCGTGGAGGTTTTCGCGCATGCGGTGCTGGTGGACCCGCAGCCCTTCGGCGAGTTCGGTAGCGTCGCGTGCGGCGCCACCGGTCAGCCGCAGTGCCTGTCGCAGCGGCTGCCACTCGGCGTGCCAGGCACCCGCGGGGCGCTCGTCCTCGGTAACGAGGCAGCCGTACAGGACGGAGGCGAGCGCGGGCACCTGCCGGGCGGCGGCCGCGACGAGGGTCGCCCGTACGGGGTTGGCCTTGTGCGGCATCGCCGACGAGCCGCCGCCGCGGCCCTCGGCGACCTCACCAGTCTCCGTACGGGACAGCAGCAGCACATCGGCCGCGATCTTGCCGAGCGCCCCGGCGGTGAAGGCCAGCGCCCCGCCGAGGTCGGCGACCGGTGTCCGCAGGGTGTGCCAGGGCAGCGTGGGTTCGGCCAGCCGGGTCTCGGCGGCATAGGCGGCGAGCAGCCGCAGGCCGAGATCGGGCCCCACGGGTGAGCCGTCGGCTTCCGCGAAGGCGTGGAACGCCGCCAGGGTGCCGGCCGCGCCGCCGAGTTGGGCGGGCAGGGCCGAGCGGACGGCGGCGAGGCGGTCACGCGCGTCGAGGACCAGGGCGCGCCAGCCCGTGGCCTTGAGGCCGAAGGTGGTGGGGACGGCGTGCTGGGTGAGGGTACGGCCGGGCATGGGGGTGTCGCGGTGCTCGGCCGCGAGGCGCGCCAAGGCCTGTGCCGTACGGTCCAGGTCGGCGACGACGGGCTCCAGGGCCCGCGCCGCGACCAGCATCGTGGCCGTGTCGAGGATGTCCTGGCTGGTCGCGCCGCGGTGGACGTATTGGGCCGCGTCCGGGTCACGCTCGGCGACCGCCGCGGTGAGGTGGGCGACCAGCGGGATGACCGGGTCTCCACCGGTGCGGGCGCGCAGCGCGAGGTCGCGGGCGTCGTAGCGCGAGGTATCGGCAGCGGCCGCGGTCACCGCTGCTGCCGCCCCCTCGGGCGCAAGCCCGAGCGTGGCCTGGGCCCGAGTCAGCGCCGCCTCCGCGTCGAGCATGCCCCGCACGTACGCGGCGTCGCCCGTCGCCTGCTCCGCGGCCGATCCCGTCCAGCCCGGACAGAGCAGCCCGCCGTCGTCGTCAGTCGAAGTCAAGGAAGACCGTCTCCTCATGCGTTCCGTCGTCCTGCAGACGGATGTCGAAACGGTGGACCCGCTCGCCCTCGGGGGCGGCGAGCAGCGTGGCCCGGCGCTGCGGTTCCAGGGAGGCGAGCAGGGGGTCGTTCGCGCCCTCGGTCACATACGCCCTGGTGTGGAGGTGGCGCGTCAGACCACGTGCGAAGACGATGACCGCGAGATACGGCACGCCGCCCGGCGGCAGCGCACGCAGCGTGTAGTGGCCGTCCGCGTCGGTGGCGACCCGGCCGAAGCCGGTGAAGTCCACACCGTTGCGTCCCAGATAGCCGCCGGTGACGGGATCGCGGCGCAGTGATCCTGAGGCAGCGGGGCGCGAACCGTCGGGGGCGGTCTGCCAGAACTCCAGCAGCGCATCGGGGACCGGTAGGCCGGCGCCGTCGTACACCTGGCCGTGCACGGTGATGGTGTCGGGGTGTCCGGCGGTGGCGACCTCCTCGCCCTTCGGGAAGGGCAGGGCGTAACCGTAGAAGGGGCCGACGGTCTGCGACGGCGTGGGCAGCGGGGACGGCATCAGCGACCCTCCTCCATCCAGGTGGCGGACGGGCCGTCGAGGACGATGTCCCAGCGGTAGCCCAGTGACCATTCGGGGGTGGACAGGTCGTGGTCGTAGGCCGCGACGAGACGCTGACGGGCGGCGTCGTCGGCCACGGACTGCAGAATGGGGTCGTACGCGAAGAGCGGGTCGCCGGGGAAGTACATCTGGGTGATCAGCCGTTGGGTGAACGCCGTCCCGAAGAACGAGAAATGGATGTGCGCAGGTCGCCAGGCATTGAGGTGGTTGCGCCAGGGGTAGGCGCCGGGCCTCACGGTGACGAATTCGTATTCGCCCTCCTCGCCGGTCAGGCAGCGGCCGACGCCGGTGAAATTGGGGTCGAGTGGCGCCGGGTGGTCGTCGCGCTGGTGGGCGTAGCGGCCCGACGCGTTGGCCTGCCAGACCTCGACGAGCTGGCCGCGCACGGGGCGTCCGGCGCGGTCCAGGACCCTGCCGGTGACCTTGATGCGCTCGCCGAGCGGTTCGCCCTGGTGCTGGCGGGTCAGGTCGTGGTCGAGGGCGGTGACGTCGGTGACACCGAAGGCCGGGCCGGACAGTTCGACGGCCTCGGGGTCGCGCAGGGCGACGAGCGGCCGCTTGGGGTGGCGCAGCGTGCTGCTTCGGTAGGGGGCGTAGTCGCGGTTCGGGTGGTTTTCGACAGGCGCGCCGTCGGCGACGCGCTTGGCGTACGCCTCTCGTTCGTCAACGATCTCGCGGGTGATCTGCTCCTGTTTCAGGGGCTCCGCGCTGGGGGCGGCTGCGGTCATGACTGGATCTCCTCGGTGGCCGGCAGGGTGCGGGGCGCGCTTGCGCGGGGGTGCCTCATCGCTCCAGCACCAGGGCCAGCCCCTGGCCCACGCCGATACAGAGGGCGGCGGCCCCGGTGCCGGAACCGGCGGCGGCAAGCTGGTGGGCGACCGCCCCGGCGATGCGGGCGCCGGAAGCGCCGAGCGGGTGGCCGATGGCGATGGCTCCGCCACGCGGGTTGAGGATCGCGGGGTCCAGGTCGGGCCATTCGGCCACACAGCCGAGGACCTGGGCCGCGAACGCCTCGTTGAGCTCAAGGGTGGTGAGGTCCGCGAAGCTCTTTCCGGCCTTGGCGAGGGCCCGGTTGACCGCCTCGACGGGGCCGAGCCCGAAGTAGTGCGGCTCGATCGCGGTGACGGCGGAGGCCCGGATCCGGGCGAGCGGCTCCCGGCCGGTGGCTTCGAGCCCCTCCTCGTCGGTGAGCAGCAGCGCGGCCGCACCGTCGTTGAGCGGCGAGGCGGTGCCTGCGGTGACTGTGCCGTTCTCCTTACGGAAGGACGGCTTCAACTTGGCCATGGCCTGAAGAGAGGCGGTGTCGCGAACGCATTCGTCGCGGGCGAAGAGCACCGGCTCGCCCTTGCTCTGCGGGATCTCGACAGGCACGAACTCCGCGTCGAACAGGCCGTCCTTCCAGGCGCGCGCGGCCTTCTCGTGACTGGTCAGCGCGTAGGCGTCCTGCTGCTCACGGGTTATGCCGTGCTTCTCGGCGATCAGCTCCGCGCTCTCGCCGAGCGGAACCGTCCACTGCGGCTCCATCTTCGGGTTGACCATGCGCCAGCCGAGCGTGGTCGAGTACAGTTCCTGGTGTCCTGCGGGGAAGCCCCCTTCAGGCTTGGGCAGGACCCATGGCGCGCGGGACATCGACTCGACGCCGCCGGCCAGCGCGATGGAGGTGTCACCGACCGCGATCGACCGGGCGGCCTGGATGACGGCTTCGAGGCCGGAGGCACACAGCCGGTTGACGCTCACACCGGGGACGGTGACCGGGAGCCCGGCCAGCAGCACCGCCATCCGCGCGACATTGCGGTTGTCCTCGCCGGCGCCGTTGGCGTTGCCGAAGAAGACATCACCGATACGGGCCGGGTCGAGGTCCGGCGTACGGCCGAGGAGGCACCGCACGACATGGGCCGCGAGGTCGTCGGGGCGCACGCCGGACAGTGCGCCTGCGTACTTGCCGACCGGGGTGCGGACGGCATCAACGATGTAGACGTCCTTCATGCGGTCACTCATCACCTACCGGCCTTTCCGGCAGCCTTGAGGGCGCGCAACGCGGTGAGTTCGCCGGCGGTGGGCTCGGCGGTGGTGCCGATGGCGTCGGCTGTCTTCAGCTCCCAGCCGGTCGCCGCCCGCACCTGTTCCACGGTGGCACCGGGGTGGAGTTCTGTCAGGACCAGCTCGGCGGTGGCCGGGTCGGGCCGCAGGACGCCGAGGTCGGTGATGACAGCGGTCGGCCCCTTGCCGCGCAGGCCGAGCCTCCTGCGGTCGTCGGGGCCGGAGCCGTGGCCGACGGAGGTGACGAAGTCGAGCTCGCCGACGAAGTTGCGTGGGGAGTGGCGGAGCACAATGAGTACTTCGCCACAGTTGGCGGCGATCTCGGGGGCGCCTCCCGCGCCGGGGAGCCGGCCCTCGGGTTTGTCCGGGCCGCGGTCGATGACCGTGGTGTTGATGTTGGCGTACCGGTCGAGCTGGGCGGCGCCGAGGAAGCCGACGTCGATCCGGCCGGCCTGGAGCCAGTAGCTGAACATCTCGGGTACGGAGACGACGGTGTCGGCCGTCTCGGCGAGTTCGCCGTCGCCGATGGACAGCGGGAGCCGGGCGGGCTTGGAGCCGATGGCGCCGGACTCGTAGATGAGGACGAGACCGGGGTTGACGGTGTTGCGGGCAAGGTTGGCCGCAGTGCTCGGCAAGCCGATGCCGACGAAGCAGGTCCTGGCTCCGGCCAGCGCGCGGGCGGCGTTGACCTCCATCAGCTCGTCGGTGGTCCAGGTCGCGGTCGCGGTGGGGGTGGCCATCAGGCCGCTCCTGCGGTCTTCAGCACGTTTCCGTCGGTCTGCAGCACGTGCTCTTCGATCCAGGACTGGAACGCATCGCGGTCCCGGGCGATCGAGTCCCAGGCGCGGTAGAAGTCGTTGTCGCGGACCGTGTATCCGGCGGCGTACGACGGGTGGGCGCCGCCCGGGACTTCGGCGACCGCGGTAATGGCCCAGGTCGGCAGGAACACGGTGCCGGGCTTCGGCTCCAGCTCGTCGACGATCTCTTCGACGGTGACCAGAACCCGCTCGGCGGCTAGCGCGGCCTCCTTCTGGATTCCTGGCAGGCCCCATAGCTGTACGTTTCCGGCGCGGTCTGCCTGCTGGGCGTGGATGACGGTGACGTCCGGGTTGATGGCGGCGACGGCCGCGAGTTCCTCGCCGGTGAAGGGGCAGGTCACCGTGGCGACCGTGGCGGTCCGCTCGACCAGGCCGGTCCCGCGGTAGCCGCGCAGCACGGCGAAGGACAGACTGGAGGCGCCGGCGACATAGCGGTTGGCCATGCCCGCGTGACTGTGCTCCTCGACCTCCAGGGGCCGCGGCCAGCTGTTCTCGACAGCGTCGCGGAAGCGGTGCAGCGAGCCGACGCCGGGGTTGCCGCCCCAGGAGAAAACCAGCCTCTTCACCAGTCCGGCACCGATCAGCTGGTCATAGACCACATCGGGTGTCATCCGTACCAGCGTCAGGTCGGTGATCCCCTGGCGGATCACTTCGTGTGCCGCCTGGAACGGGATCAGGTGGGTGAAGCCCTCCATGGCGACAGTGTTGCCGTCATGGATCAGCTCCGCCACCGCCTCCTGCAGAGTCCGGATGTCAGCCACGGTTCCCATCCTCGAAGCTTGTTCGTCCAGTGAACTTTAGTCCATAATGCGAATTTCCAGAGTCTGCTCCCAGGCCGTTGCCGCTGTCAACGTTGCGAGCCAGTACGGTTGCGACGAGATTTCGTCACACTGAAGTGCCCATGACATCTCACGCCGCCACTGCCGCGACCCCGAAAGAGTGCGTGGGCCCCTGATCCGAGGCCTCGCGGTACTGCGCGAACTGGCCGCGGCCGACGGACGGCAGCCCGTGAGCGATCTCGTACGGGCCACCCGGCTGGCCCGCTCCACGGTCGACCGGGTGGTGAGCACCCTCGCTCGCGCCGGGTATCTGCGCGTCGAAGGCCGCGACGCCGTGCTCACCCCCCCCGGCTGATGGAACTCGGCAACGCCTATCTGGAAGCCTGCCGCCTGCCGGGCGTGCTGGGCCCCCTGGCCGACGCCCTTCGCCGACAGTCTCGACGAGTCGGTGTCGATAGCGGTCCCGGACTCGGACGGACTGCGCTTCGTCCACCAGGCGACCCGGCGTCGCGCCATCTGCTCACCCCGCACGTCCTGGAGCTCGGGTTCGCCCACCTGTCCGGGCTGACACTCCCCCAGATCGCCGAGCCGCACCTTGTTCAGCTGATGAAGCGGGTGCACGACTCGGCATCGATGGCGGTGCTGCTGGAGCACGACATCCAGTACGTGGCCCGGGTCCCCACGGTGCGCATCATGAGCGTCAACATCACGGTGGGGACGCGCTTCCCGGCGTACGCGACCTCAATGGGCCGGGTACTGCTCGCGGGCCTGCCCTCCAAGGAACGCGCCTGTCGCACGCGGTCCTCAAGCCGGTCACCGGGCACACGGTCACCTCCCCGGACCGCCTGGCCGAGATCCTCGACCAGGTCGCCCGGGACGGCCACTCGCTCATCGACGAGGAGCTTGAGGAGGTCCTGCGGTCGATCGCCGTACCAGTCCACGACCGCGCCGGACACGTCATAGCGGCGGTCTCAATGCACGCCAGCCGCCGCTCCGCCGGGCAGGCGCGTGCCGAGCTGCTGCCCCCGCTGCGGGAGGCGGCCACGCACATCGAGAACGACCTGCATGTGGCCGCCCGGGTGCCCGTGGCCTGACGGCGTATCCGCCAAGTCGCCGGGCTCCGTCTCCTGGGGTGTCGCTACGCGTAGAAGCGCGAGACGCTCTGCAGGCCGCAGGCAGGCTTGGCGCCGCCCTCGGTCTCGATGGTGCCCTCAACGGTGATCTGCACGCCGCCGGCCACCTCCTCCACCTCAGCCAGCCGCGCCACCAGCCGGACCCGGGAGCCGGCCTTCACCGGGGAGGGGAAACGGACCTTGTTCAGGCCGTAGTTGACCTTGGTGGTGACGCCCTCGACGTCCAACAGCTCGGTGAACATCGGGATGAAGAGGGACAGCGTCAGGTAGCCGTGGGCGATGGGGCCGCCGAAGGGGCCTTCCTTGGCCCTCTCCACGTCCACATGGATCCACTGGTGGTCGCCGGTGGCGTCCGCGAAGGTGTTGATGCGCTCCTGGGTGATGTCGATCCAGTCGCTGGTGCCCAGGTCGGCGCCGGCGAGCTTCTTCAATTCGTCCAGGCCGTTGACGGTGATGCCCATGGAAGGTCTCCGGTTTCGTGACTCGGTGTTTTCGTGACGGGAATCGGGGGTGGTCGGCGCCGTGGTCAGGCCGAGCCGTGCTGGCGCCGGACCCGGGTCTTGAGGAGCTTGCCGGAGGCCGTTCGGGGCAGCGCCTCCACGACCACGACGGACTTGGGGATCTTGTACTTGGCGAGCCGTCCGGCCAGCGAGGCCAGCACCTCGTCGGGGTCGATCCGCACTCCCTCGCGGGCCACGACCACCGCGCGGCCGACCTCGCCCCACCTTTCGTCGGGCACGCCGATGACGGCGCACTCCACGATGCCGGGATGGGCGAGCAGCACGTCCTCCACCTCGGCCGGATAGATGTTCTCCCCGCCCGAGATGATCATGTCCTTGAGCCGGTCGACGATGGTGACGAAGCCGTCCTCGTCGACCCGGGCAGCATCCCCGGTACGGAACCAGCCGTCGGCGAACGCCGCGTCACTCTCCTGAGGCAGCCCCCAGTACCCCGGCATGACGTGCGGCCCGCGCACCAGGATCTCGCCGGTCTCCCCCACCCCGACCGGGCTCAGGTCGGGCCGGACGACCCGTACGTCGCTGAAGAAGTGCGGCACACCGGCCGACCCCGCCTTGCTGACCGCGTGCTCGGCGTCCAGGAAGAGGGTGCCGGGCGCCGCCTCGGTCATCCCGTATCCCTGCATAAAGGTGAGACCGCGGCTCTGGTACGTGGCGATGAGCGAGGTCGGTACGGGCGAGCCGCCGCAGGAGAGCATGCGCAGGGACGACAGATCCGCCCCGGCCCAGCGCGGATGGCGGGCGATCTGGTCGAACATGGCCGGCACCCCGAACATAAAGGTGATCCTGTAGTCCTCGATCAGCTCGAAGGTGCCGCCAGGGTCGAACGCCTCCACTAGGACGCAGCAGCCGCCCTTGAGCAGCACCGGGAGCGTCAGCATGTTCAGCCCAGCGGTGTGGAAGAGCGGGGCGGAGACCAGCGCGACCTCGTCGGCGATGAGGTCCTGGTCGACCAGTACGTTCACGGCGTTCCAGGTGAGATTGCCATGAGTGAGCATCGCGCCCTTGGGGCGGCCGGTCGTCCCGGACGTGTACATGATGATGCAGATGTCGTCGAGCCCGACGGGCTCGTCGATCGGCTCGGTGGAGGCGTCGGCGAGCAGGTGCTCGTAGTCGGGACCGACGACGATACGGGTCCGTACGTCGGTCTCGCCGCGCAAACCCTCCGCCAGGACACCGTGCGAGGGGGCGTGGATCAGCGCCTTGGCCCCGGAGTCCGCCAACTGGTAGGCGACCTCGGGTCCTGCCAGCCGAGTGTTGAGCGGTACGAAGACCGCGCCCAGCACCCCGGCGGCGAACAGGGTCTCCAGGTAGGACGGATGGTTGGCACCCAGGTAGGCGACCCGGTCGCCGCGCCGGATGCCGGCCGCGCGCAGGACGTGGGCGAGGCGGATGGTACGCGCGTGCAGTGCGGCATAGTTGACCGCCACGTCTCGGTGGATCAGGACCACGCGGTGTGGGGTCTTGCGGGCCCGGCGCGCGGGCCACGATCCCAGTCCCTCGTTGCGCATCGTCGCGCCCCTTTACGAGTGGGTGAGCTACGAGTGGGTGAGCCCGAGCAGCCGGGCGGCGTTGTCCTTGAGGATCTTCGGGCGTACCTCGTCCTTGATTGCCAGCTTGTCGAAGTCGGCGAGCCACCGGTCGGGCGTCAGGACGGGGTAGTCGGAGCCGAAGAGGACCTTGTCCTTCAGCAGCGTGTTGGCGTACTGCACCAGCTGCGGCGGGAAGTACTTCGGCGACCAGCCGGGCAGGTCGATGTGGACGCCCGGCTTGTGGGTGGCCACCGCCAGCGCCTCGTCCTGCCAGGGGAGGGACGGGTGCGCCAGGATAATCTTCAGGTGCGGGAAGTCGGCGGCCACATCGTCGATGTGCAGCGGATTGGAGTACTTCAGCCGGATGCCGCCGCCGCCCGGTACGCCCGCGCCGATGCCGGTCTGGCCGGTGTGGAAGAGGGCGATGGAGCCCGTCTCCTCAATCACTTCGTACAACTCGTAGGCGATCGCGCGGTCGTTGGGGAAGAAACCCTGGATGCTGGGGTGGAATTTGAAACCCTTGACTCCGTACTCCTCGACCAGGCGCCGGGCCTGCTTCGCCCCGGCCCGGCCCCGGAAGGGGTCGATGGAGGCGAAGGGGATCAGCACATCCGCGTTGGCGGCGGCCGCCTCGGCGACCTCCTCGTTCGGGACAGGCTCGGTGCCGGTGGCCGACTCGGCGTCAACGGTGAAGATGACAGCGGCCATCCTGCACTCACGGTAGTAGGCGGCGGTCTCCTCCAGCGTCGGCTTCCGCTTGCCCTCGACCTTGAAGTACGCGCTGGAGGCATCGTGCAGGTCGTCGTCCAGGGAGGAGTTTCCCTTGGACGAGAGCTCGGCGTGCATGTGGACGTCGATGGCGACCAGATCGTCCACGCTAATGGCAGACATACTCACGCCTCCGGGATCTTGGGTGCCGGGATGCCGACGGACTCCGGCTCGCTGCCGACCGAGCTGTGCCAGGTGGCGGCAATGGTCTCAGGGTCCAGCCGCCGTCGGCGTACGCCACCTTGGTCTCCTGTGGGTGCGACCACACATCCAGCTTGTCACCGCCGATGCCGATGTACTGGCCGGTGACGTCACGGGCGGCGGAGGAAGCGAGGAAGGGAACGAGAGCGGGGCAGTCGTCGGCGGCGCCGAAGCCTCGCCCTTGCGCAGGAAATCCGGCAGCGGCTCGCCGTTGCGGTTCGACCCGATGTACGGGGGCGATGCCCGCCTTGGCGGCGGCGTAGTTGGTCTGGCCAAAGTCGCCACGCTGACCGGCTGGGGAGCCGACGAGGAGAAGGCTGCCGCCCTCGTCCTGCTCGCGCATCTAGACGGCGGCGGCGAGGGTGAAGGTGCCCTTGAGGTGGGTGGTGATGACGGCGTCGAAGTCCTCATCGGACATCTTCCACAGCACCTTGTCGCGCAGGATGCCCGCGTTGGTGACCACAATGTCCAGTCGCCCGAACTCGGAGACAGCGCGGCCGGCCATGCGCTCAGCGGCCTCTGTGGTGGCGACGGCGACCTTGCCGGTCAGGTCGGTGGAAGCGTTCGGCACGGCTTGGTGCCCCTTCGGCCGGACGAGGGTGAGGGTGCTGCGGGGACGCAGGGACACTGCTGCCCGGTCCCGAGTGACTCACGAAATAGAAGTTATGACCAATCATTGTTGTCGTCAATAGTTTCCCGAAACCTTGGTATCCAGCATGCTGGCAAGAACACACCTCAAGCCCCGGCACGGCCCCGGCGCCAGGAGCAAGAGATCACCGGCACAGAGAACGGCTCGACTACGACCCGAGCGCCACAGTGAGCCTCGTGGACGACCTGCAGAATTTCGACTTCGTCGAGCGCCACCCCTCCCCCGATGACCGCCGCAGCCGCATCGCGGTCCTGGCGGACGCGGGCCGGGACGCGCTACGCGACACCGACAAGGCGAGCCGCCGGGTCACCGACGACCCGCTCGCCCCGCTGGGCGCCGAGCAGCGCAAGGCCCCGCACACACTGCTGCTGCGGGTGTCCGACCGGGACCGGGGCTGAGCCGTGCCGAGCGGCCAGGTCCCCAGGTCCGCCGCGATGCCCGGCTGGAACCGCGCCCCACCCCGTGGGCACGGGTCGCCCCGCTCCTACTTGGCGATACGTACACACTCCTCGACCTTCGCCAGGTGCCACGCGCCCGTCACGGCGTGCCCCGCGCCCGAGGAACCGTCCCGCGGATTCTCAGCGTCAATGAAGTCCGACTACACACCCTGCTGAGTTCGCACGCAGTGCACCAGCGCACTCAGCGTGCCCAGGTCGATGGCGCCCCTTCCCCGCTGCTCACCACCCGGCACCCGCCCCCGAGGGCGCCAGCCACCCAGCCACTCCACCCGGCAGTTCACCAGCCTCGCCCTAGACAAATCGGCCTGACCAGCCAAGATTCCCGACCGGCGTCAGAAGGTGCACCGAAACCCGCTCTCGCTTACCAAACCAGGGAGTTGAGCGTTCGGTTCGATGTGGGAACGTCGCCGTGGATCGCGTCGGATGAGCTTCGGGACCGTCTTGAACCGTTGCTGTCACGGCGTGAGCGGCGGTTCCGGCATACAGGTCGGCGGCCATTGCCGGCCGGCTCCGAGTGAGCAATTTGCAGGCGCACCTCGCACTGTCCGTGGGGGACGTGGTCGGACTGATCGTGCGCCGCCACCCGGCCGCGCCGGTCAGCCGTTCCCCCGCCTCCCGGACTCAATTCGGAACACCTTCGACATCACCCATTGACGCGCCCGCAACCGCGGCTCTACCGTTCCGCCAAGTTCGACGAGTGAACGAGTGTTCGCATCGCGCACACTTGGCTGTTATTACCAGGAGGCAAAATGCGAAGACGATTTGTTGGGATGGCCATAGCGGCAACGACGGTTGTCGCCACGGCCGGATGCGGAGCCTCGACCTCTTCGTCCGGTGGTTCGGCGCCAGCCGACGGAAGCGGAACGACGCAGGTCAAAGTCGGAATCATCCCGATCGTCGATGTGGCGCCGCTCTACCTGGGTGAGAAGCAGGGCTTCTTCAGCAGCCGCGGCATCAAGCTGACGGTGGAGAGCGCCCAGGGCGGCGCCGCCATCGTTCCCGGTGTGGTCAGCGCGCAGTTCCAGTTCGGGTTCAGCAATGTCACCTCGCTGATGATCGCCCAAAGCAAGGGGGTGCCGATCAAGTCCGTGGTCAACGGGGCGGCCTCCACGGGCAAGGTCGGAGCCGACGTCAGCGGTGTGGCGGTCAAGAAGCACAGCCCGATCAAGTCGGCCAAGGACCTCGCCGGGCGCACGGTGGCGGTGAACACGCTGCAGAACATCGGGGACACCACCGTGCGCGAGTCGGTGCGCAAGGCCGGCGGCAACCCCTCGAAGATCAAGTTCGTCGAGATGCCGTTCGACCAGATGCCGGCCGCACTGGACGGCGGGCAGGTGGAGGCGGCCTGGATGGGCGAGCCCGCGCTGACGATCGCCAAGGCCCAGGGCGCCCGCGTCGTGGCGTCGCCGTTCGCCGAGACCGACCCGGATCTCACCGTCGCGACGTACTTCACCTCGGCCAAGCTCGCCAAGGAGAACCCCGAACTGGTGAAGAAGTTCGTCGCCGCCATGACCGAGTCGCTGAAGTACGCCGACCAGCACCCGGACGAGGCGCGCCAGATACTCACCGCCTACACCAAGATCGACGCTTCGGTGGTGAAGGCGCTCACGCTCCCCCGCTGGCCTACGGAGGTCAACCGGGCGTCCGTGGAGACACTGGCCTCGCTCGGCGAGAAGGACGGCATCTTCACCAAGTCACCGGACCTCCGCGCCCTGTTCTCATGACGACGCCGTCGACGCTCCATCCTGTGCGGAAGGCCCCCGGCCCCGGCGCGCCCCTCGCCCGGCGTGGCCTGGGCCGTGCGGCCACCCCGCTGCGCGGACTGGCCGGACTGGCCGGACTGGTGGCGCTGCTGGAGGTACTGCCGCACACCGGTCTGGTCTCCCCCGATTACCTCCCGCCGGCCTCGGAGATGGGCCGTGCCCTGTGGCACATGCTCGACGACAGCGCGTTCTGGACCGCGCTCGGTGACACCCTGACCGGGTGGGGCCTGGGCCTGGCCATCGCCGTCGTCGCGGGCGTGGTGGTCGGTGTCGTGATCGGCTCCATTCCCGTGCTGCGCGCCGTGACCGCCTCCACCATCGAGTTCCTGCGGCCGATCCCGTCCGTGGCCCTGATACCGGTGGCGGTGCTGCTCTACGGCACCGACCTGATGTCAACGCTGCTGCTGGTGGTGTACGCCTCCTTCTGGCAGGTGCTCATCCAGGTGCTCGCCGGGATGCAGGACCTCGACCCGGTCGCGGACGACACCGCCCGTAGCTACCAACTCGGAGGCTGGGGACGGGTGCGGTACGTCCTGTGGCCCACCGCCCTGCCCTATGTGATGACGGGTCTACGGCTGGCCGCCACCGTGGCACTGGTGCTCGCGATCACCGCCGAACTCATCATCGGCTCACCCGGATTGGGCCATCAGATCGCCGTCGCGCAGGTGTCCGGCGCGGTGCCCCAGGTCTACGCCCTGGTCCTGGTCAGCGGACTTCTGGGAGTGGCGGTCAACCTGGTGGCACGGGTGATCGAGCGGCGAGCGATGCACTGGCACCAATCCATGCGCAAGGAGGGATAGTCGGATGACCGTCTTCACAGTGGCACGACGGATCCTGCTGGCCCTGGGCCTGCCCGCGGTCCTGTTCGCCCTCTGGTGGTACGCCACCGCGGGCAGCACCAACTTCTACTTCCCGGCGCTCTCCGACGTCCTGCAGAAATCCGGGGGGGTCTGGACGGCCGACCGGCTGCTGTCGGACGTGGTGCCCAGCCTGGCCCGGCTCACCGAGGGCTATCTCCTCGCCGTTGTCATCGGCGTCGGACTCGGCCTGCTGATCGGTACGAGCCGCGTCGTCCGGGATGTCCTGGAGCCGGTCCTGGAACTCTTCAGGGCCGTCCCGCCGCCGGTGCTCGTACCAGTGATCATGCTATTCGTGGGCATCGGCGACACCATGAAGGTGCTCGTCATCGTCGGCGGCTGTATGTGGCCGATCCTCCTCAACACCGTCGAGGGCGTCCGCGCCGTCGACGAGGTGCTGAGCGACACCTGCCGGTCCTACGGCATCAGCGGCCCCTCCCGCCTGTGGCATCTGATACTGCGCTCGGCCAGCCCTCAGATCATCACGGGCATGCGCCAGGCCCTGCCCATCGGGATCATCCTCATGGTCATCAGCGAGATGTTCGCCGCCAGCAACGGCCTGGGCTTCACCATCGTGCAGTTTCAGCGTTCCTTCGCCATTCCCGAGATGTGGAGCGGTGTGCTGCTGCTCGGCCTGCTCGGTTTCGTCCTGTCGCTGCTCTTCCGGTTCGCCGAGAACCGGGTCCTGGCCTGGTACCACGGCCTGCGCCGTGCCCAGCGGAACTCATGACCGCCCGCCGAACCGGCCACTGAACCGGACATTCGCATGAAGGAGGCGTCGATGCTCGACGTTCGAGACCTGCAGAAGATCTACACCGGCCGCCACCGCAACGTCGAAGCGCTACGGAACCTCACCTTCCATATCGATGCCGGAGAACTGGTGTGCCTGGTCGGCCCATCCGGATGCGGTAAGACCACGCTGCTGAAGTGCATGGCGGGACTGCTCACCCCCAGCGACGGAGAGGTACGTCTGGAGAGCCGACCGGTCGACGGCCCGCCGCCCGGCATGGCGGTGGTGTTCCAGGAGTACGGCCGCTCCCTGTTCGCCTGGATGAACGTGCGCGACAACGTGGCCCTGCCGCTGCGCCACAAGAAGCTGGGCAAGCCGCGGGAGAAGGAACTGGTGAACCACGCGCTGGAGGTGGTCGGTCTCGCCGACGCCCACCAGGCCTACCCCTGGCAGCTCTCCGGAGGCATGCAACAGCGCGTCGCCATCGCCCGCGCTGTCGCGTTCGAGCCGAAGGTCCTGCTCATGGACGAGCCCTTCGCCGCGGTCGACGCGCAGACCCGCGCCGAGCTTGAGGACCTCATCCGGCGCCTCTGGCACGAGCTGGGAGTCACCGTCCTCTTCGTCACCCATGACATCGACGAAGCCGTCTACCTCGGCCAGCGCACCATCATTCTATCCAAGTCACCGACCGTGGTGCAGGAGGATTTGGTCATCGATCTCCCCGATGAGCGCGACCAGTTGCACACCCGCTCCAGTGCGCGCTTCGCCGAGCTGCGCGCGCATGTCTACGAGCAGATCCAGCGCGCCAAACACCACAGCGGCGACACAGACTCGGCGGCACCCGCGGATGCGGCAGTACCTGCGGACAGTCAGGGTTGGGCTCTCGAAACGACCAAGCCCTAGCATTTGCCCGGAACAGGTGTTCCATGCGCGAAGGGTTTCTCCCGCTGGGCCCGGCCTGGACGGCTCCACAGCGACACGGTCGACGAAAGATGGTGGGCACAGTGAAGGACAACGAACGCGAGCCGCACTTTGTGCAATCCCTGGAACGCGGACTGTCCGTGATCCGGGCGTTCACCGCTGACGCGCCCGAGATGACCCTCGCCGAGGTCGCCAGAATCACCGGCATGAGCCGTGCCACCGCCCGGCGTTTCCTACTGACCCTCAACGACCTGGGGTACATGGCCACCGACGGCCGGCTCTTCCGGCTCACCCCACGGGTCCTGGAGCTGGGGTACTCCTACCTGTCGAGTCTGTCGCTGGCGGAGATCGCCGCACCCCACCTGGAGCGGCTGGTCGCCGAGGTTCACGAATCCTCGTCGGTGGCGGTGCTCGACGGTGAGGACGCGGTGTACGTCAGCCGGGTTCCCACCCGGCGGATCATGACCGTATCGATCAGTGTCGGGACCCGGTTCCCCGCGTACGCCGCCTCTCTCGGCCGGATCCTGCTGGCCGGTCTGCCGGACGCTCCGCTGCGGCGCTATCTGGACACCGTGTCCCTGGCTCCGCTGACTCCCAGGACGATCACCCGCAAGGAGGTGCTCGCCGCCGAGCTGGAGGAGGTACGGGCACGGGGCTGGTGCTTGGTGGACCAGGAGTTGGAGGAGGGCTTGATAGCGATCGCCGCGCCCATCCGGGACGAGTCCCAGCAGGTGGTAGCCGGCGTCAACCTCTCCACACACATCAGCCGGGGTACGCCGGACTCGATATGCAGTCATCTGCTGCCGCCACTGCTGGCCACCGCGGCCAATATCGAGGCCGAGCTAAAGGTGTCCGGCGGCTGAAGCGTGTTGCAGAGGACTGTGCGGATGCCTGAACAGCGGCGCGAGCTGCCGCATCGCGAGATTCGTGCGATAGCAGACGGCCACCAGCAGGACCCGATCCGCAGGAACTCCCGGATCACAGCCTTCGGCAACACGCTTTTCGAGCTCGTGCATGGCTGGTGGTGACGTGTCCGAAGAGGTGCAGTTCCGCCCGGTGTTCACATTTGCTGATGGGTGTAGCTCGCTTGCGATCGTTGCTGGGTCGGTTGGTGGGTCGGGAAGCTGCCGCGCGGGAACGTGTGAAGCAACTTCGTGAGGAGATGGCCCGGTTGAGCGAGCAGTTGATTCTCGAGGAGGAGCGGCTGTCCCGGCTGGCGATCACGCAAGAGACGGCCTGCGAGTTCCGCCGTTACTGAGGATCGCCACCGAGCGTGGAGTCAGTCCCAAGTACGTGCGGCAACTCGGCGACAGCGCTGATGGAGCCCGCGATTGACCATCCGGGTGAGGGTGGAGCGGGTCGCCTGCTCGGAGACCCCAACGCGCCCAAGTGCCTCGATGTAGCTGCCCGAGAACACCACCACGTCGCGTCCCAGGACATAGTCACCCAGCAGCGCCGGCGTGATCGACTGCGGCCGCAGCGCCGGTCGCTCGTTCTCCACCTCCACGTCCGTCATGCTGACCTCCCGTCCACGCCTTCACGTACCGCTTCACAGGCACATCCTCCTACTACCCTGCCAATGCTGTGCACATACTTGACGGCAGTCATCAATAGACATAACTTCAGGCCACCCAAATCGGTTTCCCCGAGACGGATGATCCTGTTTCGGATACGTGCGAGGCGGCGGGGACACGGTCCCCCGCGAGGTCGGCGCGTTCAAGACCTCCATGCTGCGGGACGCCGAAGCCGGACCAGTCTCGAGATGGACGCGCTGGTCGGCGCCGCCAAGAGTTCGGAGGCCGCCGTGGGAGCGCCCAACCCCCAGCATCGACGCCCTGCTGGCGTGACCCGACTCGGCGCGCACGTACATGGATTCCGTTGCGGCGAAGACTCGACCGCCCGCGGCAGTTCGCATTCGCGGGTCATCAGGACAACATTGGAGCTTCCCCTGTGACCTCACCGCGCGACCTCTGGCACGATCCTCTGCGGCAAGATCCCCGAGCGTGGGTGCCGCCACCCCCACCGCCGTCACCCGCGGGCCCGGAACTCCGCCGCCTTCGCGCCGTGTCCCGGCGGATTCGCCGCCGCACAGCGGGCTGGCTCCTGGCCTCGCACCTGCTGTTCACGGCGGTCTGCTGCATCGCCGCACCCGCCCTCAGCACCGAAGTGCTCGGACATGTCAGTGCCGGACTGCTCCTGGTGACCCTCCAACTGATCATCGTTCTCTGGACCGTGTGCTACTACGGCCGGGCTGCCAAGGAGCACCAAGACCCCGCAGCGGATCGGGTCAGGGACCGTCTGGCCGCCGGTGGGCGGAGAGATGCGCTGTGAGCCAAACGTCGCCCGCGACGCAGTCGCTGATCATCATCTTCTTTCTGCTCTTCATCTTTCTGTGCCTGTTCCTGTGCGTGTTCGCGGAATCAGGGGCGGACAGCGCGGCCGAGTTCTTCACGGGCAACAGGGTCATCAAGGCGTGGGAGAGGGGTTTCGCCATCGCCGGCGAATACATCACCCTGCTGACCGTGCTGGCCACCACCAACGTCATCGTGTTCGCCGGATCCGATGGCGTGTGGCTCGCCTTGGGTCGTGTGACGGCGCCCGCTCTCCTGATGGTGCTGCTGGCCGAACCACTACGCAACGCCGGCCGCTACACCATGGGCGATGCACTGGCGCGACGGTTTCCCGGACGAGCCGTCAGAATCATGATGGGCGTGCTGGTCCTGGCCGTATGTCTGCCGTATCTCGTCCTCCAACTTTCCGGCCTAGGCACGACGACCACCTATCTGCTCGGGCTCTCCGGCGCAGGGGCGGAAACAGCGTGCATCGCAGGCTTGGGCGTTCTCATGGTCTGCTACGCCCCCTTCGGGGGAATGCAAGCCACCGTCCTGGTGCAGATCTGCAAGATCGCATTGCTCTTCACCACCATGGCGGTCATCACCGTCATGGTGCTCAACCGGTTCGACTGGAGTATCAATGGCCTGCTCGGTGCCGCGGAGAAGGGCAGCGGATTGGGCACCGCGTTCCTGCGCCCCGACCAGCAGTTCGGCTCCGGCCCCCACCACACGCTGAATCTCTTCGGGCTGCACCTCACCGGCATCCTTGGCGTGGTCGCTCTGCCGCACCTCACGATGCACCTGTACAGCGCCCGGGACACGCGATCCCTGCGAACGTCCATGCGCTGGGCGGTCGGCCTGACTGCCGCGCTCTGCACCATGGTCGTGGTGATCGGTGTGGGCGTTGCGGCGATCGTCGGTGCCGAGCCGCTCCGCCAAACGAACGCGGGCGGAGTCGGCGGGATCCCGATGCTGGCGCTCGCCCTTGACAGCAGCGGTCTGCTGCTGACCGCAGTCGCCTGCGCGGTGTTCGTGACGGCTCTCGCGGGTGTCGCCGGCGTCACCTTTGCCGCGGCATCTTCGGTGGCTCACGACATATACGCCCACGCGGTTCATCGCGGTCACCTCGCCGAAGGGAGGGAGGTGCGCGCGGCGCGCTGGAGCGCGGCAGTCATCGGCGCGCTGGGGGTCGCCCTGGCGGCGGTGACCGTTCAGTGGAAGCACGAGTTCATGCTTGTGCTCGGACTATCATTCGCTGCTTCCGCCCTGACGCCTGTGCTGCTCTACGGCCTGCTCTGGAGAGGATTTACCAAGGTCGGGGCACTGTGGTGCATGTGCGGGTCATCTGCCCTGGTGATAGTGCTGACCATCTTCTCGCCGGCGATTTCCGGCAGCCCGGGCGCGGTTCTCCCAGACCAGCACTTCAACTGGTTCCCGCTGCTGACACCTGGTCTGGTGACCGTCCCGGTCGGGTTCGCCCTCGGCTGGCTCGCAAGCGTCCTGGACCGCCGCCGCAGGGGCACCCCTGCGGAGGACGACAAGCAGTATGAGGAGCTGGAGCTCGTCGTGCTCACCGGCAAGGCCGCAGGCGTCTGATGGGGCGGTCACACCAAGGCGTGCGTCCGCACCCCGAGTACGAAGCGGCGGGGGTCCTTCACGACAGGGACCACAGCCTGGGGATCGACGACGGGCGCGGTGCTCGCCCTCCGGGATCACCTGCTCGCCGCACAGGTGACCCTGGTGGTGATCGAGGCGACGTCGCACTACTGGAAGCCGTTCTACTACCTGCTGGGCGAGGACTTGAAGTGATCCTGGTCAAAGCGCGCCAGATCAAGAACCTGCCCGGCCACAAGACGAACGCCTCGGAAGCGGCCTGGCTGACCCAGATCGGCGCCCACGGCCTGGTGAAACCCTCGTTCATCCCGCCGCAGCCAGTGCACGAACTGCGAGACCTGACCCGCAACCCACGGCGGCGGCCGTACGACGCGGGCCGTACGGCCGGGTGGTCACGTCCGGGACCGGCTGCCCCGGGCCGTGTGCCACGGTACGAACGCGTTGTCCAGGCCCGCGAGGGCCGTACGCAGCTCCGGGTGGTGGCGCAGCAGCACGGTGACCATGGTGTTGTCGTCGATCCAGGCCATACCGGCCTTCGAGTAGACCTCCGGCGTGTAGTACTCGGTGAAGAAGCGGTCGCTGTTCAGCCGCCGCGAGGCCATCAGGATGAAGATGCGGAACGCCGTGTCGCTGAAGGCGAAGCCGGCCGGAAGCTTCTCCGCGTACATCCCCACCGTCAGATCGACCTTCTCGATGTCGCCCTCGTAGAGGCGCTCGATCTCCCCGGCCCACGCCGGGTTGTACGTCAGCTCCTCGAAGTTCTCCGCGGGCTTCAGCCCCAGCAGCCGCCGGAACTCGTTGTAGCGCGGGACGCCCAGTTCCCGGCTGCGCAGGATGTCGGTCGCGGCGAGGTCCTGGAGATGACCGTCGGGACGCTCGTACTCCTGAAGGAACTTGGGGAAGTTGTGCAGGGTGACCAGACCGGGGTGGAGGGTGCCGAAGCTGTAGAGCAGATCGGCCATCGGCGTGGTCGTGAGGACCTTCAGCGCCGCGGGTCCGGCGATGTCGCGGAAGGTGCACTCGCTCAGGGTCTCGTTGTCGGTGGCGGAGCGCAGATGCCACTCGTCGCGGATCAGCGGGTGCATACGGTAGACGGCCACGAACTCCTCGGTGAGGGCGTACGGGATGCCGTAGTGGTCGGTGTCGCCGCCGGGGATGCCGCTGATGACCTCGCTCTCGCTGATCCGCCCGAAGAGGTTGTGGACGCGCTCACCCGCGATGCCCCACCAGTTGGCCCGCAGGGCCTTGACGGTGGTGGGGTGGCTGATCACCGCGGGCGTCCACTCCACGGTGTGGATCTTGGCGAGCAGTGCGGCGTTGACGAGCCGGGCACGCTGGAAGAGCTCCTCGTCGCCCCAGGACGGGTAGGCCGTGTGCAGATGGTCGCAGATCGCGTTGTGCTCGTGGGTGAACAGGTTCTGCATCATGGCGAGGCCCAGCCAGAAGCCGGGTATGCGGGACGGATCGTTGGCCGGGTCCTGGAAGAACGGGGACCGGTCGTTGTGGTTGTTCCAGATATGGAGCTTGCCCAACTCACCGGTACGCAACTGGCTTTGCTGCTCTTCACTGGTTCCGTAGAGCTGCGAAGCGTCCCACCAGTGGGAGGAGACATTGACGCGGGTGTCGGGCGTCCCGGCAGGCGCCTGCGGGTCCCGGGTCGGGTCGTCCGGCGTCCGCATGATCCGCATCGGGCGCTCCGGCCACGGGTCGTCGTCCATGAGCGGCACTTCCCAGGGCCGCTCCTCCGGGCTCGTACCGTGGCTGAACCAGTCGCGGATCATGAACTGGAGCCATGCGGCGACCAGGGAGTTGACCGTCTCGGCGGGCGTCAGCTCGTGGCGGGTGAGCAGCGCGCGGCTGACCTCCCGCGGGTTCGGCCTGGAGAGCACCGATTCGGGCGTGGCCGGGGCGATGCGGTCCAGTGGGATGTTACGGCCGAAGCGCGTTCCCGCCATGCCCATCCGCGGCTCGGCGAGGTCGTTGTGACTGCCATCGGGGGTCCGGTTGACCTGGTGGCTCGCCGAGGGCGGAGCGGGATCGGGAAGATTGACGGACGGCAGGGCGCCGGTGTCGTGGAGGTTCTTCTGGCGGAGCCGGACCCGCAGCCCGAGGAGGGTCAACAGCCCGGGAATGACGGGGAGTTTGTCCCATCCGAGACGCCGGTCGAGGTACGTGGCGACGCCGGTGACGATCCGCCAGGGGAGAGAGGCGCGGTAACAGGAAGGGGATCGCCGGGGGCTGTGTCGGTGCGCGCTCATTGCAGTGCTCCTTGCGTCGGTCCTGTTCATTTCGCCTGCAGCGACGGGGCCGTGCCGGTACCAGTACGCTCCGCGTCGCCGAGGATCACGTCGCTCGCCTTCTCGCTGATCATGTAGACCGGGACAGCGATGAAGAATCCGGGAATACGGGGGAAGACCGAGGCGTCGACGATCCGCAACCGGTCCACACCGCGCACCCGGAAGCGGCTGTCCACGACGGCCGAGGGGTCGTCGGCCCGGCCCATCTTGCAACTGCACGAGGCATGGTGCCCCCACGCCTCGTCCCGCACGAAGCGGCGCAGCTCCGGACGGCTCCCGACCTCCTCGCCGGGCCACAACTCCTTGAGGATCACCGAGCCGGCCCGGCGGTTCATCCCGCGGACGAACTCCACCGCATCGGCCATCGCCTCCAGGTCCACGCCCTCCTGGTCCGTGCCCTCGGTGAAGTACCGGAAGTTCACCAGCGGGGTGTCGCGGGGGTCGGCGGAGCGCAGCCGTACCGTGCCCGCCGTGTTACGGGTGCGGCTCTTCAGAACAGCCCAGGTGAATCGGTCCCCGTGGCGTGTCAGATCCTGCGCGTAGCCTGGACGGTAGCCGCGGAAGTCGAAGGGGCCGCCGAAGATGAACAAGTCGGGGGCGTCCAGCTCCGGGCGGGACTTGCGGGTGATCCCGACCACGGCTCCGTTGGTCGTGTAAACACCCTCGCCCAGCTGCCACTCCCGGTAGCAGCGGTCCGGCGTCCGCCCGGGCTCCGGCGCGTGGAAGTCGCAGTCCTTGAGGACCGGGAACTCACGGTCCATCTGGCTGACCACGCCCACTTCGTAGCGGTCCTGGAGATTGCTGCCCACACCCTGGATCTCGGTCCGCACCGGGATGCCGTGCCGCGCCAGCTCCGCCCGCGGGCCGATACCGGAAAGCATCAGCAGCTGGGGCGTGTTGAAGGCCCCCGCGGCCAGGATCACCTCGCGGGAGGCGAGCACCCTGCGCAACGCCGGGGGCGGCACGTCTCCCCCGCTGCCGGGGGCGGCCCGGTAGGCGTGCGCCTGGTCGAGGTAGTCGACACCGGTCGCCGCCCCGCGCTCGTCCAACACGACCTGGGTCACCAGGGCATTCGTCCGTACGACCAAGCGGTGCGGGTGGCTGCGCCGGACCGCCTCGACGCGCTCGCGGACGGCGCTGCGCCGCCCGTCGGCCGTGGAAAGCGGGATCTGCCACAGCCCTTGCAGAGCGTGGGTCTGCACCCGCCAGTCATTGGGATCAACGAAGGAACCGAACCCCTCCAGCGGGGACAGCGGCCGGCCGAGAAAATCGGTGAGGGTGTCCTGCGCCGCGGCGAGGATGACCTTCAGCAACTGCCCGTCCTGGACGACCAGTTCGGGATCAGCGAGGGCGGTCGGCAGCCAGCCGTCGAAGCCGTGCCATGCGTCGTTGCGGTAACGGGCCGAGACGAACGGCAGATGCCTCAGCAACGCGGCCAGCAGCGGGTGCCCGGGCGGCTCCTTGGGCCGGGGACGGTACGTACAGTGCTCCAGCCGCTCGAAGTACCGGCGCATGGCCGTACTCCGCCACGACGCGTCGCCGGTCTCCCTGGCGATGTCGTCCCAGTCACGGTTATACGGATAGACACTGATCAGCGCATGGTGCGCGGTGCACCCGCCGATCGCCCCTGCGCGCGGATAGAGCACGCCCTCGCCGGGCACGAGCTTGCTGTCGCGCCGCTGCTGCTGCTCGTCCGCGTAATGCCGCACGAAGTAGTCCCAGCGCTGGACGGGGTCCTCGGAGGCGTCACCGTGGAAGGCGGGCACCAGGTAGTTGTCGTTCTCCTCGGCGCCGCCCGCGTCGAGCAACAGCACCCGCATGCCCGCGGCGGCGAGATTGGCCGCCAGCGGTCCGCCGCCGGCGCCCGCGCCGACGACGACGTAGTCGAAGCCCGTCTCGACCGGGGGAGCGCCGGGGTCCAAGGTCACGTCCGCCGCCTCTTCCCGAGGGACGCCTTCCAGGCACACGCCTTCTTGGAGCGCGCTTTCCCGATGTCCGCGCCGTTGGCGGCCAGGACCGTATTGGTGGCCGAAATGAGCGTGGTGAGGACGGCCGTACGCGGAGGCACTTGACCACGGATGCCGAGCATTGCCGCCGTGGCGGTGTCGCTGCCGTGGATGAGGACACCCTCGCGCAGGTCTTCCCGTAGCCGCTCGCCGCGGTTGGTCAGCAGGTCGAGGCCGAGCAGGACCGTACGGATCCCGAAGAGCCGGAAGGCGTAGACAGCCGCCGGACTGAGTTCACGGCCGGGATCGAGTCGCCGGATGAGCAGGGCGGGCGTCAGCAGGCCGGTCACCCCGTTGAAGAGCCGGACCCCGGCCAGTGCGTAGACCGACACAGGCCGGCGGGCCGCGCGTGGCTTGGCCATGATGCATCTCCTCGCGGGTGCTGCGGCCTCCACGACGCTGCGGAACCCCTCCCCTCAGCATCCGCACGTAGGGATTCCCCTGCTATCACGTTATTCAGACGCCCAGGCCCCCGCATCTCGGGACCAAGGTCCCGCCACCCGATTGCCCCCTCCCTGTCGCGCAGTCTCCCCGTTGCCTCCCTGCTGGAGAGGAATGCAGGCACAGGCGAGGACGGGAGCGGTGGGTGGCCATGGGAGTGACCGGCAGCACGAGCACGGAACGACGGAAGCAGGCCGACGCCGCTGCCGAGCGGTACCGCCGGACGGGCACGGAGCGGCGGACCGCCGAGCGGAAGCAGGACGAGGGGGTGCCGTTCCCGGACTCGCCGGATGCGATCGCCACCCGAGCGACACGGCTGCTCGACCGCCACGGGGTACCCGCCGCGGCGGCGGTGGAGAGCATCCGCGAAGCACCGCTGGCAGCGCCCGAGGCGTACGAACGCATTCTCGGCCTCTCCAAGGAACTCCAGGCATGGAGCTTCCTGCCGCGCGGCGCACGGGCGGCACGCACCGTCGCCCGGATCTCGACCAGGGAGAACGGTCGCGAGCTCCCGCTCGGCACCGGATTCCTGGTGTCGCCGCGCCTGCTCATGACCAACCACCATGTGCTGCCCGACGAGGCGACCGCCCAGCAGTGTTTCGTCGAGTTCGACGCCCAGGTCACCATCGACAACGTCCCCGGCCCGCCGGTCCGGCTCGAACTCGACCCCGGCAGCTTCTTCGTCGCGGACGAACGGCTCGACTTCGCCCTGGTCCTGGTGCGCCCCCTCAGTGACAACCGGCAGCCGGGAGAGGCCTTCGGATGGAACAGGCTCAGCGTTCAGTTCGGCAAGCTGGTCATCGGTGAACCGGTGAACGTCATCGGTCACCCCATGGGCCGCCTCAAGGAGATCGCCGTCCGCGACAACGCACTTCAGGTGCGGCTGGACGACTTCCTGCACTACAAGACCGACACCGAGCCGGGGAATTCGGGTTCGCCCGTCTTCAACGACCAGTGGGAAGTGGTGGCGCTGCACCACAGTGGGGTGCCGGAGAAGGACGCACAGGGCCGCACACTGCGCAAGGACGGCCAGGTCTGGCGCCCCGGCGACGGTGACGACGCCATCAACTGGGTGTCGAACGAAGGCGTCCGCATCAGCTCCCTCCTCAAACAGCTCGCGACCCTGCCGCTCGATCCCGCACGCCGCGCGCTCCTGGCCGAGATGGGCGAGGACTCCGGCCTCCAGGAGGCGGTGCCGGCCGTACAACCGGCACCACCGCAGGCAGCGGCTGTCCCACCCCTCGCCGCCGCTGCTGCACCGGCCACCGAAACCGCCGCGGTACGCGTCGGACTCAGCGCCAGGAAGACGGCCTTCGGCGGGAACCGGCACCTGGTCTTCCTGCACGGCAGGAGCCAGCAGGGCAAGGACCCCGAGGAGCTGCGCCGCACCTGGGCCGCGGGGCTCAACTACGGGCTGACCCGCGCAGCCCTCACCCCGATCGACCCGGCGGACGCCTGGTTCCCGTACTACGGAGACCGCCTCGTACAGGCCATCCAGCCGCACGAAGCCGCCCCCCAGCCCGTCGAGGCGGTGGCCGACGGGTCGACGGCGGAGGCCTGCGCACCCGCCGGTCCGGCCAGAGGCACGTATGAGCAGCTGATGGCCGAAGCGGCGGAAGCCGCGGGAATGCCGGGTGGGGACCAGCTCGCCACCGAGCGCTTCGGCGGCTCCCTGGTGGGAGCCCTGCAACGGCAGCTGAGTTGGCTGGCCGCCAGGACCGACCTGGACGAGCTGGTCATCGCCACGACCCTCCGGGACGTCGCCGCGTACCTGGACGATCCAGGCGTCCGCGACGCGGTCCTGGACGCCGTGCTCGCCTCGATGCCCACCTCCGGTGAACTCGTCCTCGTCAGCCACAGCTTGGGCACCGTGGTCGGCATGGACCTCATCGAACGGCTCGCGCCGGAACTGGACTTCACCCTGCTCGTCACCGCCGGCAGCCCCCTCGGCCTGGACAGCGTGTACAGCCGGCTCCTCGCCGGCGGCCCCAAGCGTCCCGAGCGGGTGAACCACTGGCTCAACGCCTGGTGCCCGACCGACGCGGTCGCCATCGGATGTCCGCTGGGCGACAGCTGGCGCGACGAACTGACGGAACTGGCCGTCGCCAACGCCCGCGACCGGGCACACAACATCGAGGAGTACCTGTCCCACCCGGAGGTGGCCGGCGCGATCAGCCGCACCGTCAGACGCCCGTGACGCGTCCGGGGCGCCCTGGGGCACTTGTAGGTGATGATGTCCCAGTGGCTGCTCCCCCGGGCGTGGATGTTGCTGCCGGACGTGTAATGAGGGACTGCCCGCCGGCACCTTCCGCGGAACACGGCGTCGTGGAGGCCGGGATGCCCCAGGACGGCCTCGATGGGAAGTCTGCTGATCAGCGGTTCTGGGCGGTGATGTTGAACATCCAGCTGATCCCGAACCGGTCAACCAGCGAGCCCGCCTCGTCGCCCCACACCTGCCTTTCCAGAGGCAGCGTGACGGTGCCACCGACGGACAGCTTCTCGAAGTAGTCGCGAAGCCCCCGGTCGTCGCCGTCGAGGAAGACCGCGACATTGTTGCCTGGCCGATAGGGCGGGTGGCCAGGCCGGTCATCGGGATAGTCCCATGCCATCAGCGTGTAGCCGGCGGGAGTGTCCAACCGGGAGTGCATGACCTTCTCGGCGTTGGGCGAGTCCGGTGAACCGAAGTCCGCCACAGTTCCCAGCTGCAACGTGCCACCGAAGATCTCCCGGTAAAACTCCATCGCCTGCCGCGCGTTGCCGTTGAACGTGATGCACGGATTGACCTGAGACCCCACTTGTCGCTCCTCCGTGATGTGGCCGATCGGGCTGTCCGATCGCCGCGGAGCCAAGATACCGACGAACCACGACACCCTCTGTCGCAATGGTCCCGTCGAATCGCTGTCTGCCGGACCGCTCTGACCTGTGATTCTTCTCGTTGCCTCAGGCCATGTCGCTGGGCTGCTGTCTCAGCAACGCGTCATTTCCTCAGCCCCGGGTTCGCGGAGCATGAGGACTTCATCGCGGTCTTCCCAGGTCCGAGTCGCAGAGCTCCCGGCCAGCGCCGCTGCTGCCCCGAGCTGGCGGAGATCGCCCCCGCCGGCAAGCCGACGGGGGTTCCCTTACCTCTCACAGCGGCAAGCGGGACCCTCTCGAGGCCCAGAACGCGGCCAGGGCGGTGCTCGCCCGGACTTTCCCCTGTGTGTCCTGCGCCAGATGTGCGTATACGTCCATGGACATGCTGACCTGGCCGTTGGCGCGGCCGAAGATCTCTAGTCGCTTGGTGCCGAGCACGGGCGCGAGGGAGAGCCGTATGTACGTCGCGTACCTACTCTGTACGTGCTGCTCTTCCGGTGGGGCTTGATCACGTTGTCAGATGTGCACGCGCTGCCGGAGGCCGTCGGAAGGATCGTCAAAGTGAGAGACCCAAGCTGCATGGCTCGTTTCGGTGTGGGGTGCTGGGTTACAGCCCGCAGGAGCCGCGGTCGAGGTGGAAGTACCGGGCGTTGGCCCAGCGGCACAACCGGATACCGACGATGACGCCGACGATAGTGATCAGGGCAGGTAGGTATCCGCTGGCGACCTGGATGATCGGGATTGCCGGGCACCCGCCTGAAATCGCCCAGCCCGTACCGAACAACACCGCGCCGGGGATCACGCCGGCGTGGATGCGTCCCGGGGTGCGGCGGACCCGCAGCAGAGCGAACGCGCACACGAGGATCACCACAGCACCCGCGAAGGAGAGGAACATGCGCAGGTCCTGGAAGGTGAACATGCGGTTCAGCTCAGCGAAGTCGCCGAAACCGATGTTGGTGACGGTGTAACCGAGAGCTAGTCCGGTGATGATGTTGGCCAGCAGAATCGCGCCCCGAGTACGCATCAGATCACCTTCCACAGCAGGAACGACACCGCGACGGCGGTGCCGAAGAACACGGCGGTCGCGACGAGGCTGACCGGCCGCAGCCGGCCACAGCCGCTGAGTCCGTGGCCGGAGCTGCACCCACCGGCCAGCCGGGTGCCGAAGCCGACCAGCACACCCCCCACGAACAGCATGGCGATCATGGTGGTCGAATCGGCGGTGACCAGGTCCCGAAAACCGGGGCCCATGTCGTAGCGGAGGTGGAACCGCCCGGAGGCGACCGCGGCGATGAACCCACCGAGGAAAATCGAAAACAGCAGGGCAGCCTGAGTGACCAGCGGGGCCGGGCGCAGGCTCGTGGCTGCCGGACGCTCACTCGCTGCCGATTCGGTGTCGGCTTCCAGTGGTTGCGACTTTTCGTGCGGAGCCTGCGGCACGCTGGACGCGCCGGTGCCGGTGCCGAAATGCTCCGCTGTGGCTGCGGCAAGCGCCTCGGCCAGAGCTTGATCGTCGGCGAACTCCTCATCCATCCGTTCGAGCTCGCGTTCGCGACGCCAGTGCAGCACGCGATCCCACGCGGCCGACACCCCGAGAGACCGATCAGTGATGAAGGTGTGGTTGATGGTGACCAGAGCGAGCCCGATAGCGCCCGCCCACCAGGGCCAGTAGGTACTCATGCGGGTCCTCTCATCCAATCGGCAAAACGAGCCCACCAGCCGCACTTCGGGGCGGGCGCGTGCCGTGATTGTCGAGCGAGGCTGTCTGAAGGTCGGTCGACCTGTGGGGGCGGTGACGGCCGGTCATGCCAGACATCTGCTGGTGGAGGTGTGGCTCCGTACTGGGCCATGGCTTCCGGTGTTGCGGTTCCAGGCCCCGACTGTGACTGCTCATGTGGCTGGGTCGGTGCCGGCTGGGGCCAGGACGCGGGCGCCGGTGACCCCGGAGTGGGTCGTGACGGCGGGGACTGTCGAGGGGCGGCCGTCGCGCTGGTGGCGCTGGATCGGCCCGCCTCGGCCGGGGCTTCGAGATGTCGCGCGCTGGCTCCGTTGGGCAGCAGGCTGATCGGCACGCGCTCGCCGGTGAGTGACATCTGGTAGCGGGCACAGCCGAGCCATCGATCTGCGCTGTCGCAGTAGTACTCGCGCCAACCTTGCAAGCTCGCCCTGAGTAGGGGGAAAAGGGGGCATCCTGCGGCATGCGAGCAACTCACGTTGCTCCCTTCTGGCCGGCGCACCACTCGTTCGGGGAGAGTGGTTGCCGTTCTCGATTCCTGCCCTTGCTGTGCCCGGTCGAAGGTCTCAAAAGCAATGCGGTGACGGGCAATGACATGAGGTGCTTGCCTCCCTTTCTCGACCGGGCGAGATGCAACCATCGTTTCGGTGTCCCGAGCAACTCTGGGAATTTTTTCAAACAGGTCACTTGGCACTACTTAGTGAGATACTCTCTCCGCGACGGATATGCGGCACTGCCTGCCATGTCCGGATATTCATGACCGCCGGCGAGGTAACTTGGATCGTGATTCGACTTCATGAAGGCGGATCACGCCGCCGCGAGGAAGGTATTCCTGAAGGAGTTGCAAATTCTGGAGCCTGTTGTGGTGATGGCGTGAATATCGTGGATCTCAAGCGAAGAACCAAGGGAAGTAATCGTGTGCCAACGTGCTGTCTGTCCGTCGTGCCGGAAGTTGACCTTTGAGGGTTGCGGGAGGCATGTGGAGCAAGTACTCAAGGGCGTACCCAACGCTCAGCGGTGCATGTGTGAGCCTGCGGAACGCAAGCGTGCGCGCCCAGTAAAAGCGGCGACTCCAACGGGATCGGCGCCGGCCCGACAGGGCGGGTCGTCACGACGCACACGCGCCCCTGACGCCCCGGCGAGTGCACCGGACCGGTCGAGGGGCGACTGGTGGGCTCGGCTCATCGATTGGGTGAAAAGCCCGGCCTGAGGTAATCATCCGAGTGTGCTTGCTTTCGGTCCCTTGAGCCCAAGGCGTGGATTGTTGGGCCATGGGAACCCCGATTTCAGAACTCCGAGGTGCCAAGTGACGCCGAGCACGGAGCCAGCACCGACGCTCGCGTCTCGGACGAACGCCATAGGCGCTCCGCGTGAGAGCATCCGCTTCTTCTGATGCCCCTCATCCACTTTCCGCGGGCCCGCTGCACCGGAGAATGGCGGAGCGCGATGATGCTCCGGATGTAGAGATGATGCTCCGGACGGAAAACTGCCAGTCGCGCGTCGCCGACGTGAATGCCGGGCAGGGCGTCGTCGGCGCGTGCGAGAAGGCAAATATCCTGGCCGCCAGTGCCATCCGACGGCCTCTGAGGGATTGGCTACTCACAGCAGCCCGGGTGCCATGCCACGTGGGTCGCCCGGGCTGTCGTATGTGCGCGGGAGCGGGCCGGCACGGGGGGAACCAGCCCGCTCCTGCGATCGGCGCCCAGGCACCTCTCCATGAGGGTGAGCGCCTCGACCCTCATGAACGGGTCACTCCTTCCTGCGCGCCACGTCCCTGAAATGTCACTGGTGGCGGGAGATGGCCACGAATCCAGCGCTCTTGTGAATGGAGCAACTTGAAGCTGTCACGACTCAGCCGAGAACCATGCACGCATCCTCGCCCTCTGGCGGGGCTGCCCGTAGCAGCCGGGCTCTGCGCCGCCCGGAAAGACAAGGTCGCAAGGCCGGTAGGCTGGAGCCACTGCGGCCCCGCACCTTGATCCGCGCCCCACGGCGAGCCATGGCTTGCAGCGATCAAGACGTCTTTGGTATGAGGATGAAGAACAAGTGCTGATAGCGGGCCGATACCGGCTGGGAAACACCCTCGGGCGGGGCGCGATGGGGGAGGTCTGGCGGGCCATCGACGAGACGCTCGGCAGGCCGGTTGCCGTGAAACTCATGCTCCCCCACGACTCCGACCCCACCGCGACCTCCCGCTTCCGACTGGAGGCACAGACCGCCGGTCGCCTCAGCCACCCACACGTGGTCGGCGTGCTCGACTTCGGCGAGCACGAAGACCGCCTGTTCCTGGTGATGGAGCTCGTCGACGGGGACAGCCTCGCCGACCTGCTCACCGTCTCCGGACCGCTGCCCGCCGAGCACGTGGCCCGTATCGCCGCACAGGCCGCCGTTGGGCTGGCCGCCGCGCACCGGCAGGGCATCGTGCACCGGGACATCAAGCCGGCCAACCTCCTGCTGGACGCCGGCGACACCCTGAAGATCGGCGACTTCGGCATCGCCCGCTTCCTCGACGACCCCGGCGCCGCACTCACCGCCACCGGGCACATCGTCGGCACCAGCCTCTACCTCGCGCCCGAGCGGGCCCTGGGCCGCACCGCCGGACCGGCATCCGACGTGTACTCCCTGGGCTGTGTGCTCTACCAACTCCTCACCGGTCGGCCGCCGTTCCAGGCGGACAGTGCGGTCGCGGTGCTTCATCAACACCTCGATGCCGCCCCGGTCCCACCCCGGCAACTCGGCGCCGATCTACCGCCCGCCTTCGAGAACTACCTACTCGGTCTGCTGGCCAAGGAGCCCCAGGGCCGGCCCACGGCCGAGGAGGCGGCCGACTGGTTCGGGCGCGGAGCCTGGCGCGGCGCGCCGGAGCCGCTGCCCAGCGAGCAACAGGCTCACGGTCGCCCGGGCCGGCCGCATGCCACCGGCTCGACGGCCGCCGCCCCTGCAAGCTCCGTCCCCGCTCCCACCGGCCACTCCGACGGTGCCTCCGCCCCGGTGGCGGACACCGAGTGGCAAACGAGCGTGCACCGGGCCGTGTCCCGCCGCTCACCCCTGCCGTTCCTCCGCCGTTCCCGGCTGGTGGCCGTGCTGGCCGGCACCGGCCTCTTCACCCTGGCGTTGGTGCTGGGCATGGTGTGGTTCTCGCCCGGCACCGGCTCAGCGCAGGGGCCGCAGACCAACCCGTCTACGAGCACAAGCCCCGCCACGCCGCCCCCCTCGACGCCATACGAGACCGCTTCCTCACCCCCGGTACAGCCTGCCAAGCAGAAGCCGGAGAGGGCGACCGACGTCAAACCAGGCCCCAAGAAGGCCAAGGAGGCCAACAAGCCCGGCAAGCACTGACAGGGGCGCGGGCCCGAATCCTCACACGGTCTGCATCGTCTGGATCCCGTCGCCTCACCTGTTAGGCAGCCCCGTCGTTGCCGCTGAGGAGCTGGCAGTCGGCGCCGTGGGCGGCCCCCAGGCCATCGCGGCCCGCCACAGGGTGCGGCCGTAGCCCGCCGCGCCCTGCTGGCGCCACCTGGCCGTGTCCAGCGACAAGGAAGGCTTCCGAGCCTTCCACGCCGAGTTCACACCACGGCTCCCCAACGAGAGCTCTCTGCGCACGACGGCCAAGCCCTGGTTCCCACACCAGCTCCGCGTCATCGCGCACACCCTCCAGAACGCCGCCGGCCAAGCCACTCCCCCGCCGGCTCAACCTTGGCCACCGATGTCAGTGGCATCAGCGAGGATCTCGGGCATGACTTCAACTGCTGCCGATTACGTGTGGTTCGAGGAGCGCTTCCCCGAGCTCGCAGAGGCATACTGCTTCACCCTGGTGCACGGGCTGCCGCCTTCAAAGGTTCTCCGCCGTCTCCAGGGACGTGACGAGCCTCCGCGGACCGGGGCGGAGCAGATAGTAGAGGCGGCCTTTGGCCTCCTGGACTCCGACGACGCCTGGCCTTCGAGCCTGGATTCCCCGACAGCCGATGGGGAACGGCCCTCGACGAACTCCTGAAGGCCATGCACGACATCGGCTTCCAGTTCTGGGAGGAGACCTCCAACACCGCGCAGGACCTATCGGCACCAGCAGCGTTCGCGCTGGCCGAGCATCTGACCGGCGTCCGCAGCACACCAGAACTCCTTCAAAAAACGACCTTCACCTGCGGCAGCGCAAAGATCAGGTGACCCGGTAGTGGCAGCCCTGGCCACAGCCGGCGTCACGATGCCGCCCTCGACGACATAGCCGTCCAGCGGGGCGAACTCGTCGAGGCCATCCGCGACAGCACGGAGGTACTCGACGAGAACGGCTGGGCAATACGGCCTCCATCGGCCGAGTCACGTAACGCCCCTTAGGGGCGCCCTCAGCATTCGCGGGAACGGGAATTCGGGACGGCGGGCAGCCGGGACGCCGGAGCCCCTGGCGGTCATCCGCCGGTGAGCGGAGGGCCGTACTCCGCTCTGGCCCCGCGTTGCGCCGGGCGGCCGAACCGAGGCAACACGAAGGCGGCGGAGTCGGGCGCCGCGCCACCCGGCCGTGGCCACGCGGTGGGCCGCGTCGGGGATGGTGTGCGCGAGCCGCCGCGGAGGCCCGCTCCGGAGCTCGTCTCAGCCAAGGGCCCGTCCTCATCCAGGGGCCGGTCCGCGCCGGCCGCGCTCGCTCGTCCGGCAACATCCCCTCGTACGGAGGTAGTTGAGAGATGACCGGCACCATGACGGGAGCCAAGGGAAAGATCCGGTCCGAGGGGGATGGTGTCTCCCTGAGCGTCCGTCCCGATCCGCGGACGGCCGTTCAGGGGCTCGACCTGACGCTGGAGACCAGCGTCCGGATCGGTGAGGGCCCGGTCGGCGCGGGGAAGACCGGCAGGTTCCGGATCACCTATGAGGGCGGCTATGCCTTCCAGCGGTTCGCCGATCCCAACGGCCTGTTCACCGTGGCGGAGCAGAGCCAAGGCAAGATCGTTCTGGAGTCCGCGGAGATCTCGGTCGACGACGCCCGCGCAGGGGCGCAGGCGTTCCCGGTCGTGCGGGTGCTGGGGGACCCCGCCTTCGGCCATACCGTTTTGCGGTCACGCGCCGAGTTCGTCGGCACGGGAATCGACGTACCGGGGGCGGGGAGCCCGCTCCAGGAGATCCCGTACGTCCAGAACTGCGCGCTGTACCTCTCGCCGGGCACCGTCCAGCCGGCCCGCCCGGTGGCCGGCGGGGCCGCGGCAAGCCTCACATGGACCCTCACCAACAAGGGCCCGTCGAGCGCCGACTACGTCGGCGCGGCCGTGTCCTACGGGCAACCGCCTCATGGGCCCGGCCCGGAGCTGGTCGACATCGCCGTCAACGGGCAGTCCCTCGGCCGCGAGATGCAGTTCATGGTGCCGTACCTCGGCGTCGGCGCCACGGCGCAGATCGTGGCGACCTTCCGCTACCCCCCAGAACTCCGCGGGCACCTCGACGCCTCCTGCTGGGCCTATCGGGCCGCCCGCGAACCGTCCGACACGGTCTCGGTCGACATCACCGCCCGGACGAAGCTCATGCTGGCGGGTGAACCCGCCACCCCCGTCCAGGCGGGCCAGGAAGCGTCATTCGGCTGGCGGCTGACGAACACCGGGCCGTCGACCGCGACCGACACCTCCGTACAGGCCACCCTGCCGCCGGGGACCACCTTCTCCTCCGCCACCGACAACGGCACCCCGCAGTCGGACGGCACCGTGCTGTGGAAGCTCGGCACCCTGCCGCCCGCCACCCAGCGCATCCTCACCGTGCGAGCAGCCACCTCCCCGGATGCCTGGACCGCTCTGCGGGCCGAGGCCTCCGGCTGGTCCAGCACACCCGACGACACCGGCAATCCGGCCGGCACCGGCGAACACCACGTCACCGTCCCGGTCCAGGAACGCGCCACCGTCGCTTTCCCCTCGGCGACGGCGTCGCCTCGGCAGGTGGTCGCCGGCAAGGAACCCCTCACCTATACCTGGCAGTTGCGCAACAGGGGCCCTTCCAGCGCCCGGGATCTGACCGTCACCGCGTCCCTGCCCAAGGGCGTCACCTTCGTCTCCGCCACGCACGGCGGTGTCTTCCGGCCGGCCGACCACACCGTCGGCTGGGACCTCGGCCGGTGCCCGCCCGGCGACGTCCCGCTCTCGGTCACCGTGGCCGTCCGCCCTGAGAGCGTCGGCCCGCAGACCGCCACGGCGCGGGCCACCTCGCCGACCACGGACGGCCAGACCGGAAAGCCGGTCCAGGCCACCGCGCCGGAGGCGACCGCCACCGCCGAGGCGCGGGCCGCCCTCTCCCTCAAGGCCGGCAGCGCCGACCCGGCGTCGGTCGTGGCCGGGAACCGCGACAGCCCCGTGACGCTCCGCTGGACGCTGGCCAACACGGGTCCGTCCACCGCCACCGCGGTCACCGCGTCCGTCAGCCTGCCCGCCGATGCGCACTACCTCTCGGCGTCGCCGGCCGCCACCGTTCAGGGCCGCACGGCGTGCTGGAAGCTGCCCGCCCTGCCGCCGTCCGGCCCCGTCGAGCTCAAGGTCACCGTGTGGGCCGCTCCGGAGGCCCGCGACCGCCTTGCCCTCCCAGCACGGGCGAACGCGGCCACCAAGGACCCGGCGACCGATGCCCCGGCCACCACCGGCGAACGGCCGGCGTCCGTCCCCGTGACGGTCAAAGCACCGCTGACCGTCACGGAGACCCGCTTCGTGCCCGGCACCGTCCAGGGCAAGGACCAGCTCGCACTCTCCTGGTGCCTGCACAACCAGGGGCCCTCGCTCGCCCGCGGTGTGACCTGCGACGTGGATCTGCCCGCCACCCTCACCCTGGCCGAAGGGCAGAAACTGCCGTACGTGCACCCGGGCCTGGAACCCGGTGCGCAAGGGTGGTTCACCCTGATCACGGTGGTCGGCAGCGGCGCGGACGGTGAGAAGGAGGTCAGCGCCACCGGACGGTTCAGCACGGAAGGCTCCCCCCAGGCGCAACGTGCCATCAGGGTCCCGGTCAAGAGGGAGGACCGCGGACCGTTCACCATCCCCGCCCCGATCCCGCCCTTCCCGCCGTTCCCGCCCTTCCCTCCTCCGGTGGTCGGCGGCGGAGGCGGAGGCGGCGGAGACGAGCCCGGGACCGACGACTCGGACGAGAGCGAGGAGAAGAAGAAGGAACACGACAAGAAGGATGAGAAGACCAAGACCACCACGCTGAAATTCGTCAAGGCCGAGGCGGATCCGGCATCCGTCGACGCCGGCGGCCGGTTCACCTACACCTGGGTGCTGAAGAACACCGGCCGTAAGATCACCGCCACCAACGTCTACCTCGTGCTCACCCTGCCGTCCGGCATCACGCCCACGGCTGTCAGCGGCTTCACCGCGGTCCCCACCAAAGGCGTGATCACCGGCTACCTGAGGTCGCTCGCCCCCGGCCGGCAGGTCACCCTCTCGGTGCGCAGCACCGTCGACGACACCACCACGGGAACCCTCAAGGCCCGTGCCACGGCCGGCTCCGCCCAGGCGCAACCGGTGTGGAAGAGCGCCGAGGCGAAGGCTCGGGCCAAGGCCGACCTGGAGCTGGACGGCTCGGTCAGCCCCGACCCCGTCGACCCCGGACAGAAGCTCACCTACGCATGGACCCTGACCAACAAGGGACCGTCGGCCGCCACCAAGACCCGCGCACGCGTCCGCCTGCCGGAGGGCGTGAACGATCCGGCGGGCCGAGTGATCCAGGGCGGGAACCAGACCGCCACCTGGGAGGCGGACAAGCGCGAGCTGGTGTTCGCCGACCTCGGTACGCTCGCCAAGGGCAGGTCCCTGGTCCTCCGGGCCACCGCCGTCGTCGGCAAGAAGGCGCCCGCCTCCCTCCCCGCCACCGCCTACGCCAGGGCCGAGGACAGCCCGCGCGAGGTCACCAACCAGCAGACCGCGACGTGCCGGGCCGCGCTGAGCCTCACCGTCCAGCCCGCGCCCGCCGAAGTGATCGCGGGACGGGACCTCACGTACGTATGGACCCTGGCACACACCGGCGGGCCCGCGGCCGAGGAGGTCACGCTCGGCGCCGGACTGCCGGCCTCGTCCCCCTACCGGGCCGCCTCGCACGGCGGAGCCCCGGCCGAGGGTGCCCAACGGGTGGCCTGGCCGCGGATCGAGCGGCTCCAGCCGGGCGAGCGGCGCACGTTCACCACCACGGTCACGCTCGCCCCGGCTGCCGAGGACCGCGCCTCCGGCGTCACGGGAACGGCCACCGCCCGTAACGCGGCCAAGGCGTCCGCCACCTGCGACCCGGTGCCGGTCACCCATCGCAGTGCTCTGGAGATCACCGGTCTGGGGACGCCCAGCCCGACCCCTGTCGGCCAACCGGTCGCCTTCGTCTGGACCGTCCGCAACACCGGTCCCTCGGTCGCCGCGGGCTCCACCACCACCCTCGTCCTGCCACCCGAACTGAAGAACCCCGGGATCACCGTGCAGCAGGACGGCAGCGCCGAAACGGTCTCCGCCTCCCCGGTGCCGCTGGGCGAGCTGAGCCCCGGCGCGACGGTGAGCGTCCATGCCACCGGCACCGCGGATGTCGATCAGCTCGGCCAGGCCCCCGGCCCAGTGGTCGCGCGCGCCGAACTCAGCGACACGGGCAGCACGCTCAGCGCCGCAGCCTGGGCCGACCTCAGCTCCGACGCCGCGCTGCGCCTCACACCCGACGCGGAGACCGCCAAGACCCGCACCGTGGAGGCCGGCACCCAGACCTGCCTGACCTGGACCGCAGCCAAGTCCGGCCGGTGCGCCACCGACCAGGCCGCCCTTCAGATCACCTTGCCCACAGGGCTGCGCGCGGCCGGCGTCACCGTCGACGGGCAGCCCCCAAGCTCGCTGCGGCAGGACAACGGACGGCTCATCATCGGACTCGGCTGCCTCCGCGAGGGCGCTGAGCACGCTGTGGCCGTCACCGCGGACGTCCTGCCCGACCTCCCCGCCACCGGCACCGGCGGGGCGGACCCCCAGCCGCTCCAGGTGCTGGCCCGGCTCAGCGCCGACGGCGCGGAGCCGGTCGGTGATGTGGCGCGGCTCCAGGTCGCCGTGCGCAGTACCGTCGAGATCGGCGAACTCCAGCTGCCGTACCCGGTCGCCGCCGGTGACGACACCTCACTGGTCTGGACGATTGCCAACTCCGGCCCCTCGACCGCCAAGTCGGCCACACTGGTCGTCACCCTGCCCGCCGAACTCTCCTTCCGCTACGCCACCGTGGACGCGGCGCCGTGCAGCGGCGTACCGGACCCCGCACACGGCGGCCGGTGGAGCCTCCCCGTCGGAGACCTTCCCCCGGAGGGCGCGGTGCAGGTCTGCGTACGGGCCGCGGTCAGCGCCGACCCGGCACGGCGCGAGCTCACCGTGAGCCGAGCGGCCGTCGTCGGCAGCAGGAGCCAAGTGTCCGCGGGCGGTGACCAGGTGACCGTCACCGTGGCGCCGAAGGCCGATGTCGTCACCTCCGTACGCCCGTCCGCGCCGTACACCGGTGACACCGTCACCCACGTGTGGAACCTGACCAACGTCGGCAGGTGCACCCTGAGCGGGGCGACGTTCACCGCCGAGCTGACGGGCGCGGGATACGAGCCCGACCCCGCTTCCACCGTCGCCGGCGCGACGGTGGGCACGGCGGAGGGCCGGTCCGTCCTCACCGTGCCGGTGCCCGCCCTCGCCCCGCAGGCCGCGTACACGGTCACGCTGGCCGGCCAGGTCGCCTCGGCCGGCAGGCTCACCGCCACACCCTCGCTCAAGGACCGGAAAGGCACGGTCCTCAAGCCGACGCCCGGTCCCACCAGCACCACGGTCACCGAACGTCCCACCAAGCCCGACACGCGGTCCGAACCGGTACCCGCCACGCTCGAAGGCAGATAGCAGCCCATGTCCATGCCGATGCGCCCCCGCATCTCCCCGCGGCACCACTCCCGCCTGCCCCGTACGGCCGTCACCGCGGCCACCGCCCTCCTGGCTCTCACCCCCCTCGCCTCGTGCGCCCCGTCACCGGTGCAGGCGTCGGCCCCCGCACTGCCGCCGGTCATGCAGTTCGGCGGCAACCAGTGGGCCTCCGGCCTGGAATACGCGCGATTCATCGACGCACTGCGCGGCGCTCTCGCCCCGCGCTCGAACTACCAGACCTCGAACGGCCCGCGAGAACTCCGTGTGACCCGGTCGAGCAAGGAACGGGAGGCCGAGACCGAGGGAACCCCGCGCCCGTACAGCGAGGCCGACTTCGTCGCCGTCGAAGCCCGCACCATGGACGGGGACGCACGAGTCACCTTCTTGCTGCGCAAGGACGACGCGTACGTGGCCGGGATGTACAACAACCGGACCCGGAGATACGTCGATTTCGAGAAGAAGGAAACCAACGTCAAGCCCTGGCGCCGCTACCCGTTCCCCGCGCAGACCGACGACTGGCCGCACGGCGTGCGCTACGAAGCGCTCTGCCCCGACATCAACAAGGGCAAGCTCGCGGTCACCGCGGACACGATGAACAAGGCCGTTCAGGACTTCGCGGCCAGGGGCGCGCGCGCCTCCTCCGAGTCGCTCTGCCAGTCCGCCGTGGTCCTCGCCGAGGCCGCCCGCTTCAAGCAGGTCACCGACCAAGTCAAAACCAACTGGAAGGGCAAGAACGGAGTACTGAGCCAGAAGGTCCGCAACTACACCCTCAACTGGGACAAGCTCTCCCGGTACGCCTTCTGGCAAAGCCGTTCGGACAGCCCGCAGGGAGCCCGGGACACCAACGAGCCGAACCGCTTCAACGTGGGCGAGCCGCACCAACCCCAATACGTCTACCGCACCGGCTCCCACAGACCCCTCGTCTGGGACACCCTCCGCCTCTACACCGGAAACGGCCGCCGCTACGGCACCTGCGGCGGCGTCTTCAACGGAAGACCGGGCCAGCCCTGTCGGCCCACGCCCAAGGCTTCCGGCTGAGGCCCGGAGGAGGGGCGCCCGGTTGCGCCGTACTTGAAGGCGGACACCCCCTATGAGGCTGTGGCTAAGTGGTCGGCTCCGTAAGTCCTTCGGGGGTTGATCATGCTGCCAGCACGACGGAGGATTCTTCCTGGTGATCGGTGGTGTGCCGGTCGAGCCTGGCCAGCAGATCGTCCGCCCGCGTCTTGTCGAGGGAGCCGCGTTGCACCCGCCGTGACACCGACGCCCCGGCACAGACTCGGCACAGACGCAGAAACGGGGCCGGCCCCGAAGGGAACCGACCCCGCCCGACTTGGACGTGTGCCAGATCGCTACGCCAATGCGCAGGCGTGGGCCGGACATTGCAGCGGAATGTCGGCGGCTCGGCTGCATCGGCAGCTGGGACTGAAGAGCGCGGGGGCTCGCAGCGGGGAGAGCGACTCAGGCGTGGGAGGGGATGTTGCCGGAGCCCAGCCGATGGTGCCGGCGCGGTCGATGACGTAGGTGGCGGGCAAAGGCAGGGTGCGCGAGTGGCCGCCGTTGACGCGCTGGAGGTCCTTGCCGAGCGTGTCGTAGACGGCAGCTAGGTCGTCGGGGAGGTCATATGCGAGTCCGTACTGCTTGGCGGTCTCGGAGCCGACATCGCCGAGGACATCGAAGGCCAGTTGGTGCTTCTCGGCCAGCGACAAGGACTCATCGGCCACCTGCGGCGAGACAGCCACCAGCCTGGCACCCCGTGCGGTGATGGCGTCGTGGTGCTCCTGTAGCGAGCGCAAGGCGATGTTGCAGTACGGGCACCAGGCGCCACGATAGAAGGTCAGCACCACCGGACCTTCAGCCAGCAGTCCTCCCAGGTGGTGCGACGACGATCGCCACCGCGACCACGGCGGCGGAGTGCGGGATGTACCGTTCGAGCAGCAACTGGGCGAGGAGGGCCGCAAAGAGCAGGATCAGTTTCGCGACGGTCAGGCGTGGCGCCGACAAGTCGGGCCGGTTCGCGGGATGCGAGGCGCTCGCTCGCATGCGGTAGGCGTGGCGGACTTGCCATGGAATCGACAGGACGGCGAGCAGGAGTGCCGCACCCGGCAGGAGGAGGGATTGGCCGCCTTGTGGGTCCACCAGGCGGCCCAGTAGGTAGTTCGCGCCGAAGGTGGCTGTCAGCACCAGGAGCCTGGTGGCGATCAGTTGGGCCACGTACCGGCCGGGGTGTTCGGACTCGTAGATCTTCGGGGCGAGGTGGCGTTGTGCCCGCAGTATCAACGGCGGGAGCATGAGCAGTATGACGATGCCGATGGCTGCGTAGCCTGCTCGTGTTCGGTCCAGGGTCATGGCGGCCGCCCTCAGTCGTCGGCCGAGGCCGCATTGATGCCCCTGAACAGCCAGGCCCAGCCCGGGCGAGGCCCTCTACGCAGCCAGCAAGGCTGCCGTCGAACAGATCACCCATGTCGCATCCCGCGAACTCGGACACCGGGGCATCACAGCCAACACCCTCTCGCTCGGACCGACCGACACCGACCTCCTCCGGGCGGGCGCCCACCCGGACGCGCTGGACGGCGCCGCCGCCATGACCGCGCTCGGCCGGATCGGCCGGCCCGAGGATGTGGCCGACCTCGTGGCCCTGCTCGTCCGCCCGGACAACCGCTGGGTCACCGGCCAGAACATCCGCACCGACGGCGGCCTCACCTGAAGAACCTCGGCCACATCGCCGGCGCCTGATCGCCGACTTCGCCACCGTGTCCAGGCACGCCACCGTGCAACACCTGATGCATGACAAGCGGCTTGTGCCCCACCGGCCGACCCCGGGGCTGCGGCTGCGTCACGACGGCCTGCTCGTCCACGACGACACCGCAGCCGCCGCTGGCTGACAGCTCCGCCGGTTCGGCCGAGACACAGACGCATACCTCCGGCAATACCCGCAGACGTCCTGGACAGCCAAGGACGATCTCCCATTCATGATCAGGAGAAGATTGCGTGCACTTGGTCGACTGCTTCAGGACCGTAGCCAACCGTGCCCACGGGGACTGCCCCGTCGATCGCCTCAATGATGCGCCCGGCCCAAACAGGACCGAATCCTCCGCACAGTTCAATCAGCTGCACTCCCTCGCCCACCAGGCGACGCGCGGCGTCAAGGCCCTGATCGGGCTTCTCCACCCCGACGAGGACAGTGCGGCACGTGCCGGTGTCCACGACGTTGACGTCGCCGCCTGCGGCACTCCCGGCCGCCGTGTAGATGAATCCCCAGTGTGTGAGCGCCATGCGTGCAGACCCCCTATGACCGTCGATGCCACCAGCCAAACAGAAACAGGGTGAGAACGTCCCGGATCGGTCGTAACCCGTGTGTGATCCGCGCCTCACCCCGATGCAGCACCGGCTGAAGGCAGCACCTTGGACACGTCCAGCATGCAGCGGCTGGACTACTCGGGCCGCACTGTCGAGCCATGAGTAGGCGGTTCTTCCGGGTTGTTGGCCCCGCCAAGGGACGACTCATGGATGGAGTTCATTGACCGTTCAAGCAGTAACCGTCTCATAGCTGGCGATCCCCAACCCGGCGAGAGGGAACCCGATGAACGCCCTGCACCGACGCTCAATGCTTCTTGGTACGGCGGGTGCGCTTGCCACCGGTCTGGCCTTGCCGGGTCACGCGGCCGCCGAGCCCATTGCGGACACGGCGTACGACGCGGGCAACCGCAAGGACAACGAGGCCGACTCCGGGCAGTACCGGGCTCCGCTGGCGGCCGGCCCCGGTATGAAGTGGGATCTGGACGGCAATGCTCAGCGGTTTCGGGGCAACACGTTCGTGTGCCGGGTGCCGCAGGACTCGGCGTTCTTCAAGGCCGAGCAGCAGGCCATGGCGCTCATGAAGGACTCCGACCTCGCGCCCCAGTACGTCTGCCTGCCGCACAACAGCCTGCACATGACTGTCTTCGACGTCATCACCCAGAACCACGTCAAGGACAAGACGCTCCCGGCGTGGCTCGCTGACTGCACGGACGTTTCCCAGGCGTCGCAACGGGTGCTCGCCCGTCTCCAGGCGCAGGGTTCCGGCCTGACGCCGCTCGGTCCGATCAACATGAAGGTCAAGGGGTTCCGTCCATTCGAGGCGAACTTCACCATGGACCTGACCCCGGCCGACGACGCCACCCACAACGCCCTGTGGCGTGCCCGCCGCGAGTTGAGCGCGCTGCTGGAGGTACGCGCGGCGAACTTCGACACCTACCAGTTCCACTCGACCATCGGCTATCGCCTGGTTCAGCCGGTCGCAAACGACTACCCGAAGATGCGGGCACTCGAAGCCCGACTGTTGAAGCTCTTCACCGGCGCCGCCGCAACGGTCACCATGGAGCACCCGGCGTTCAATCTGTTCGACGACATGTTGGCGTTCCCGCAGTTGTGGTTGACGCCGCGCGCCTGACGGTCACTCGCGTGGCTTGGTTCCAGGAGCCGGGAACCTGCGAGTATGCAGTTCGTGGACTGCTGCGCGGCGGCCCTCGGGGGTGAGCGATTAGTAGGTGATGCGTCGTCTCGAACCGAGGTGGCGTTCGTCGGTCACGTGTGGCACGCCCGTGGATCTGGGGCCCTGGGCGACAAGTTGATGAGAAAACGCTGAGACAACGACACAGCAAGCCCGCGCTATAGGGGCTGTGTGAGAGGTGAGGAACCCCGTCGGTTTGCGGGCGGGGGTTCCTGTATTCGCGGGCGGGCCCGGTGGGCCGTCTTTTCCCGACACTGGCCGACCTCATTCGGATCCCGGTGCCCGGCAAGATAGCCGTCGCCTATGCCAAGGTGAAGTGACAGCCCCAGGACCGGCAGGTTCAGACCTCGGGTCGGCCTCCCCGGCTGCCCGGGGCCAGCAGGACGACCGTGTCCCCCGGCCCGGGCAGCGGTGTGCTGCCTTCCATGACCGGGTCGAGGCGGCCGTCCGGACGCACCAGGAACAGCAGATCGCAGTCGGGCGGCAGCGAATCAGCAGCGGGCTGTGCCAGGACGGCAGCCCCGTCCGCGTACTTGCGGGCGAGTGCCGGCCAGGTCAGATCGGCGCCGAACAGGATCTCGCCGCCGAGGAACGGCGCCACCACGCCGTGACTCTCGGGCGGTGCGTTGAGGCGATGCACCGTCTCCTCCACGCTGCCACGCAGAATCACCGCCGCCAGTGCGTTGAAGTCGTCCTCGGCAGTGAGGAAGTACACCGCCGTGATGCCCTCCAACTCCGCAGCACCACCGGTGGCGGCTGCCAGCAGTTCCCCGGGCGCAAGCTCGATCCCTGCCTGCCGGATGCGTTCGCGCTGCTCCTCTTCCCCTGACCACATCAGCACCTCCAGCCCTGCCGACCTCAGGGCCACACCCAGATCGACCACCCAGGCATCGCCGCCGACCAGCAGCGGACGCGAGCGGGAGGGGCGCACAACGCCCAGGCGCCGAGCCGCGAGCGAGGCGGTCAGGCCATAGAGCGTCACGGTGGTGACGATGACCACGAACGTAGCCGGAAGGATCTCCGACGCGCCGCCGATCCCCTTGGCCACCAAAGTGGCCGAGAACGTAGACGCCGTTGCGGCCGCCACGATGCCACGCGGCGCCATCCAGCCGACGAAGCCCCGCTCGCCGCGCGTCAGGTCGGTGCCGAGGGTTGCAACGGCCGCGACCAGCGGCCTGACGACCAGAACCAGGAAGACGGCGAGCCCGAGCGCGGGCAGCCATACATGGCGCAGCGAATGCGGGGTGACGGTGGCCGAGATCGAGATGAAGAGCAGGCCCAGGATGAGGCTGGCGAGGGTCTCGAAGAACGGCCGACGCGCCGGTACGTCGATGCCGGGGAGGTTGGCCACAGCCAGGCCCATCACCACGGCGGCGATGAGTCCTGTGTCGCCGCGCAGGACGTCGCAGAACGCCGCCACACCGATCACCGCGGCGAGCTGCGCCGTGGTGCCCAGCACCTCGCCGAGCCGCAGCACCCGGAACAGCGCCCACAGCAGAGCCGCCCCGACCACTCCACCGGCGGCTCCGACGCCCACGCTGGCCAGGAAACCTCCCACGACGGTGCCGAAGTGGTGGCCCGTGCTCGCCACGACCGCGTGGAAGACAAGTGCTCCCAGGATGCCGCCGACCGGGTCGATGAGGGAGCCTTCCCAGATCAGGATGCGCTGGAGCCGGTCCTTGGGCCGCACGAAGCTGAGCAGCGGTCCGACGACCGTCGGCCCCGAGACCACGAGAATCGCGCCGATCATCACGGCTGCCCGCTGGGACATGCCCAGCAGCGCCGCGGCGAGAAGCGTGCCGAGCAGCCAGGTGATCAGGACACCGATGCAGATCAACCGGACCACGACTCGGCGGGTGTGCCCCTTCAGCAGCGCCAGATCCAGCCCGAGACCCGCGTCGTAGAGGATCACTGCGACGGCCAGCGACACCAGTGGTGAGAACGCCGCCCCCAGCAACTGCTCGGGATTGACGTCGTCGAGCAGCGCGCCGGCGGCGAAGCCGACCGGCAGGAGGACGATGAGGGCGGGGACGCGCAGGCGGCCGGCCAGGATCTGCGATCCGACGGCGAGGAGCAGGATCAGGCCCACGCCGATGAGCACCTGGTCCGTCGTCACAGGCGGCTCCTTTCGGTGCGTGTCGGTGCGTGGTGGTGGGACGAGTCGGTGCTCTCACCGGCCCGCTGCGCGACCGGCCGGTCAGACGCGCGATCCTGTCCCGCACGACCACGACCACGATCACGACCACGGCTGCGGAGACCCCAGGAGGTCCACGTCGCACGGCGGTCCTCCGCCCGATGAGGATCAGGCCGGGGACCGTGACGGCGCCGTCACCCACCCCACGGCGTGATCCCCCACCGGACGGTGTGCTGCTCGCCGGGGCCGAGGCTGACGAGCCCGGTGCCGCTGCGGAAGGCGTCCGGCGGGCAGGTCATCGGCTCGATGGCGAGCGCGCGCCGTCGATCCCCCGGTGCGAGGGTGTCGCCCGTGTAGAGCTGTACGTAGTGGGCGTTTTCGCCGAGCCACACGTCCGTACCGAGAGCACCTGACGGGTGGGCCAGACGGACCACGGCCCGCCCGTCCGCGTCCCGGACGAGGTCACCGAAGGGCGTGTCCAGCCGGAGCGCTCCGACAGGCTGCGGCGTTCGCAGGTCGTACTCAGTCCCGGCGACCGGCTCGGCGGCCACCGGCAGGCCACGCTCGTCAGTGCGCAGCCACGTCCGTGCGGGGACGGTCAACACCGCCTGGTCGACGACGGCGGTGCCCGCGGTGACGTAAGGGTGCTGGCCGAAGCCGTAGGGTGCGGCGCTCGCGTCAAGGTTGCGCGCGGTGACGGCGACTTCGAGCCCGCCCTCACCCAGGGTGTACTCGGCGCGGACGTGCAGGTGAAACGGATAGCCCGGCTGCGGCCACAGCGGGACCTCCAGGACGGCCCGGCGGTCACTCACTTCCGCTACCCGCCATGCGACCCACCGGAGCAGCCCGTGGATGGCGTTGCCGCCTCCTGGCTCGGTGAGCGGAAGCTGCCGGTCCTGCCCGTCCCAGTGGTATCGGCCGTCCCGGATCCGGTTGGGCCACGGCACCAGGATCTGGCCGCACCCGCCGGTGATCTGGTCCTGTGCGGCGAATCCGTCGACCACGGGACGTTCACCGACCGCGTACGACCGGAGCGCCGCGCCCAGCTCGACGATGACGGCACGGTGCGCGCCGTGGCGGAGGGTCAGTTGCCGTCCGGTGCGGCTCTCCTGCACGCGTGGCCTCCTCGGTCCGCCGGGTGTCCGTGGACATGGGCGTGGTGGCCTGCGGCGTCGGGCCCCCTCGTCGGGAGGGTGCGGTCCCGCACCGGCCCGGTCAAGCGCGACACGTTCCTGCGGGCGGAATCGCCCGGCAGGTTCACCCTCTGGGGGCCGCAGAAAAGCAGCCGGGCGGGGCGGCGGCCTCACCTGCCGCCCGAGACCCCGCTGTCCCGGCTGATGCGCCGCCAGACAGCCCGTTGGAATCTGAGCGTCAGCACGCCCACCACGATCAGCAGCACGATGTTGAGCAGGAGTTGAATCAAGGAGCCGCGTGCCTCGCTCCAGCTGGAGAACGCGCAGGAGACGCCGATGTCGGCGGCGGCCGGGATGGTGGTGACCGAGATGAAGACGCCGAGCAACGCGCTCGTCCGGGCCTGGGTCAGGGACACGATCCCGACGATGCCGGCCAGCACCGCAACGACCACGGAGAAGACATTGGGGGTGTTGATGAGCGAGGAGACCGGCCTGAGGCCCAGCTCGAATGCCTCAGGTTGAAGGCCGAAGCCGCGGATCGCCCACGAGAACAGGAGGGTCGCCACGACGGCCAGCAGGAATCCCGCGGTCAGGGCGAACAGGCCCTGTCGGACCCTGGTGCCGTTGCCGCGGTCGATGCCCAGGGCGACGCTGGTGATGGCGCCGTACTCCGGCCCGACGACCATCGCCGCAACGATCAGGATCTGGGAGTTGGTGATGATTCCCACCGCCCCGATGACGCCGGCGATGACCAGGTAGACATAGAAGCGCGGCAGATAGGTGCCCTCGGCGCGAATGCGCGCTTCGACCTCCGCCCAGACCGGCGCGTGCGCGAGCGCCCCGAGCTGCTTCTGCTGCTCCTCGGCCGCGGCACCCAAGAAGGCCATCTCGACCGGTTCGATGACCATGGATCCGCGGCGGTCGATTCCCAGCTCGCGCAGCCCGCGCAGCACGGCGTTGGCCGCACCCGCCAGGATGTCGCAGTCGATCGCGTCGCCGTCGGGGTTGCGCGCCTGTTCAGGAAGGACGACCAGGTTGAAGACATAGCGGTCGCCGGTGAGCAACCCCACTGCTCGGGGAGTGAGATCAGGGGGACTCACCAGTCGGACGTGGATCAGCTCCATGCACAACCTCCATCGCCGGCCGGCGGGCACACCGCGGCGCTGCGGCGCCCGAGCGCCGGAAAGAGGAGACCCGGCTGTGACCGGTCGACCCCCGTCAGTAACCCCCGAGGGGAGGGGGTCGGCAAGCCGGGTGCGGTACTCGGCTCCGGCATCCGTGGTCGCTTCGTCCGGTTGGCGAAGGCCCTGGCTGCGGCGGATCTGCGGCCGGTCGCCGTTGGCGCCGTCAGGGAGACGGCCCGACCGTGGGCGGCGGCAGCGGGCGAGCGGCCGTCGACCACTGCGACGTGGCAAGGGCCACCCGAGTGGCGGATAGTTGGCCCCAGGGGCCATTGCGAGACGTCGGAGCAGCCATGGATCGTTACCCTCCCATCGCCGAGCACGGTCTGGTGGGCGACCTGCAGACCGCCGCGCTCGTCTCGTCGCAGGGCGTGGTCGACTGGTTCGCTGCTCCCCGGTTCGATTCGCCCAGTATCTTCGCCGCCCTGCTCGACCACGACGGCGGCGGGTACCTGCGGCTGGCTCCCGAGCACCCCGAGGCGACCTGCAAGCAGCTCTACTACCCCGACACGGCCATTCTGGTGACCCGGTTCATGTCGCCGGACGGCGTGGGCGAGGTGGTTGATCTCATGCCGCCGGACCGGACCAGCACCGCCAGCGACCGTCACACCCTGATACGCCTCGTGCGTGCCGTGCGGGGAACCGTTGACTTCACGCTCGAGTGCCGGCCGCGCTTCGACTACGGCCGGGCCGAGCACCGGCTGGAGCTCGGCGAGAACAGCGGCCTGTTCCGCGCCCCGGGGATGGACGCGCACCTCCAGACCTCCTTCCCGCTGGAGCGGGACGGACAGGATGTGTGCGGCAGGGTGACGCTGAGGGCCGGCGAGTCGGGCGGCGCCGTGTTCACGGTCTGCGCCTCCGGCGGCGAGGCGCCCGCACCGCTGACGGTCGACGGGCTCACCGCGCAGGTCGACGACACCGGCCTCTTCTGGCAGCGCTGGCTGCGCCAGTCCCGCTACCGGGGACGGTGGCCCGAGCTGGTGCACCGCTCGGTCATCACCCTCAAGCTCCTCACTTACGCCCCCACGGGCGCTCTGATCGCGGCTGCCACCACGGGCCTGCCCGAGCAGGTCGGCGGAGAGCGGAACTGGGACTACCGGTTCACCTGGGTACGCGACGGCTCGCTGTCCGTGCGGGCCATGCTGGACCTCGGCTTCGTCGAGGAGGCCACCGCCTTCGTCCACTGGCTGGTGGACAGGCTGCACGAGCGCGAGGGCAAGGAGGATGAGCCGCTCCAGACGATGTACCGGATCGACGGCAATCCGGACCTGCCGGAGGAGACACTCGATCACTTCGAGGGCTATCGCGGCTCCTACCCCGTCCGCGTCGGCAACGGCGCCGCCGACCAGCTCCAGCTGGACATCTATGGTGAGGCCCTCTACGGGGTCTCCCAGGGCCGCGAGATCGGGCAGCAAGCCACCTACCGCGGATGGAAGGCGATGGCCAGGGCGCTGGACTGGTTGGCCGATGCCTGGGACCGGCCGGACGAGGGCATCTGGGAGACCCGCGGCGGCCGCGAGGACTTCACCTACAGCCGGGTGATGTCCTGGGTCGCCTTCGACCATGGGCTGAGCCTGGCCGAGCATTTCCGCAGGCCCGCCGACGTGGAGAAGTGGCGCAGCGCCAGGGACGCCATCCTTGAGCAGGTCATGGAACGAGGCTGGAGCGAGCAGGAGGGCGCCTTCGTCCAGCACTACGGCGGTGACGTCCTGGACGCCTCGCTGCTGCTCATGCCGAGGGTCGGATTCATCGCCCCGAAGGACCCGGCCTGGCTCTCCACGCTCGACGCGATGGACCGCAAGCTCGTCTCCGACAGCCTCGTCTACCGCTACGACCCCGCGGCATCGCCGGACGGGCTGCGCGGCTCGGAGGGCACCTTCAGCCTGTGCACCTTCCTCTACGTCGACGCACTGGCCCGGGCGGGTCGGCTGGCACAGGCCCGCTACACCTTCGAGAAGATGCAGACCTACGCCAACCATGTCGGGCTCTTCGCCGAGGAGGTCGGTCCGACCGGCGAGCAACTGGGCAACTTCCCCCAGGCGTTCACCCACCTGTCGCTCATCATGGCTGCCACCACCCTCGACCAGGCGCTCGACGCGGAACAAGGGCGCTGACGCATGGTCACCCACGCCCGGGCGAAACCGCCGCGGCTGACCGCGGACGAGTTCGACGTCCTGTACCGGCAGCTGCTCTCCCGCACCGCCTGGGCCTCGGGGGACCGGGGCGCTCTGGACGCGCTCACTCCCGCCCGGGTGCTGGCCGCCACCCGGGAGGTGCGGACCGGCCGGACGGTGACGCTCGCCGCGCCGGTGGAGACGCTGCCCGGTCCGGACAATCCGGAACCCGCGCGGCACCGGATGAGCGGGCAGCCGGCGGAAGACGTCCCGGACGGGCTCCACTTCGCGAGGGACAGCTTCGCGATGAACGTGCACGGTGACGCCGACAGCCACATCGACGCCCTCTGCCACGTGATCTACAACGGCACGCTGCACGGCGGCGTGGCCGCGAGCAGCGTCACCGCGGACGGGGCCACCACGCTCTCCATCGAGGCGGCTCGCGACGGGATCGTCGGACGCGGAGTGCTGCTGGACATCCCGCGGCTGCGTGGCGTGCGGTGGCTCGAACCGGGGGATCATGTCACCGCCGACGACCTGACCGCGGCCGAGACCGCCCAGCGCGTCCGCGTGACCGAGGGCGACCTGCTCTTCGTCAGGGTCGGCCACCGCCGGCGCCGCGCCGAACTGGGAGCCTGGCACGCGGCGGACGCGCGCGCCGGACTGCATCCGTCCGCGCTGGAGTTCCTGGCCGACCGGCGCGTCGCCGTGCTCGGCGGCGACGGCAACAACGACACCGCCCCGAGTTCCACCGAGGGCGTCGGCTTCCCCGTGCATGTCCTGGCGGTCCACGCCATGGGCCTTCACCTGCTGGACTACCTACAGTTCGAGGACCTGGCGCCGCTCTGCGCGGCGGAGGGGCGCTGGTCGTTCCTCTGTGTGATCGCCCCGCTGAGGCTGCCGGATGCCACCGGGTCACCGGTCAACCCCATCGCCGTCCTCTGACGCGATGCCCGCGGTCGTGGTGGTCATGGGCGTCTCGGGGTCAGGGAAGTCGACCGTGGGAGGGCTACTCGCGCAGCGGCTCATGGTGCCTTTCCTGGAGGCGGACGACGTCCACCCGGCCGCGAACCGCGCCAAGATGGCCGCAGGCCACCCACTCGACGACGAGGACCGCCGGCCGTGGCTGATGTCCGTCGCCGGCTGGATCCGCAGGGCAACCGACAACGGCCAGGGCGGGGTGGTGGCGTGCTCGGCACTCAAGCACGAGTACCGGGATCTGTTCCGCCGAGCAGGCGCCGGCGTGTGGTTCCTGTATCTGGCGCTCGACCGCGCGACCGCCGGCCGACGGGTCTCAGGCCGCATGGACCATTTCATGCCCGCCCGGCTGCTGGACTCCCAGTACGCCGACCTCGAACCGCTGCGGCCGGACGAGCCCGGTCTGACCGTCGATGCGGCAGCCGGCCCACAGATGATCGTCGACGAGGCGGTACGCACCGCACGGGAGATCGGGTGACGACGCACCTGTCAGGCTCCCGGGTCGCCGCTACCCAACCCACCCCCTAGTTTGGAAATTGGCACGGAAATATCCCGATTGTGCGAGTGGCCGTCCGGAACAGCGCAGCGGTCCCCGGGCGGGCACGACGGCCAGGACAGCCGACGACCTAGAACGGGACCCTCTCATGACCGCCGATCAGCACTACGACGTCATCATCATCGGTACGGGAGCCGGCGGCGGTACGCTCGCGCACCGGCTGGCCCCCACGGGGAAGCGAGTCCTGATCCTGGAACGCGGCGGCTACCTGCCGCGGGAGCGGGACAACTGGGACTCCACCGCCGTCTTCGTCAAGGGCAAGTACCGGGCCCCCGAGTTCTGGTACGACAAGCAGGGCAAGCAGTTCCCCCCGGAGGTGAACTACTACGTCGGCGGCAACACCAAGTTCTACGGCGCCGCGCTCTTCCGGCTCCGGCCCGAGGACTTCGGCGAACTGCGCCATCACGACGGCATCTCTCCGGCCTGGCCGATCCGCTACGAGGACCTGGAGCCGTACTACTCCCAGGCCGAACACCTCTACCTGGTGCACGGCCGGCACGGCGAGGACCCCACCGAAGGGCCGACCAGCGCGCAGTACGCATACCCGCCGGTCGAGCACGAGGCGCGCATCCAGCAGCTCAGCGACGATCTGGGGAAGGCCGGCCTGCACCCCTTCCACCTGCCCATCGGCGTGAACCTCACCCAGGACGAGCACGGCCGGGCCACCCATGACAGCGTCTGCATCCGGTGCGACCGGGTCGACGGCTTCCCCTGCCTGATGGGCGCGAAGTCCGACGCGCAGGTGATCTGCGTCGACCCGGCGCTCTCGTACGGCAATGTCACGATGGTGACCCACGCCCATGTGCGGCGCTTGGAGACCGACCCGACCGGACGCACCGTCACCAGGGTCGTCGCCGAGCTCGGGAACGGAGCGACCGAGGGATTCAGCGCCGACATCGTGGTGGTCGCCTGCGGCGCGGTCAACTCCGCAGTCCTGCTGCTCCGTTCGGCCAACGACAAGCACCCCGGCGGCCTGGCCAACAGCTCGGACGTGGTGGGACGCCACTACATGCGTCACAACAACCTGGCTCTGATGGCGGTGTCGAAGGAACCGAATCCCACCACATTCCAGAAGACCCTGGCACTGAACGACTGGTACTTGGGCGCTGACGACTGGGAGTATCCGCTCGGCGGCATTCAGATGCTCGGCAAATCGGACTCCGACCAGATCCACGGCGAGGCTCCGCGCTGGGCCGGCGCGGTCTCGCCCGACATGCCCTTCGAGGTACTGGCGCACCACGCCGTCGACTTCTGGCTGTGCGGAGAGGACCTCCCGCTGCCCGGAAGCCGGGTCACCCTCGACAAGGACGACGCCATCCACCTGGCCCTCGACGAGAAGAACAACATCGCCGCATTGAAGCGCCTCCAGCACAAGCTCCAGGGCATGCTCGGGCATCTGGGCATGCACGAGCACCACCTGCTGGATCACAGCATCTATCTGCACAAGGGCATGCCGATCGGCGCCACCGCTCACCAGGCCGGCACCGTGCGGTTCGGCGACGACCCGAGGAGTTCGGCCCTCGACGTCCATTGCAAGGCGCACGACCTCGACAATCTCTATGTCGTGGACACCAGCTTCTTCCCCAGCATCGGCGCCGTGAACCCGTCCCTGACCGCCATCGCCAACGCCCTGCGGGTCGGCGACCACATCGCCGCCCGGCTGGGCTGACGGGGCGTCGTATGCAGCACCGCTACAGGTTGTCCCCAGGGGCGCCGGCGGCCCGGGTGTCGGCGTCGGTCAGCTCCTCCAACTCACCCATGGTGGCCAGCCGGTAGAGCAGCACCAGCGCCGGACCGACCAGCACGATCGCGATGGCCGTGACGATCACCAGCCAGCGCAGTGTGTGGGCGGCGCCGGCCGCCTCGGCCACCGTCAGCGAGGTGGGCAGCACGTAGGGCCGCTGCGCGAAGCCCCAGGCGCTGACAGTCAGCGCGACGCTCGCCACCGAGGTGTAGCGGGACCATCTGTAGGAGCGGCGCAGCAGAAGCAGGACCGTGGCCAGACCACAGACCGCGGCCAGGGCGATCAGGAGCAGGCCCGGGCCCCCGGTGAGGCCGTCCCGGACGTACCCGGCGTCGTTGCGGGTGACGGGCAGGCCGATGAGTGCGAGGACGACAACCGCGGCGAAGGCGATCAGCGCCCGCAGGCGGAAGTAGTCGACGAGGTCGTCGGCGCCGTACCGCAGGGCATCGGAGCAGAGGAAGACCGCCCCGAGGAAAGCGGTGGCGGCGACAGCCAGCAGTCCCACGAGGACGGAGGTTCCGTTGGCCCAGGCGTCCGCGGAGGCGGTCGTGCCGACCTTGACCCGGCCCGCGGCGATGCCGCCGAGCACCGTCCCGAGGAAGAACGGCGTGAGCAGTGACGAGATGGCGAACACCGCGCCGTAGATGCGCCGTTGGGCCAGTCGACGGGTCGGCTTGCGCAGGGCGAATCCGGCGCCGCGGAGCACCAGGCCGACGGCGGCGAGGGCGAGCGGCAGCCACATCGCCGAGAAGACGGCCTGGAACATCGTCGGGAAGCCGGTCCACATGATGATCAAGACGAAGATCAACCAGACGTTGTTGGCCTCCCAGACCGGTGCCATGGCGTGATCGATCAGCCAGCGGGGCCGCTTGCCGCGCTCCGCGCCGCCGGCCAGGAGGTCCCAGAAGCCCGCGCCGTAGTCGGTGCCCCCGGCGCAGGCGTAGGCGGCGATCGCGAGCACCAGCACCCATGCGATGAATGCGGCCATCACGACGCACCGCCAGGGGTGTGGTCGGACCCGCCGGCGGGCGGAGCCCCGGCGGCTGCGGGGTCGGGCTTGCTTCTGGGCCCATAGGGTGTGTCGGCCTCCGGTGGCAGTTCGGCGCGTCCGGCGGCCGAGCCCTCGTCAGCGATGCGCCAGCGGGTGCGCATCTTCAGCACGACCGCCAGGAACGCGCCGAAAACGGCCACGTACACGGCCATGACGATGCCGAGCATCGCCCACAGTGATCCGGCCCGAGTGCTGGTCACCGCCTCCGAGACCCTCATGTAGTGGTAGACGATCCAGGGCTGCCGGCCGACCTCCGTGGTGATCCACCCACACTCCACGGTGACCAGGCAGGCGACTCCCGCGAGCGCGGCGCAGCGGTAGAACCAGCGGCTGCCAGGGTTGTCCCGGTGCCGCCACCAGGACCAGGCGTACCAGAGCGCAAGCAGGATCAGCGCGCTGCCGATGGTGACCATGATGTCGAAGGCCCAGTGGGCGATGGTGGCCTGAGTCGCCGTCGGGCGGTCACTCGCGGCGACCGACGACAGGCCCGTCACCTTGGTTTTCGGGCTGAAGCCGGCGAGGATCGAGTCGAGTTGGGGAATCTTGAGCCCGCCGGAGATCGTCCCGTCGGGGTGCAGCCGTCCGAACATGTACTCCGGTACGTGGGTGTCGGTCTTCCAGACGATCTCCATGGCGGCGAACTTGATCGGCTGCTTGTGGAAGACGGCGCGAGCGGCCGCGTCGCCGAGCATGAACTGGACCGGGGTGAGGACCGCGGCAACCGTGAAAGGCACCGTGAAGCCGAGCCGGTGGTAGCGGTCCCGGCGCCCGCGCAGCCAGCCGACCGCATACACGCCGGCGACCACATAGCCCGCGGTCAGGAGCATCGCGACCACGAAGTGCCAGTACTCCGGGCCGAAGATCGGTGTGAAGACCGCCTGCCGCACGTCGACGTTGACCGGCTTGCCCTGTGCGTCGAGGCTGAACCCCTGGGGGGTGTTCATCCAGGAGTTGGCCGCGATGATGCCGAACGCCCCCATCAGGGCCGCCAACGGTAGCGGTACGGCCAGCCAGAAGTGCGTCCATGGCTTGAGCCGGCGCCAGCCGTAGAGGTAGATCGCGATCAGGACGGCCTCCAGGAAGAACGCCCATGCCTCGACGCCGAACCCGAGTCCGAAGACGTCGCCCCACCGGCCCATCATGCCGGGCCACAGCAGGCCGAACTCGAAAGACAACACGGTGCCGGTGACGATGCCGATGGCGAACTGGACGGCCATCACCGCCGACCAGCGCCGGGCGAGCGTGAGGGCGACGGGGTCGTTGCGGCGGAGCGCCCGGTGGTGCATGAGCAACGTGATGAACGGCAGTGCCACGCCGAACGGGACCAGCAGGATGTGCGAGGCCAGGGTGAAGGCCATGAGCTCTCGGGCGGGCAGGAGCTGGGCCGGGGTGCCGTTCGCAAGAAGGGCAGCTGTGCTGAGCATGTGCGCCTCGTTACGGAAACCGGTGAGGAAGGCCAGGTGGATGAAGAGCCAGGCCAGCCAGCTGCGTCGACGGATGTTCAGAGCGTCCGTCCAGGGCCTTCATTCCGGGGGCGTGAACGTCGAACTCGTTGTGCCCGAAGCAGGACTGACGGGCGCGTCGGTCGACCACGGTCACCGCGACCGGTGACCGCCGCAGGGCACGCACGGTGAACAGCCCGGCGCCCCCGCCCAGGACCACCACCCGGCGGGGCGTGATGTGATCCTGCATCGAGGATCAGCCTCCGGTGGCGAAGCCGGGGAAGAGCGTCATTCCGCCGTCGACGAAGAGCGTGGTCCCGACGACGTAGTCGAGCAGGTCGGACGCCATGGCGACGACGGCGTTGGCGATGTCGTCCGGGTCTCCCACGCGGCGGTACGGGATCAGGCGCAGCAGGTCGGCCTCGGCCTCGGGGGTGGACCAGGCGTCGCGGTTGATCGGCGTACGGATGGCGCCGGGTGCGACCGCGTTGACCCTGATCCGTTGGGGAGCCAGCTCCTGGGCGAGGGTTGTCATCAGCATGCTCACGCCGCCCTTGGAAGACGCGTAGTTCACGTGGCCCGACCACGGGATGATCTGGTGGACCGAGCTCATACAGATGATCTTTCCCGCCGAACGGGAGACCTCCTCCACCACGCCGCGCCGGATGAACTCCTTGGCGGCCTCCCGCGCGCACAGGAACTGGCCGGTCAGGTTGACGTCGATGACCTTCTGCCACTGGGCGAGCGTCATCTCCGCCACGGCCGCGTCCCGCTGGAGGCCCGCGTTGGCCACCATGATGTCGATGGTGCCGAACTCCTCGACCATCCGCGCGACCATGGCGGTCACCTGGTCCTCATCGGACACGTCGGCTTCATGGGCGTAGGCGCGGACCCCGAAGCTCTCGATCTCCTTCACCACGTTCTCTGCCTCGTGCGCGCCGACGACGTAGTTCACCACGACGTCCGCTCCGGCCCGGCCCAGGGCAACGGCGGTCGCCAGGCCGATGCCCGAGTTGGCGCCGGTCACCAGCGCCTTCTGACCCCTGAGAAGCTGCGCGGACGTGGTCCCGCGATTCTCGACTTTTGCTGCCACCACGATCTCTCCTTCGGCGTTTCGGACGGCACGTCAGCCGAAGACGAGCGGCGTGCATGAGGAGGGTCTGGAGCCAGCCGCTCGCCAGGACAGAAACAGGAGCCGTCGCATACCAGGCCTCCAGACGAAAGCACCCTGCGCCTCGGGCGGGACGAACCGGCACGCACACAGCCGCATTTCGACAGGGCAGGTCACACGGTCGGGCTAGGAGCCGCCCCGGGCCTTCCCCGGCCGGCATCATGCGGCCCACCAGGGGCCAGGATGACGCAAGCCCGCTCGATGATGGCAACGGGGGCGATTGTCGTCCCCGCTGTTGATGGACATCGAGGAATTCCTGTTCGGTCAGCCCTCGGATGCCGGGGTTGCCGACGCCGGCATGTCCCTTTCCCGGGGTGCGGGCGGCGTGTGCGCGGGATACGCTTTGTACTACAAGGTCAGGTTCTTGGGGCGGTTCGGCAGACGCCCGGGCCTCATTCGCGATGCTCAGTTCCTTCCACGGAGACCTTTCTGCGGAGACCTTTGACGGGCGTGGTGCCCCCCTTCGTATGCGCAGGGGTGAGCAACAGCCGAATCCCCTCTTCGAAGGCGCGCTTCGGGCGCCCTACCGGTGTTGCCTCAGGGCCCGCAGCGTTGCAGTCCTGAAACGGAGTTCGGGATGAAAATTGTCGTTGATCTTTCCCGGTGTCAGGGATATGCGCAGTGCGCGTTCCTGGCTCCGGACGCTTTCCGGATGCACGGCGAGGAAGCGCTGATGTACAACCCGGAGCCCGACGACGTCCAGCGCGAACAGGTGCTGCGCGCCGCCGCGGCCTGCCCGCTCCAGGCCATTCTGGTCGACCAGCTGGAGGGGAAAGAGGCACCGGTGGAGGCGTCGCCGTGATGGGCAGCGCCGACGCCTTGCAAGCGTTCCGGCGTGACGGCCGCATCGTGATCGTCGGGGCGTCACTGGCGGGACTGCGGGCCGCGGAGGCTCTGCGCGAGGAGGGCTTCACCGGATCGCTGACCATGATCGGTGACGAGCTGGGCGAGCCCTACGACCGGCCCCCGCTGTCCAAGCAGGTACTGACCGGGTGGGTGGCGGCCGGCAACACCACGCTGCCGCGACGCCGTGACATCGATGCGCAGTGGCTGCTGGGCGTGCCCGCCGACGGGCTGGACCTGGCGACCAACCACGTACATCTCGCCGACGGCCGCGAGGTTCCCTTCGACCGCGTGCTGATCTGCACCGGAGTGCGGGCCCGGCCCTGGTTCGTCGAGGCCGAGGCCGCCCTGGACGGGGTGTTCGTCGTCCGCACTCGCGAGCACGCCGAGAGCCTTCAGCGGGCGATGGCGGCGGGGCCCTCCCGCGTAGTGATCATCGGCGCGGGCTTCACCGGCTCCGAGATCGCCTCCATCTGCCGCGAGCGGGACATCCCGGTGACCGTCGCCGAACTCGCACCGGCCCCGCTGGTCGGCGCACTCGGAGCCATGATCGGTGAGGTCGCGGCGGACATGCAGCGCACCCACGGCGTCGACCTGCGCTGCGGCGTCAAAGTCACCAAGCTGGAAGGCGACGCCCAGGGGCACTTCCGCCGCGCCCACTTCTCCGACGGCAGCACCATCGATGCCGACGTGGCGGTGGTGGCGCTCGGCGGCATCCGCAACACCGAGTGGCTGCGCGGCTCGGGGCTGGCGGCAGGCCCATGGGGCATCGCCTGCGACACAGGCTGCCGCGCCCTCGACCTCAACGGCCTGATCACGGACGACATCTTCGTCGCCGGGGACGTGGCACGCTGCCCCAACCCGATCTACGAATACCGACTCATCTCACTGGAACACTGGGTCAACGCCGTGGAGCAGGCCAAAGTCGCGGCGCACAACATGCTCAGCGCCCAGGCGGACCGCTGGCCACACTTGTCCATCCCGACGTTCTGGTCGATCCAGTTCGGCGTCAACATCAAGTCCGTCGGTGTACCGACCTTCGCCGACGAGGTCATCGTCACCCAGGGCTCCGTGCCCGACCACCGCTTCGTCGCCGCATACGGCTATCAGGGCCGTGTCACCGCGGCAGTCAGCTTCAACAACGCCAAGTGGCTCGACCATTACCGGCAGTTGATCGAGACGGCCGCGCCCTTCCCTCCCCCCTGCCCCACACCCGACGAGCCCGCCGACGCAAAACCCGTGCCCGTCGACTTCCCCAGCCCCAAGCTGCTCGCTCAGGGGGCCACCGTGGTCGTCACCGGCCACGACCCAGGAGAGCGGCGTGTCACCGCCGCGTGGCAGCACCACCGGTAGGAAGGAAGCAGGAGGACACAGGAGGAAAAGCGACATGACCACGACCCACACGCCCGACACCCTGCACCGGATCCTCGACCCCTCCTCCCGCGCCGACCCCTACCCGCTCTACGCCGAACTGCGCAAGACACCAGTGGCCCGCCAGGAGGACGGCAGCTACGTCATCAGCACCTACCGCGAACTCACCGGCATCCTGCACGACCCACACCTGAGCTCCGACGTCCGCCACCTGTCACGGCCCATGCCCGCGGCCGAAGCACACACCACACCCTCGTTCATCAACCTCGACCCGCCCGAGCACGACCGCCTGCGACGCCTGGCCATGCGCCACTTCGGCCCCCCGCACACCCCGGGCCTGGTGACCGGCATGGAACCCGACCTGACCGCCATCGTCAACGGCCTGATCGACGGCTTCGCGGGCAAGGAGCGGATCGACATCGTCGACGACTTCGCCTACCCGTTCCCCGTCACCGTGATCTGCCACCTGCTCGGTGTGCCGCGCGAGGACGAACCACGGTTCCACGTGTGGGTGAACGCCATCGTCGACTCGCTCGACTACAACCCCAAGACCGACCCGAAGGAGAAACTCGACAACGGCATGCAGGCCAGGAAGGATCTGACCCAATACCTCGGCGGACTGCTGGAACAACGCCACGGCCGGCCCGGCGACGACCTCCTGACTCGGATGGCCAACGACGACGGACCCGACGGACGCATGACCGACGACGAAATCGTCAGCACCGCGAACCTGCTGCTCATCGCCGGCCACGAGACCACCGTCAACCTCATCACCAACGGCATGCTCACCCTGCTGCGCCACCCGCAGATACTGCAACGGCTGCGCGACGAACCGGACCTGATCGTGCCGCTCGTCGAGGAACTGCTGCGCTATGAGCCCCCCGTGCACATCATTCCCTGGCGAGCGGCATACAGCGACATCACCGTCGCCGACACCGTCATCCCCAAGGGCTCACAGATCATGCTCATGCTCGCCTCAGGCAGCCGCGACCCGGCCCGCTTTCACGACCCCGACCGCTTCAACCCCGACCGACAGGACAACCAGCACCTGGGCTTCGGGAGCGGCATCCACCTGTGCTTCGGCGGCCCGATGGCTCGACTGGAGACCCAAACCGCCCTGACCGCGCTCGTACGCCGCCTGGAACGCCCCACACTGGTCACCGACCCACCGCCCTACCGGCCCAGCCCCATCCTGCGAGGCCCCATCCACCTGCACATCGAACAGAGCTGACACCGAACGCGGCAGCCGCGGGCATACCCATACGCGTACCACCAGAACCCCATCCGGCTGCCCTGCTGCGCGACGGGGAACCGAAGGCCGATGCCGTTGTCCGCGCCTGCCGGCTGGTGAACGTAGGAGCCGTTGAGCGGCGCGAGCCCGTGCGGGGCGGCCGTCTCGACCCCTGGCCTTGCTGAGCGGCTGATCGCCGTTCAGCGCTACGCATCGCTCACGAGAACAAGCCTCTCAGGATTCCCCAGAGTATTTGTTGGCCCACTGAGCTTGCTATACCGCCGTAGCCTGAGCCGGCGCTGCATCCCTTCCGGCTCCATTCCTCCTTCGAAGACGCCTGGTTGGCGCTGTGCGGTTCGAAGGACGACCATGCATCACACTCAGTTCCGTACATGTGGTACGAGGCATCGATGTGGGAGCCGCCGAAGACCCAATCGGCCATCACGTCGTCGGAGGCTTCGGCGCTCCCCCTGTTCAGGCGGAGCTCCACCTTTCCGACGATCTTGCCTGCCGGGAGGGTTTCGGTCCGGCACTGTCTGACCGGGAACGTGTCGGTCTCTCTCTGGCCACTGGTCTCGGTGGTGCTGTTGGGGTCCTGCTGAACGCTGTAAGTGATCACTGCCCTGGCGACGTACCCGCCCCAGTTACAGACGGTGATGCTGTTGTCGCCGAGGCTGATGGCCGCCGCCCTGTTCAGCACCAGGTTTGCCGGCATGGCGGAGTCCGATTCGTAGTTGTCTGCCGCGCCGCTGGCGCAGTCGGCGAGCGTGGTCCCGTCCACGCACTTGTCCTCGCCGAAGTGGCGGAGCAGGTAGCCGGAGCCGTCACGGTTCGGCTGGAGGTTCCAACGGGTGACGTTGTCGCAGGGAGCGTCGGTGAGGTTCCCGTCAGAGCCCACATCAAGGCACTGTCCCACCGCGTCGTTGTTGAGCAGCCGCACGACCCCGCTGTTGGCTTCGTCCTCGTCAGGGAGAATGATGTAGGTGCCATTGTTCACGCCGATGGTCTGGTAGGCGTCCCCCTCCTCGGCCTGGGCGGCTGGTGCCATGAGCCCCAGGGCCACCACCGACGTGGCCAGCAGGCCCGCGCCCGTACGCACCCTTCGGTTGCGCGGTCCTCGATGAGTGATCATTTTTGTCTCCCTCGGTCAGTTCAGCGCAGCAGCAAGCACGACCTCTGTGAGGCCGGCGCATTCTCGATGGGATGTGGTGAGCGCATCGAGCGCTGCGCAGATAGCCGAAGCATCGAGGGGGCAACCACGATGCAAGGGCGGTCCGCCTTGAGCGTCCAGGTGCGCTTCAACGGGCGGAGCATACGTCCGCGACCGGACCGATACATCCGTCGTTTGAGGTAGGAATCCAGACTTTTTTCCCGCCCGCACCGCCGCCGCGCACCACAGCAACCGCACGCCATCGCTGGAGCACCGTTCCGCCCCGGTCGACGCACCGACGCGGACACGCCTGAGCAGGCACCCCAACTTCCCGCCTTTTGCACGCATTTAAGGAGATTCACCCATGGCCGTTGGTGGCGCACCCGGCTATTCGACGATGCGGATAGCGTTGACTTCGCTGTGCCCTGCCGGGTGGGCGCACATGCCTTCCGCGGCTTGCGCTGATCGAGGGCGCGCGCTCCGGTGAGTCGCGGGCGCCGCAGGAAGGACGGCCTGGAGAAAGTGCAGGCAGGTCTGCTCAGCTGCCGCAGGCGCAGCCCGTGGCAGCTGGCGCGGGCTCGGCGCTCCCGCCCTCACCGTTGCAGCAAGCGTCCCCTTCGAGGACCTGGCTCTTGCCCATCTGGTCGGCATCGGCCTTGACGACGTAGACCTCCCACGGCTCCTTGCCGGGGCCGTGCACCCACACCTTGTCCTGGAGGGCGTAGCAGCAGGAGGTGTCGTTCTCCTCGAACGTCGCGAGGCCGGCGTCCTTGAGGCGGGTGGTGGCAGCGGTGACCTCGTCGGTGCTCTCCACCTCGACGCCGAGGTGATCGAGGCAGGTCTCCTGGCCAGGCTCGCCCTCGATGAGGACGAGCTTGAGCGGCGGGGTGGTGATGGCGAAGTTCGCGTAGCCGGGGCGCCGCTTGGCGGGCTCGGCCCCGAACAGCTTGGAGTAGAAGGCGACGGACGCTTCGAGGTCGGCGACGTTGAGCGCGAGCTGGACACGGGACACGGCGGTCTCCCTGAAGCAGTTTGCATTGATGCCTGACGATTCAAGGTTGCATCGTGGATCGAAGAACGTCAACATAGAAGAATGTCGAAACAAGAGCTTGTGGTGCTCGGCCAGGACGGCACCGACGAGTGCTGCCCCGGTCTGCTGACCGCCCCGCTGGACGAGGATCAGGCGGAGACGCTGGCGAAGGTGTTCAAGGCCCTGGGAGACCCGGTCCGGCTGCGGTTGCTGTCGATGATCGCCTCGCGGTCCGGCGGGGAGGTCTGCGTTTGCGACCTCACCCCCGCCTTCGACCTGTCCCAGCCGACGATCTCCCACCACCTGAAACTGCTGAAGCAGGCCGGACTGATCGACTCTGAGCGGCGCGGGACGTGGGTGTACTACCGGTTGCTGCCCGAGATGACCGACCAACTCGCCGCGCTCCTCACCCGTCCCGCCGGCCGGCCCCTGCCCGCCCCCGCACCCGCTGGGGCCGCCTCGTGAGCCCCGGCACTCGGGTATCCGCGGGGCCGGTCGCCGCGCGGCTGTCGTTCCTGGACCGGTTCCTGGCTGTGTGGATCCTCGCCGCGATGGCCGCTGGCCTGGGGCTGGGACGCCTCGTCCCCGGCCTGGGCGACGCACTCGCGAAGGTCACCGTCACGGGGGTCTCGCTGCCGATCGCGCTCGGCCTGCTGGTGATGATGTACCCGGTCCTCGCGAAGGTCCGCTACGACCGTCTGGACACTGTCACCCGCGACCGGCGCCTGCTGATCCCCTCGCTGGCCCTGAACTGGGTCGTGGGTCCGGCGCTGATGTTCGCGCTCGCCTGGCTGTTCCTGCCGGATCTGCCTGAGTACCGCACCGGCCTGATCATCGTGGGCCTGGCCCGCTGCATCGCCATGGTCATCATCTGGAACGATCTCGCCTGCGGCGACCGCGAGGCCGCCGCCGTCCTGGTCGCCCTGAACAGCGTCTTCCAGGTCCTCGCCCTCAGCCTGCTCGGGTGGTTCTATCTGTCCGTCCTGCCCGGCTGGCTCGGCCTTCAGCAGACCGCGCTCGACGTATCCGTGTGGGAGATCGCCCGCAGTGTGCTGATCTTCCTCGGCATCCCGCTGCTGGCCGGCTTCCTCACCCGCCGCCTCGGCGAGAAGGCCAAGGGCCGCACCTGGTACGAGACGAAGCTGATGCCCCGCATCGGGCCGTTCGCCCTGTACGGACTGCTGTTCACCATCGTGGTGCTGTTCGCCCTCCAGGGCGACGCCATCACCTCCCAGCCCCTCGACGTCGCCCGGATCGCGCTGCCGCTGCTGGTCTACTTCGCGCTGATGTGGGCCGGGTCCATGGCCGTGGGCCGCACCGTGGGACTCGGCTACCCGAGGGCGACGACGCTCGCGTTCACCGCCGCGGGCAACAACTTCGAACTGGCCATCGCGGTCGCCATCGCCACCTTCGGCGCCACCTCCGGCCAGGCCCTCGCCGGAGTCGTCGGCCCGCTCATCGAGGTCCCCGTCCTCATCGGCCTCGTCTACGTCGCCCTCGCCGCCCGCCGCTACTTCCCCCAGTCCACCCCGGCGACCGAACCTGCCGCCACCCCGGAAGGTCCCGTCCATGTCTGACCCCAAGCCATCCGTGCTGTTCGTGTGCGTTCATAACGCCGGTCGCTCCCAGATGGCCGCCGCCTTCCTCACCCACCTCGCGGGCGGGACCGTGGAGGTCCACTCCGCCGGGTCCGCACCGGCCGACGCAGTGAACCCGGCTGCTGTCCAGGCGATGGCCGAGGTGGGCATCGACATGGCGACTGAGACGCCGAAGGTACTGACCGTCGAAGCCGTGCAGGCTTCCGACGTGGTGATCACCATGGGCTGCGGCGACACCTGCCCAGTCTTCCCCGGCAAGGCATACCTCGACTGGGAGCTCGACGACCCCGCCGGCCAGGGCATCGCCGCCGTCCGCCCGATCCGCGACGAGATCGAACAGCGCATCCGCCAACTGCTCGCAGAACTGCTGCCCGGCAACGGCTGACCCGTCGACCAGGTCAGCGATTCCTGACGCCCCGATCACTGGTCGCCGACACGTCTGGCGATCTCGGCCCCGTAGGCGGGACTGAAACCGCTTGCCTCGGCGTCCCAGTTGTCGGCGGTGGACTGGCTGAGGCCCAGCAACCTGGTGAAGACGTGGGCGGGCAGTTCAGAGGCGATGTGCATGAGCGAGGCGTTGCGCGACACACACGGCCGGATGCCGAGGCGCCCCAGGCGGCGTCCCGAGGCTGTGTGGTTCGAGTGGCCGTCCGGCGTAGGCGCCGGGAAACAGCCAGACGGGTTCGTGCCCAGCGAGCAAGGGCGCGCGGCCGTGCCGGTGGCGCACCAGGTCGCGGATGAGGTCATCGAGCGGTGCGGGCATGTCTGCGGGTTGTTGCCAAGGCGCAGCTGGACGGTGTGGCCGTTGTCGATGACGTGCTCGGTGGTAAGGCGGCAGATCCGCGAGGCGGGCTGTGCGAACAGCAGCAACAGTAGGCCGGCGCCCCACTGTGATCGCACGCCCCGCCGAAGTGTTCGGCGCACCTCCTCACTCGGCGGCCACCGTCGCCTGCCACGCGCCCGGGCGTTTGCCTGTGGCCTTGTGGAAGAACACCGAGAAGTTGGATGCGTCGGAGAAGCCGAGTATGTCGGCACAGCGGGCGGCGGTGAGGCGGTCGTGTGCGAGGAGCCGTTTGGCTTCCAGGGTGATCCGTTCGACGATGTACGCCTTCGCGGTGCGGCCGGTGGCCTGCTGCACCGCTCGTGAGAGGGTGCGGGGCGCGTATCCCAGCGCACGGGCGTAGTAGCCGGCGTCGTGGTGTTGCCGGTAGTGCGCTTCGACGCTGGAGCGGAACAACCGGAACACCGGATGTGTGAGCCGTGCTTCGGCGTGCGGTGGGTGCAGCCGGGTGATGAGCGCGGAGAGCAGGATTTCGGGCAGCTCCGTCGAGGAGTCACTGGGTGGGGCGGATGCTTCGAGGAGGAGATGGCTGCGCGCCGTGTCGACGAAGGGCCAGTCGGCGTCGGGGATGCTCCAGTGCGCGGCCAGGTCCGGGGAGGCGACGAGTTCTCGGGTGGTGTGGGTGACCGGCGCGGTCGGCACGAACAGTACGAGGTGCCCTGCCACTTCGGCGATGTCGTCCCACCGGTGCACCGCGCCGGGGGGAATCCACACCGCGGACCGATCTTGGAGCGGGTGGAGGTGGAAATCGACCGTGACCGATCCGGGTCCGGCGTCGATGACGGCAAGGACGTGGAAGTCGGCGCGCTGCGTGCCGCCGTCGTTCAGCTCGCGAAGGCGGCCGAACGTCATCGTCTCGACCGAGGCGGCGCGGCGTCCTGCGGGCTGGTAGGTCATCTGCCGGATCACGCTCACGTGTCCAGTTTTCACCATCGGGCGACCAGTCACGCCGATGCCCCGTCCGGGTGCAGAAGTTTCCATGAATACACAGGGCAATCGCCTGGAGCATCGAACGGAAGAGCCATCATGAACACAACGCAGCAGACGCTTCTGCCCGCTTACGACCATCGGCCGGGGACCGGGCCGACTCTGGTGTTCCTGCACTATTGGGGTGGTTCTTCCCGCACCTGGGACCTCGTCCTCGACCGCCTGGCGGGCCGTGACGTGCTCACGGTCGACTTCCGCGGGTGGAGCCGGTCGAGCGCTCTGCCCGGTCCCTATACGCTCGGTCAGCTCGCCGACGACACGCTCGCCGTGCTCGCGGATGCGGGGGTCACCGACTACGTCCTGGTGGGGCATTCGATGGGGGGTAAGGTCGCACAGCTGGTCGCGGCCACCCGGCCCGCCGGCTTGCGCGGCATCGTTCTCGTCGGCTCCGGCCCGGCGAAGCCCGCCGCACAGGTCACTCCCGAGTACCAGGAAGCCCTGTCGCACGCCTACGACTCCGCCGAGTCCGTGGCCGGGGCACGGGATCACGTCCTCACCGCGACCGAGCTGCCCGCTCCGGTCAAGGCGCAGATCGTGACCGATTCGCGGACCGTCACCGACGCCGCCCGCACCGAGTGGCCGCAGCGCGGCATCGCGCAGGACATCACCGAGCACACGCGCATGGTCAGCGTGCCCGCTCTCGTCGTCGCCGGAGAACACGACCAGGTGGAGCCCGTCGGCGTGCTCCGCGACAACCTGGTGCCCTACCTCTCCCAAGCCGACTTCGTGGTGGTCCCCCACACCGGTCACCTGATCCCGCTGGAAGCCCCGGCCGACCTCGTCGACGCCATCAACGCATTCGCGCCGGCAGCCTGACCGTCCCCGCGGCCCGACGACGGGCTGTGCCCCTGACCACCCGCCCACGGGGCCGGGACAGGCCCTGCCGCGTTGCACCGCACCCGACAGATCTGCTTGTACGCCGGCCGCACAGCGGCCGGCACCGCATCGTGGACGACCTGTTCCCCGAGCCAGCCGCCCGGGTCCGGGGCAACGCGGTGAGCGGCGCCCGTCACGCACCAGTCCCTCCCCGTCTCACGCCCCCAACGGGCCCAGCGACCCCCTTCTTGTGACTTCTCGCGCACCCTCGCGGAGCGGACGAAGAGGCGTCCGAACAGCACGATCGGCAGGGTACGGGTCACTGACCCCGCCCGCTCAGGGTCGTCACGTGGGTCACGGATCGCTCTCCGAGAGGGCGTACGCGACGCCGCCGCTCAATCGAAACGACTTTCAGACCTATTGCGCTGCCCTCACAGCCCCTGGCCCCGAACGCAGAAGCCCCCGCCGGAGCCAGCCGACGGGGGCCTCATCTCTCAGCCGCTATCACACGCCTATCACCAACAGCGTCGATGCACCTGGACCACAAGGGCCCGACCCGCGAAAACGCTCCTGACCTAGACCACCTGGACGGCACAGGTCGCTTCCGACAACCTGTGCCAGGTGGGACCGTCAGCTCGGAGCGGGCGGCTGCGGCCAATCCAACAGAGCCGCAGCCCTAAGGTCTGCAACGGCCAAGATACGGACCATGTCCGGGCCAGCGGTCCCGGCAAAGTCCCCACCGCTGCCATACCCGCAGGTCAGCGAGCTGCTTGCGCTGTACCACCAGCAGACGAAGACTTGTTGGTGTCGTACTCGGCGAAGAAACTCGGCTTCCTCTAAGGGCACGAAGAAGGGCGCCTGAACCTGGGGTTTTACCGGTCAGGCGCCTTTCCGTACGGCCCGCTCAGTGCAAAGCCCGGCTCACCTGGTGACTCGCGACTCCTCCCACCGCTGCCCGCTGCTGACCGACGCTCCCGGACCGGTCACGGACCGAAATCCGGTTGAGCAGTGCCCTGGGGCCGGGGCAAGCGCCAGCGGTGCGGGGCGCGGTGCGCGCTCAGCGCCGGGGGCGCTGCCCGCTCAGTGGGCGAAGCCCCAGTCGAGCATCTTGGTGGCGTCGTCGAAGCGGCCCTCGTCGTCCTTGAGGATCGCGCCGACCAGGGTGCGGTTGTCCCGCTCGGCGGCGAAGACGAGGGCGTAGCCGGCCTCCGGGCCGCTGCCCGTCTTGATGCCCAGAGCACCGTCATAGCTGCTCAGCAGCTTGTTGGTGGTGTCCCAGGTGTAGTACCGGATGTGCCCGTTGGCCGCCAGGGCCTCGGTCTTGAACTGCTTCTTCTTCACGATGTCGGCGAACACCGGCCGCAGCATCGCGCGCTGGCCGAGCTTGGCCAGGTCGCGGGCGGTGCTGTGGTTGTTGCCGTGCGAGATGCCGTCGAATCCGTCGAAGTGCGTGCCGGTCAGGCCCAGTTGCTGTGCCTCGACGTTCATCTGGTGCACGAAGTCGGCGATCCGCGCCTCCGCGGTGTCCCCGGAGCCGAGGTTGTCGGCCAGAGCCATCGCGGCGTCGTCGCCGGACGGGATCAGCAGGGCGTGCAGCAACTGCTCAACGGTCAGCGTGTCGCCGGTCTGGAGGTCGGCGGTGCTGCCGCCGACCTTCTGCACGTAGTCCCGGTACTCCTGCTTCACGGTGATCTGCCGGTTCAGCCACTCCGGATGCTTGAGCACCACGAGGGCCGTCATGACCTTGGTAGTGCTGGCCATGGACACGCTCTCGTCCGCCTTGGCCCCGCCCCACAGCTCCCGCTCCTGGCTGCCGTCGCGGGCGTCCAGCAGGAAGGCGTGGTCGGCGTTGACCTGAGGAGCGTCCTGGTCGTTCGCGTCCTGCGCACCGGCGGCCTCGCCCCGGACCACGCGCTGCGCTGCATGGCGCTGCGCACCCTCCTTCTGGGCGGCCGTGGTGGTGGCCTCGCCACCCTGCCGGCCGTTCTCGTCCGCGGAATGCGTGGCATCGGGCGTGGCCGCCTGGGCGAGGCCCCCGGCGCTGATCGGCAGGGCGGCACCGACAAGTGCCACTATCGCGATCCGGACTCCGGTGCGGTGTATTCGGTTGGGGCGGGCGTGGGCACCCATAGGGCATCCCTCCTCCGGCGAAGGGACGCCGGTGCATAGTCGTAACTCGGTTCATGGCGAATCTACTTGCAGAATAAGAGCGACGATCAAGCAGGCCACGTCAAACCCACGTGACGGGGTTCATCTCTGTGGACGTGTGGCGCCAGGCCAACTGGGAGAAGTTCGCTCAGGAGGTTGGAGACGCTCGCCAGTCGAGACGCTTCTCCGGCAGATGCACCCACTGCATTCCGGTCTGGAACTTGGAGACGATCGCGTCGATCGCCTGCCGGTGATCACGCCAGCGTCCACCCCGCTTCGGCGTCCCATCCGGCAACAGCGCGATTCGCGCCACTGCACGTCTACCAAAGACGCACCCGACCAACGGCCGGCAGATCCAAACGAATCTGCCCAGCCCTACGTGCCACGGCCTCAGCCAACCACCAGCGTGTGATCGCCGACGCCTTCTTGGCAAGATCCGGACCATTCCCGGACCAGCGGGTCACCGAACAGCATACCCACCAGCATCTTGGCAGGTCAGCGCCACTGAAGGACGTGTTCCGCCCGCAGACGAAGAACGTGCTGGTGCCGTACTCGCCGATGCTCCGGCCCGGGCGGAACCGTGGCAGGTGTCTCGGCCGGCTCTCGGCGCGGCCATCAGCACAGGGGACGTCGACCCGATCAGAGTCGTTGCCCCTTGCCGCGCGCACGCTGTGTCGCTTTATCGAGACCTCCATGACCTCCCCGCGCCCCCTCTTGCAACACGTCTGAACACCCCACTCACCCAATCGAGCGATCACGTTCCCGCCGGGCACGCCATGCAGCCCAACCGCGCGAGCGTCCCTACTACCTGGGAGCAGACCCAGCCGCAGCAAAGCCGTACGCCCTCCTGCGCGACGCCATGCATGAGAGCGGCCTGGCTGCCGTTGCCCGCGTCGCGCTGCGCAGCCCTTCTCCGAACTTAGGGCTGGTCTGTCCCAAGCCTCTGATCCGTAGCTCTCTCAAACCGAATTGGTGATGCCAGAGGGATCACAGCGAGATGTTCCGGAGAGCGAGAGCCCGCTCCGTCTGCCGCCT
>NZ_JBYISA010000035.1:0-81601 GCF_057708345.1 Streptomyces sp. bgisy130
CTCTCCCTCTTTCTCCCCCCCCCCCCCCCTCCCGGCGCCGAACCGTCGCCGAACTGACCGTGCTGGTACTGGCGGTGGGCGCGGTGCTCGCGCTGCGGGGCCGCAGTACGGCGACGGGCGGGGTGGACGCGCTGGTCAGCACCGCGCCGGTGCTGATCGGGGTGATCGCCGCGCTGGTCCTGATGCGCCTCAGTCCGATAGTGCCGCGGCTGGCGGCCCGCCCCGCCGCCCGCACCGCCGGGCTGACCGGCTTTCTGTCGCTGGCCCGCGCGGGCCGCGCCCCGTCCACCGCCGGACTGCCACTGCTGGCCCTGGTGGTGGCGCTGACCACGGCGTCATTCGGTGGCTCGGTGCTGGCCGGGGTCGCCGCGGCACGGGACCACGCGGCGCTGACCGCGGTCGGCGCCGAGGCCCGGATCTCGGCCGACAAGCCGCTCCCCGAAGCGCTGCGGCGGGCGGCCGGCAAGGTACCGGGAGTCGAGAACGCGGTTCCGCTGCGTATCGACGTCCAGGCCGCCGACGACAACGGGCCGCCTCTCTACCTGGTCATCGCCGACGCCGAGGCGTACGCCCGGCTCGCACGGGCCACCGGCCTGGGCGCGTTCCCCGCCCAGGACCTGGCCGACCCCGGCGGCGACCGCCCGCTGCCCGCGCTCGTCTCCCCCCATTTCCTGACCCGCTTCGGGCGCGCCCCCATGGCCCTCCAGCCGGAGTTCGGCCAGCTCGTCATCCGCCCGGAGACCGTACGCGCCGACACCCCCGCGCAGCCCGGCGGCGACTTCGTCGTCGTCGACGCCGGGAGCGTCGCCCGCCGCTACCCCGACACCTACCGCGACCCCGCCACCGGCCCCTCCGTCCTCCTGCTGTCCGGCCGCTCCCTGGACACCGGCGCGCTGCGCACCGCCGTACGGGCCCACACCCCGGGATCGCTGTCGGTGCGTCTGGCGCTGCGCTCCGCCGTACGCGACGGGTTCGCCGACTCGCCCCTCCAGCAGGGCGCGATACGCCTCTACACCGCCGCGGTCGCGGCCGGCGCCGGCTTCGCCCTGCTCGCCCTGCTGCTGTCCCTCCTCCAGGCGGCCCCCCAGCGCGGCCAACTCCTGGCCAGGCTGCGCACGATGGGGATGGCCCCGGCCCAGGGACGATGGCTGCTGGTCCTGGAGGCGCTGCCGCCGGCGCTGCTCGCGGCCGTCGGGGGCGCACTGGCCGGCGTCGCCACGATCCGGCTGCTGGGCCCCGGTACGGACCTCACCGCGCTCGCTCTCCCCGGCACCTCGGGCGGCGGCGCGGCGGACACCGTACGACTGCACACCGATCCCGCGTCCCTGCTGCTGCCGTCGGCGGGCGTGGTCGCCCTGGCCCTGGCGGTGGCCCTGGCCCAGGTCTGGCTGAGCGGACGGCGGCTCGAGAGCACCGAGTTGAGAGCGGGGGACACCCGATGACCACACGGCCCGACGACACCCCACCGGACGCGCCCGCCCCCGCGGCGGACCCGGCGTCCGGGCCCCGGCCCGCCGCGCCCACCAGCCTGGCCGAGCTGGAGCGGCGCGCGGCCTCCCGGCGCGGGCGGCCCGCCTACGGGCATGACGCGCTGATCGCCTGCGACCGGCTGGTGCGGGTCTTCACCACCGACGGGGTGGAGGTGCAGGCACTACAGGGGCTCGATCTGCTGGTCGCGGAGAGCGAGTTGATGGCGCTGGTCGGCGCGTCCGGCAGCGGCAAGTCCACCCTGATGAACATCCTGGCCGGCCTGGACGTGCCCACCGCGGGCGCCGCCACCGTCGCCGGCCGCGATCTGCTGACGATGGACGCCAGGGCCCGGCTCGGCTACCGCCGCGAGGTGGTCGGTTTCGTCTGGCAGCAGACCTCCCGCAATCTGCTGCCGTATCTGACGGCCCTTCAGAACGTCATGCTGCCGATGCAGTTGCGGGGCGGCCGGCGGCGGGTGGCCCGGACGAAGGGGGCCGAGGAGCTGCTGTCGATGCTCTCGCTCCACCACTGCCGGGACCGCCGTCCACACCAGCTCTCCGGCGGCGAACAGCAACGCACCGCCATCGCGGTGGCCCTGGCCAACACCCCGTCCGTCCTGCTGGCCGACGAGCCGACCGGCGAACTGGACTCACACACCGCCGAACAGGTCTTCACGGCCTTCCGCACCGCCAACGAGGAACTGGGCACCACCATCGTGATCGTCACCCATGACCAGGCGGTGGCGAGCGAGGTCCGGCGCACGGTCGCGATCCGCGACGGCCGCACCTCCTCGGAGGTACTGCGCCGCACCGAACGGGACGCCACCACCGGCCAGGAGTCCCTGGTGTCCCGCGAGTACGCCATGCTCGACCGGGCGGGCCGGCTCCAGCTGCCCACCGAGTACACCACCAGCCTGGGCATGGCCCACCGCGTCCTGCTGGAACTGGAGAGCGACCACATCGGGGTGTGGCCGGACCACACGGCGGATGGGGCGGCCCGGGGCCGGGGCGAGAACGGGGACGGGGACGGGGACGGGAGTGGGGGTTAGGCGTCGACGAAACGGCCGGAGGGTCAGAGGGGCGTGAGGGTCAGACGGGCGTGACCGTGAGACCCGACAGCCCGGTCAGCCCCGTCGGGCCGCCGGTGCGTACGGCGATCGACCCGTACGGAGTGCTCAGCCGCAGCCAGCCGCCCGTGGACAGCAGGCTCAGCGGCCGGTGCCCGGGCTGCGCGGAGCCGGCGCCGGGAGCGCTGCCGCTGCCCGCCAGCGCCCCGGCCCGCACCGGCCGCAGAAAGCCCAGCGACTGCGCGGCATGCGCGGCGCGCAGCGGGAGATGGGTGTCGCCCAGGGTGCGCGACCAGATCTCCCGGCCGATGCGGTCCCGTTCGGTGCGGGTGCGGTGCTGCGGCGGCAACGCCTCGTCACGGGCGCGGAATTCGGCGACCGCGGCGGCCACCGCACGCATCAGCGCCTCGGGCGCGGGCAGCCCCGGCACCCGCTGCCAGCCGCCGCGCGGCGGCAGCACCCCGGTCCACGGCGGACCGGTGACGGCGGCGGGCACGGTCAGCACACCCGCCGACTCGTCCACGCCGTCGAGGAGTTCACCGGCCGAGACCGTACGGTCCAGGCTGGTGTCGTCGGCGAGCCGGGCCGTACGGATGGCCAGCACCTCGAAGGACGGCGGGCGGCCGAAGACGGCGAGCACCCCGCCGCCGGCCTGGAGCCGTACCGCGGCGGCGCGGTCGTAGTGGATCAGGCGGGCGAGGAAGGCGGCGAGATCCGCCGCCTCCCCCGCATCGGCCAGGTGCAGCGCCGTCATACCGCGGCGGATCCCCCCTGATGCGCGGCGTCGTCCAGATACTCCTTCAGGATCGCCTTCTCCTCCGCGCTGAGGCGGCGGGGACGCTCCTCGGTGAAGTCGTACGGCACAACGACGGTCGAGGCCCGCAGGTAGAGGGTGTCCTCGTCCTTGACCTCATAGCCGACCGTCATCGACGCGGCGCTGATCTTCTTCACCCACAACTCGACGGTCACCGGGGCGTGCCGGTGGACCAGCGGCCGCACATAGTCGATCTCGTGCCGGGCGACGACCGAGCCGCCCGTGAACGACGGGCTGCCGTCCCCCGGCGCCAGCCGGCGCGTGAAGTCGATCCGCGCCTCTTCGAGGTAGCGGACGAACACCGCGTTGTTGACATGGCCGAACGCGTCCATGTCCGACCAGCGCAGGGGGCAGGAGTAGAGGTGTCGCACGCCGGTCAGCCCCGGGTGAGCTTCTTGTACGTGGCGCGGTGCGGGCGGGCCGCGTCCGCACCGAGGCGCTCGATCTTGTTCTTCTCGTAGGACTCGAAGTTGCCCTCGAACCAGAACCACCGGGAGTCGCCCTCGTACGCCAGGATGTGCGTGGCGACGCGGTCGAGGAACCAGCGGTCGTGGGAGACGACCACGGCGCAGCCCGGGAACTCCAGGAGCGCGTTCTCCAGCGACGACAGGGTCTCGACGTCGAGGTCGTTGGTCGGCTCGTCGAGGAGCAGCAGGTTGCCGCCCTGCTTGAGGGTGAGCGCCAGGTTGAGGCGGTTGCGCTCACCGCCGGAGAGCACCCCGGCCGGCTTCTGCTGGTCCGGGCCCTTGAAGCCGAACGCGGAGACGTACGCCCGCGAGGGCATCTCGACCTGGCCGACGTTGATGTAGTCCAGCTCGTCGGAGACCACGGCCCACAGGGTCTTCTTGGGGTCGATGTTCTCGCGGCTCTGGTCGACGTAGGAGATCTTGACGGTCTCGCCGACCTTGATGTCGCCGGAGTCCGGGGTCTCCAGACCCTGGAGCATCTTGAACAGCGTGGTCTTGCCGGCGCCGTTCGGACCGATGATGCCGACGATGCCGTTGCGCGGCAGGGTGAAGCTCAGGTCCTCGATCAGGACCTTCTCGCCAAAGGCCTTGTTGAGCTTGTCGACCTCGACGACGACACTGCCCAGCCGCGGGCCCGGCGGGATCTGGATCTCCTCGAAGTCCAGCTTCCGCATCTTGTCGGCCTCGGCGGCCATTTCCTCGTAACGGGCCAGCCGCGACTTGGACTTGGCCTGCCGCCCCTTGGCGTTGGAGCGGACCCACTCCAGCTCTTCCTTGAGGCGCTTGGCGCGCTTGGCGTCCTTCTGGCCCTCGACCTTGAGACGGGTCTGCTTGGTCTCCAGGTACTTGGAGTAGTTGCCCTCGTAGCCGTGCAGGCGGCCGCGGTCGACCTCGCAGATCCACTGGGCCACGTGGTCGAGGAAGTACCGGTCGTGGGTGACGGCGACGACGGTGCCGGGGTACTTCGCCAGGTGCTGCTCCAGCCACTGCACGGACTCGGCGTCCAGGTGGTTGGTGGGCTCGTCGAGGAGCAGCAGGTCGGGGGCCTCCAGCAGCAGCTTGCACAGCGCGACGCGGCGCTTCTCGCCACCGGAGAGGTTGGTGACCGGCCAGTCGCCGGGCGGGCAGCCGAGCGCGTCCATGGCCTGCTCCAGCTGGGTGTCCAGGTCCCACGCGTTGGCGTGGTCGAGGTCCTCCTGGAGCTTGCCCATCTCCTCCATCAGCGCGTCGGAGTAGTCGGTCGCCATCAGCTCGGCGACCTCGTTGAAGCGGTGGAGCTTGCCCATGATCTCGGCCGCGCCGTCCTGCACGTTCTGCAGCACGGTCTTGGACTCGTCCAGCGGCGGCTCCTGAAGGAGCATGCCGACGGTGTAGCCCGGGGAGAGGAACGCGTCACCGTTCGACGGGTGCTCAAGACCAGCCATGATCTTCAGCACCGTGGACTTACCGGCGCCGTTGGGACCCACGACACCGATCTTTGCGCCCGGCAGGAAGCTCAGCGTCACGTCATCGAGGATGACCTTGTCGCCGTGCGCCTTGCGCGCCTTGCGCATCGTGTAGATGTACTCAGCCAAGAGAAACCGTCCGGCAGATTGGATCGATCAGGGTCTGTGCGGCACCGCCCCGGGGCCATCGTGCGCGGCAACCGAGGGAGGGCAGATACACCCCATCTTGCCGTACGCCTGCGCTCAGGCGGAAACGAGTAGGTCAGAGCGCCCCTGCTCAACCCCGGCCTGCCACGCCCCTGTGTCCGCTTGATTGCCGTCTGTCAGCGTTGATCACCTGGGAGCGGGCTCCGGCGGTGCGCGTGGCGTGCCGGACGCGCTGCCGCTGTACGTGAGCCGGCTCTGTGTACGTGAGCCCGGCCCTGTCCGGCTGTCCGCGATGCGGACGGCGCCGAGCGAACGCCGACGGCCCCGGAGGGCTGCTGCGCTCCGGGGCCGTCGGGGGCTCACCCTCGGGTCACCGAGTGGTCACCGAGCCGAGTGGTCACCGAGTACGGCCGGACGCCGGGAGGGACACCGGCCGCCGGGTGTTACTGGGCGGGGGTGCCGGCCTTCTTCTTACGGAGGAAGAACACCGCCGCGCCGCCGACCACGACGAGGACGACCGCGATGCCCGCGATCATCGGGGTGGCGTTGCTGGAACCGGTCTCGGCGAGGTCGCCGCCCTTGTCCCCGCCGGTGCTGCCGCCGACCGAGGCCGGGCTGGGCTGGCTGGAGGGCTTGCCGCCGCCGCTGCCGGCGGTCTTGCAGTCCAGGACCCCGGAGAACGACTTCTTGAAGCCGCCCTCACCCTTGATCGTGATGTTGTACGGCTGGTCCTCGGCCACCGGCACGGTCACGGTCTGCGACTTGCCGGGCGCGATCTCGTAGTCCTTGCCGGAGAGCTGGAAGCGGAACGCCTCATCGCCCTTGTTGCTCGCCGTGACGTCCACGCCGCCCTTGGCGCAGTTCTTCTCCGCGGTGATCGCCGGGATGGCGCCCTGCTTCTTCCACGAGAACGTGGCGGCCGCGGAGACCGTGGACTCGCTGGAGCCGGCCAGGATCTGGGTCTGGCTCTTGGCGTGCTCACCGATGCCGGTGAAGGCGCGGCCGACCGGGACCTTGGTGGCGGCCTGCGCGGTCAGCGAGCTGCTGCCGTCCGCGGCGCCCGCGGGCACGTCGAAGAACAGCTGGGTGCCGTCGGTCGCGCTGGTGACCGGCTTGCCGTCCTTGCCGACGACCTTGGCACCGGCAGGCACACCGGCGGCCGGGGAGATCGTGACGCTGTCGGCGTTGGTGTGCACGGTGACCGGGCCGAGCTTGCTGCCGGACTTGCCGGAGACGGCCGGCGGGTCGAGCGTCAGCGAGGCCTTGGGCTCGGCGACGTTCTGCGCGCTCTTCTCGAGGTAGTCGGCGAGCTTCTCGGCCGCCGGGTCGACCGCGTCCACCTTGGCGTGGTCGGAGAAGCGCCAGATCGCGACCTGGGTGCCGGCCGCGGCGGTCTTCTCGGTGAGGTTCCCGGCGCCGGCCTTGGTGGCGAGCGCGGCCAGGTCGTTCACCTGCGGGTAGGAGTTCTGAAGAATCCAGCGGATCTTGCCCGCGTCCCCGTTGTTGTGCAGCGACGAGGCGCTCCAGGGCACTTCCTGGTACTTGGCCTGCTGCTGCGTCGGGTTGTGGATGTCGATGCAGTACGTCTGGAGCGTGCCGCCGTTGTCGACCGCCATCTCGAAGAGGCCGGCGCCGACGCGCTGGTCCCCTCCGTCGTTGTGCACGACCGCCTGGTCAAAGGTCTTCAGACCGCCGAGCGTGGCGGTGGCACCCCCGTGGGCGGGGGTCGTCTCGTCCGCCGCGGCAGGCCCCGCGGTGGCTATCGCACCCGCCGCGACGAGGCCGGAGGCCACGACCGCGGCGGCAAGGCGGGCTGCGCCCCGCCTCTTTATCGAAAGCATGAAATTCCCCTCTGGGCGAGGCGGTCGAGTGGGAGAGGTTGCCTCGCCGGAAAGATCCCAAAGAACTCAACAGCCGAACTCGTCAGCCCCCGTGAGTACTTGTCGGATCTTATGGAGCAGGTGCATCAGGGTCCCCAGTAATGGCATCTCATAAGCGATCCGAATCGCAATCGTTACCGACCACGAGCACCCTGACCTGGCATTATCGACAAATCACCGGGACTTTTCAGGGCAAACTCACCTTGCCCGGCGAATGGGGCACGCAGGAAGACGATGCGGCGGAGTCCCCCGGGCTCCCCCCTCCGGCTGCAATCCCGCTGGTCGCAGGCGTTTTCGCGGTCGTGGCGACCCTGGCGGCCGTCTGATCCTTGCGAACTGTCCGAGCTCTGGCGCCTGTCCGGGTTTTGGAGGCTGGACGGGGTCTGGAGGCCGCCCGGGTTCTGGAGGGTGGCCGCGCTTCACCGGCTGTCCGCGCCTTGGCGTCCGTTGGCGGGTCGGTGTCCGTTGGGGAGTTGATTGGAGAGTTGGTTGTCGTTGGAGAGTTGTTTGCGGTGGGAGAGTTGGCTGCTGTCGGTGCCTTGGGGGTCGTCCGGGCGCCGGCTTCCGGCAATGGGCTTTCCCATAAGTCTTGTTGCGCCGGCGGAGCGGGTGCCGAGGACAACTGTCCTGATGGGGAGGGCTCCGATGCTGTGGGGGCTTCCGGCGCCGGGGAAGGTTGCTGAGCGGGGGCGGAAGTGCCGTCCGCTCCCGTGCGTACCGCCCGGAGGACCCTTCGGAATGCGGCGGTGCCCCGCGTGAGATCGTGGCCGATCGCCACGGCGTCGACCTCCGCCGAGAACCAGCGCTGCCCACCCTTCTCGGGTGGCTGCTCCCCCTCCCGCAGCCGCAACCGTCCCTGGACGATGAGGGGTTCACCCACCGCCACCGACGCCGCCACATTGTCGGCGAGCCCACGCCACGACCGGACCGTATAGAAACTCGTCTCGCCGTCGGTCCAGCGCTCCTGTGCCTTGTCCCACCGGCGGGAGGTCGCCGCCAGCCGGAATCTCGACACCGTCACACCCGCCGCCGTCTGCCGGTGCTCCACCGCCGTCGCGGCATTCCCCACCAGCGTCACCATCGTGTCGTTCACCTGCTGCGCCTCCCCCGTGTCCGGCGGCCGCTCTCGTCGCGTACCGCTCGCGCTGCGTTGACCTCATGCTGCACGGATTCGGCAAGCGCCGCGGCGGGGTGTGGACGGGTGGCCGACTGTGGACAACTCGGCCACCCGGGAGGGAGAGAGAAGGGGAGCGACGCTGGGGTGTTCACAGCCCGGGGGCACTGTCTCCCGGCTGGCCCCGCCTGCCGGCAGCCATCGGGCCTTCTCCGCGCTCACCAGCCGCCCTCGGCCCCGGGTCGTCATCCACTCCAGCCGTCATCCGCCCCGGCCGCCCTCGCCCACGCCTCCCTCGTCCCCGGCCGCGACCGCGACCGCCACAGCCGCTACCGCCCGGTCGCCTCAGCCGTCCCCTCCACCCCGCCGGTCACCAACTCCCGCCCCCACCCGGCCGTTGCGCCACTCCCCGTTTGCTCCGCTGCCCTCCCGCCGTCACACGCCCGAGGCCACCGCGTACTGCTCCCGCACCTCGCGATAGCGCAGCAGCTCGGCGGCGACCGGCTCCAGCACCCGCGCCCGCCCGCACGCCGCCGCCGTGCTCCGCAGCCGCCGCTCGGCGTCCTGCCCGTAACGGCGGGCCGGTCCGCGCGCCACCACCCGGCACATCCACCCCAGCGCCGGCCCGCCCACCGACCCGAGAACCGCGGGCAGCAGCCCGGAGATCCAGGCCGTCGCATCGCCCACGCCTGTGACCGCGCCCAGCAGCCACAGCACACCGACGACTTGGAGGACGGACAGCATGCCCTGCAACGAGGCGGCAACCGTCCACCACCGCGGCTTCACGGCCGGCCCGCCCCGTAGGGCCTCCTCGGCATCCGCCGCCACCTTGTCCAGTGCCTCCGGCAGCCCGTAGGCACCGCGGTCCGCCGCCTCCCGCACTGCGTGGGCCCAGGGCGCCGGCAGCCCGTGCGCCGCCTCGGCGGCCACCGTGCGGACGGCGTGTTCGACCACCGGCCGGGCCGCCGCCCGGCCGTCCACCGCCGACGCGCCCATCTCACCGGCCCCGGCCCCGCCGGCTCCCGGATGCCCGGCCGCCCACTGCCGCTCCACCAGGCCCTGCCGCCTGCCGCTCCGCCCGGAAGCGGTCAGACCCTCGGGCCCCTCACCGTTCGGCCCGGAATGCGCCCGTCCCGTTCCCGTCCGTCCCGCTTCCCCGTGCCCCGCGCAGACCTGCCCCATGGCGGCCCGCCCGTCCTGGCTCCACCTCGCTCCCGCCCGCCCCCTACGGCCCCGCCCCGCACCGATCCGCCCCTCATCGGTCCGCCCGGCGCCCGTCTGCCCGGCGCCTGCACGTCCTCCTCCCTGGCCGTCCCCCGCTCCCGTAGCCCGCACTCCCGTCGTCCCCGCTCCGGTCGCCCCCGCGCCCGTCATCCACCCCTCGTTCGCCCCCGCCCCGAAGCCACCGGCCCCCCACCGGCTGCCCCGCCACCGCCACCGCCGCATCCGCGACCACGGAGACCCGCAGGCACGCTCCGCGTACCGCAGCCAATCGCGCTCCGCCGCCCGCCCGGTGGCCACCGCCCCCACCGCCTCCGCCAAACGGTCGTCGAACTCCGCACGGGCCCGTTCGGTCAGCCCGATCCCGTTCTGCGCCACATATGCCGACCGCAACCGCTCGGTCGCCGCGTCCACATCCGCCGCCAGCCGCCGGTCCGCCGCGCCCCGTTCCGCGACGAACTGGCCGAGTGCCTCCCGTAGTTCCCCCACGCCCCGGCCGGTCGCCGCGGACAGCGCGAGCACCGCCGCGCCGGGCTCCCCGTGTTCGCCGAGCGCCAGCCCGTCCTCGTCCAGCAGCCGGCGCAGATCGTCCACCACCTGGTCGGCGGCGTCCCCGGGCAGCCGGTCCACCTGGTTGAGGACGACGAACATGACCTCGGCGTAGCCCGCCAGCGGCCGCAGATAGCGCTCGTGCAGCACCGCGTCCGCGTACTTCTCCGGGTCCACCACCCAGATCACCGCGTCCACCAGCTCCAGCATCCGGTCCACCTGGGCGCGGTGCTCGGTGGCCGAGGAGTCGTGGTCGGGCAGATCGATCAGGATGAGTCCGCGCAGCTCGGTGCTGCCGTCGGCCGGAACATGCCGGCGGTGGGTGGGCACGCCGAGCCGGTGCAGCAGCCCGTCCGCGCCCGGCCGGCTGCCCGGCCAGACACAGGCCACCGGCTCCGCGGTCGTCGGCCGCCGCGGCCCGACCTGTGAACGGTTCGCCCCGGCCAGCGCGTTGAACAGCGACGACTTACCGCTGCCGGTCGCCCCCGCGATGGCGACGACGGTGTGCTCACCGGACAGCCGGTACCGCTCGTCCGCCGTCTCCAGCACCCGGCCCGCCCCCTCCAGCGTCCGCCTGTCCAGCCGGGTCCGGGACAGCGCGATCAACTCCCGCAACGCATCCAGCCGCCCGCGCAGCCCGCCCCCCACGGCCCACCGCCCCCCGTCCGCGCCCCACCGGTACGCGCCCCAGGCGCCGCTCTCCATCTCGGCCGGCGAACGCGGCTGGACCATGGCCTCCATACGCGGGTCGGCACGGAACGCGCCACGTGCTCCCTCGCCACGCGCCCTCTCCATACGGGATCCCGCGCCATGAACTGCCGCCGTACGGGCCTCCCCGATACGGGCCTCTCCGATACGGGCTTCCGCAGTACGGGCAGCGCCGGCACCGGCTTCCTCGGCAGGGGCCGCACCGCCCGCCCGCGCACCCGACTCGGCACCCGCCCCCACCGGCACACCGGCCGGCGTGCCGACCGAGGCACCGGACGACACACCCACACCCGCCGCCACACCTGCCTCCACAGACGGCTCCCCCCGCGTCCCCGGCCTGGGCACGCCCGCACCCCGCGCCCGCCGCGCAATCAACCCGTCATCCCACGCCCCGCCCACCATTGCCTCGTGCACAGCCGCCCCCGAAGCCACTTCGGACTCCTGCTCCGCCTCCGACACCACAGCCCCATGAGCCACTTGAGCCCGCTGATGCTCCGCTGCCCCCGCCAACTCCCCAGAAGCCCCAGAGACCACAGGAACCACAGCCTCTGCACCCACCACAGGCTCTCCCTCCACGGGAGGCGCCCCCGTCGCCACACCGGCCCCCGTCGCCACCGACTCCCCCGGCCTCCGCTCTCCCCCAGCCATCCCACCAGCCACCAGCGACTCACCCACCACCGGCGCACTACCGGCTACCGACCCCACGCCGCTCCTCAACGCCACGTCCTCACCCGGCATCACGCCCTCCCCCACCGCACCGCCGGGCTTCCCCTCCCCCATCCCCCGCCCGTTGTTCCCCGCGCCCTCCCCGTAACCAACCGCCTCGGAATCGCTCACCCCGACACCTCCTCCTTCTCCATCGCCCTCGCCCGCTCGTCCGCCTGCCGCTGCTGCTGCCGCGGCTCCTTCTCCGTCTCCCGCTGCTTCTCCCTCTGCAATACGGACAGCGCGGCAATCAGCTCCGCCTGTTGGTCCAGGGGCACGGTCAGCTGGTCCAGGGGCGCCAGCCGCCGCTCGCGCTCACCGTCCAGCGCGCGCTCCAGATAGGTGGCCAGGAGCCGGCCGCCCCGTTCGCAGAGCCGGAGCGCGCTCTGCGCCCCCAGGAGGTCGGCGAGGTTCTCGCCCGCCGTACGGGCGCGACGGCCGCCGAGCAGCGCCGTGGCCAACAGCGCGGCCGATTCCTCCGGCTCCACCGACCCCGCACGCTCCCCGGCCTGGCCGGCGCGCGCCTCACGGGTCTCCTCCTCGGCCAGCTCCTCCAGGCAGCGCCGCCAGCGCCGGACGATCACCCCGAGCCGGCCGCCCGCACCCGAGGCGCCCGCGGCGGCCGTCAGCGCGACCTCGGCCGCCGCGGGATCCCGCCGCCAGGACTCCGCGGCCCGCTCGTCGGCCTCGTCCACGGCGCAGGTCAGCAGCGAGGTGAGCCCGTCGGTCAGGGCGTCGAGCAGCTCGTCCGACCGGCCGTCGAGCCCATGGTCGCGCCAGTGGGCGCGCGCGTCCCCGGAGAGCACCTCACCGGCCGCGACCTCCTGCCGTACCCGCTCCGCGGCCCGCTCGTACGCCTCCTCGACCCGGCCGGCCAGCCGCAGCGCCGCAGCATGCTGGGCGGCGGCGGCCCCGGCCAGTGCGGGCAGCCGGCTGCGCAGCGAGGCGATCACCCCGGCGGCCGTGCGTTCCGCCGCGGCGGCGCGGGCGACGGGGTCCTGGGCGTGCCGTTCCAGCCACTCCCGCAGCGCCGCGACGGCCGTGGCGGGCAGCAGCCCGCTGCCTCCGCCGGCCGATTCGGGCAGCTCGGGAATGGTGAACCGCGGGACATGGCCGAGCCCGGCGCGCTGGAGAAGTTCGGCGTACCGCCCGGAGATGTCGGTGGCAATCTGATGCGGCACCCGGTCCAGGACGGTCACCAGCGTCACGTCGTACTCCTTGGCCGTACGCAGCAGATGCCAGGGCACCGCATCCGCGTACCGGGCCGCCGTGGTGACCAGCACCCACACATCCGCCGCGCAGATCAGCTCGGCGGCCAGCTCCCGGTTCCGCGCGACCAGCGAATCGATGTCCGGTGCGTCCAGCAGCGCCAGCCCGCTGGGCAACGCCGGATCGGTCTCGATCCGCACCGTCAGCATCCCCGTCTCGGCCCCGCCCCCGTCCCTCCCGAGCCCTACGCCACTCCCCCCACCCCCGCCGCCGTACGCCCCAAAGTCCCCACCAGCCGCACCCTCACCCACCGCAGCCCCATATCCATGGCTCTCCGCGGCCCCCGCCGCCTCCTCCTCCACATACAGCTCGGACGCCTTACGCTCCGCTCCCGCCCCACCCACCACCCTGTGCGCGCCACCACGACCCTCCGGGCCGGCCCCCGGCCCATTCCCCCCATGGGGCTCACGATGTCCCCCGTGAGTCGCATGACCCGCACAGGACCCATGCGCCATACGGGCGCCCGGCCCACTGCCCGTCCCACGCCCACCACCCGCCGCATATGCGCCCTCGCCGCCGTCATCCTGTTCGGGAACCCACACCCGGGCGAGCTGGGGCAGGACGCGTGGTCCGGCGAACCAGTGGAGATCGTCGGGATGGCAGACCAGCACCGGCGTACGCGTCGTCGGGCGCAGCACCCCGGCCTCCGAGACCCGCCGCCCGACCAGCGAATTGACCAGCGTGGACTTGCCCGCACCGGTCGATCCGCCGATCACCGCGAGCAGCGGGGCCTGAGGAGAGCGCAGACGGGGAATCACATAGTCATCGAGCTGGGCGAGCAGCTCGGCCCGATTGCGCCGGGCGCGGGCAGCGCCCCGGAGTGGCAGTGGAAAGCGTGCGGCGTCGACGCGGTCGCGCAGAACGGACAGTGCGTCGATCAGCCGGGGTCGTACGTCCAAGGTCGCCACATGTGCAGAATGCCCAATTTCGTTGGGTTTTTGAAGCGTATAACCCCTCGTGCGCGCCGCAAGAACCCCTACAGAACGGGATAAGTGGCGCGCGAGACGTCCGCGACACACGAGGCGGAGGCATAACGAGTGCACAACACCCGCCGCACGAGGCGCCAAAAGCGGTGCAGGATTCGTACCTGCCTGCGATTATCGGGACCGCTTCACGGAACCTCCACAACGTGCCACGGAGGTGAAGCAACCGGGACGAGGCACCCGGACCTCTATCCTTGTCCGCGGTCCGTGATCCACGTTCACACCCGGCCCCCGTAGCTCAGTGGATAGAGCAGGTGCCTTCTAAGCACTTGGCCGCAGGTTCGAGTCCTGCCGGGGGCGCTTCGCGAGACCCTCCTCTTGGGAGGGTCTTTTTGCTGGTCAGGGGGTGTTTGGTGGCTTCGTCGGGCCGTCGGATGCCGGGGGCGGAGAAGGCGGATCTGTCCGGCTGGAGGCGGTCCGGGGCGGGTTTCGGCGGCTGTTCTTCCCGAAAACTTCCCGAAGTTTCGGCGTGCCCGGTGATACGAGGGTCCGGCCCTCCGGGGGCGAGGCGGCCCTTCGCGCCACGAGATCTTGGAAGGGGAGCACCCCTCGGCTGCGCCTCTTGCCTCCTCGCTCACTCGACATACGGGTATAGGCATAGGGCCCGACCGAAGCCGGGCCCTACCGTATGCACCTTGTCACCGTCGCGATCAGCGGGCGCGGCCCGCCGCCGTGGAAAGCGGCCGTGAGAGCAAGTCCCTGGGGCCTGGAGCCAGTGGCACGCCCGGGAGCTTCTGGGGCCCCTCGATGCGCTGCTGTAGTTCAACGGTCTGTCCGATGATGCAGCGCGCGTAGGTGGAAAGCAGCACCGGCACGCTGTTGCCTGCCCATTCGGCGACCTGCGCGGGCGGGATGCCGTGGTTGAGCCAGGTCGTCAGGCAGGTGTGGCGGAGGTCGTACACCCGCTTGCCAACGGGCGAGCTGTACTCCCGCTCGGTCAGGACTGCCGTGCGGGCCTTGTCCCAGGCTCGCCGGTAGACGGAGCCGGCGAGCAGGCCGCCTTTCTCGCCGGGGAAGAAGAGATCTCCCGCTGTCAACTGGTCCTGGGCGACGAGGGTGTGGAGGATCGATGCGAGGGCGGGATGCACGGGCACGGTGCGGGTGTCCCCTGACGCCCGCCCCTTCAGATCCCGGGTCTCGTGGACCTCGCCGTCGTCCGTCCACTGCTTGCCGACCTCGGGCGCTGCGGTGTGCACCCGGAGTTCACCCCAACCGGTGGAAGGGAGGACGGCGCCCTCGACGCGGAGTGCGACCGCTTCCTCGGGGCGGAGGCCGGCGTAGTAGAGCGTCGCGAAGAACGCCGTGAGCCGGTGGCCGGTGCGCGGGCGGGAGGCGATCCAGACGAGCAGTGCAGCCACCTGCCCGGGGTTGAGGAGAGAGCGCTTGTCGACTGCGCCGGAGGTCTTCGGGGCGGCGTTCTCGTCCCTCCCCTTGGGCAACGGGTTGTCCGCCAGGACGTTCTGGCGGATGGCATAGCGCAGGACGACGTTCAAGACGCGGCGATAGCGTTTGGCGGAGCTTGCGGCAGCGGGCGTGCCGTCGAGTCGGGTGTCGAGGGCGTGTAGCACAGCGTCAGGTGCGTACGAACATCAGCGCATGTTCCTCACCCACGCGTGATTCCGCCTCACCGTCGAAAGGATCCCACTGCCCACTCACTGGCATCGAATCTCCCACTTCGCATGAGCCCCCCGAGAGGGCTTTTTTGACGGCGTTGTTGGACGGCACAGGTGGGCGGATGGTTGTACCTCGCCCCGTTCGCGAGCAGCGTTCATCAACCGCACCCTCACCGAGGCCCTGCGGCGCGCCTGTACCCACCCGGCTGGATTTTGACTCACACCGCCACCGCCACCGAACTTGCAAGCGCCCCCCAAAAAAAGGAAGAAACGGCATGTAGCGGACTCGTCGATGATCGATTGCGCCTGCGATGCCACCCTCAACTCCCGCCACGGGCGCGCGGACACCACGCCCAAGCGCTCCCCAATTCCACCACCATGGCGCCGGGCCATGCTCGTGCCCCATCCGTGCCCTTCAGCGCGGTCAATAGCGGTCAACACAAGCATTGAGGGGCCCACGGGTCGGCAGCAGGTACTGAGCTTTGCGCAGGCCAGAGCACCTTCCGGCACTCACGCGCCGTTGATTCCCAAGCTCAGGGTGCGGGTTCGATTCCCGTCACCCGCTCGATAGCTGAGGCCCAGGTCGGAGACCTGGGCCTTGTTGGTTGGCTAGACCTCTCACGACCCGCCGTGCCCTCCACGTGCCCTATCTCGCGAAAGCGCCCAGCCCAGAAGGCACGCGGCGCACCACCTTGCGCCACCTCAGTCGACACCCGGGTACGACGGCGGGGCGCATGACCTGTGACCTGGGCCACTTGCCAGCTCCCCGGCGCGCCCATTGATGCGGGAAAGGCCAAGGCTCTCGCCATTGCGCAAAGGAGCGCCGCTGAAATCAGGAAACGCCCCTTAGAAAGCGGGACCAGTGGCTAGCGTTTGACCTCATGACTGATGCCGCACCCGCAGGGGTGGAGCTTCTGACGTGCCTGAACCGCCTGGAGTTACGTTTCGACTCCGCCGCATCTCTTGTCGCATCGGACGCCCACGACGATCCGGCAACGCTGGAATGGGGCTGCCGTGCCGTCCTGCCCCTGTGGGAGCCGGACGACGAGGAGGCAGTGGCCGACAATGCCCGCCTCCTCGGCCCGCGTATATCGCTAGCCCAGACGTCGCAGGACCAGCGTCAGGAGTTGACGATCCTCTCCATGTCTGGGCTCACGCTGGACCTGTGGCGCATCGGCCATATCTACGCGTCGCTGGACTCGCGCGACGCCGACTACGAGCACTTCGCCCCGCTCTTCGACAAGTCCGCCGATCTCGGCCTCCATGGCGACCTGGAGGACTGCCTGGTGAGCGGCACTCACGTCGTCATCATCGACCGGGCACGGATCGCGCCAGCCTGGCGTGGCCTGGGCGGCGTCGGCCGGCTGTTGATCGGCCGCATGCTCCGCTGGGTGGCCAGCCAGGCGGCGCTCGTGGCGACGCATCCATACCCGATCGACATCCCTGTCGACGAACGGGAGGACAGGACACGGGAGGCACGGGAGAAGTCGGTCACCCAACGCACCTGGCGGTCCTTGGGGTTCGAGCCCTTCCGCCAGGACCTGTGGGTTATGCAGCCGCATTTGAGTGCCCACGACGATGCCGTCGAGCGCTTGGAGACAGCCTTCGGCCGGTACCTCTGAGCCTTCACCCACCCGGCCGCCAAACGAGAGGACCACCGGTACCACGATGCGCGAGTTCACCAACCACAGGGTGCAGCACACGCTCGGCATTCTGCGCGCTTTCCACCTGGAGACCTTGAACTTCTCCGGAACGCATCCTGAGGCGACGCTGACTGACTTCGAGCACCACTTGCGTCAGCGGGTCGACGCCTTGGAGGCGGAACTTGAGGCAGGTGAGAAGGAAGCCCAGGCCTCCGTCGTCACCAAACCCCTGTCCGGCCCCCTCGCCGATCCCGAGCGCCAGCGAGCGTTCCGTCAGCTACAGAACTCGGAGCCACCGGCAACAGGGCCCGAGAGGGAAGCCTGGTGGAAGCAGCGCAGGGCGGTGCTCGACGAGATCAAGGCACAGGGACTGGCGGAGGCCCTTGACTGGGATTGCCGCGACTGTGGCGCCCCGGTTGGGGTCGCTTGCCGTACGGGCGGCGGCAGGCCCAAGAAGCAGCCTCACTTCCTCCGGGCCACCGACGCCGAAGCGCCTTACAACCACGCGTACGGTCTGCGCTGAAAGCCAGGTCTGAGGCCGGGACGACAATCGGCGTCCCGGCCTTCCGACTTTCCAGGGCGTACGAGCGAAAGCCCTGCAGCAGAGTGCCCGCCCACGGGCTGACCCGCGTCCCTCGGCAAATGGAACTGGCAGACCAGCTGGCAGCCGCTGGGGGAGCAACGCACGCCCCTTCCCTCAGCGACTCGTCAGACATGCCCGCCCCCGAAGCCCGCGGACACGGACTCGGCACCCAGGCCACCCGCCAGACCCTCGACTACGCCTTCCGCATCACCAACCTGCGCGTGGTCTGGCTCAAGGTCCTCGTCCCGAACACAGCCGGCATCCGGGCCTACGAGAAGGCGGGCTGCCGCCCAGTCGGCCACCTTCGCGAAGCTGCCACGCCACTGAACTTGATCGGGCGATGTCAGCTGATTGCCTGACAGGTGAGGGATGGGTTCGGTAGATGTGTGCGCGTGACTGACTTCACGCCCGAGGACGGCGAGCCCACCTCCTTCGCCGAGAGGACGAAGGCCCTGTACAGGAAGCACAGGGGAAGATCCTCGCTGTCGGCGGCGCTGTCGGCAGCGTGGCTCTGACCGCCGTTGTCGTGATCGCCAGGAACTCCATGCAACCGAGCGTCCCGGAGGACACCGAGGATCAGGAGCAGACCTCCGTCACTGAAACCACGGGCGAGCCTCGGCAGTCACCCACGCCCCACCTGCGGAAGCTCGCCGAGGTCAGAACGCCAGCGAGGAAAAGAAGGCGCAGTACAAGGCGGAGACAGGGGCCGACCTCGCACCCGGTACTACTTGGGTCCACCCCCCGGAGGACGAGGATCCCGGCGAAGCCGCAGCCTGAGCAGCGGGGCGAAGGGCGCCGCAGTCTCTCATCCTGAGCAGCGCCGGCGGGATGCTGGCAGAACGTCTCTCCCGCCTCGATGCCTGAGATCGCCCGGGGAGACGCCGGTCGGCGGCTGAGACGCCGCTCCTCCAAAGGGCGGAGGTGGCCGGATGCCGCCCCTCCCTTCGGCTCCGGCTGTCACCAGCGAACGTCCTCGTGCCAAAGTCGCTGAACGGACCGGACAAGCAAATAAGCGAACGCAAGGAGCAGCACATGCGCGACGGGGGACCGCAGTGGACACTCACCGTGCCCACAGGCGGCGACACACTCCGGCAGGAGCGCCTCACCCGGGATCTGCACGACAGCCTGGAGAGGGCAGACGGTCTCGTCGTCGGCTTTCATGACGCCGAAGGGCCCGCCGGACCGGGCCATAAGGGTACGGGCGTGGGCGAGGTGGCTCTCTGGGCCGCTACCACTGCCGCTGTCGTTCGCCCAGCGTCCCAGGTCCTGACCACCCTGATCAAGGAGTGGTGCGCCAAGGAACGACACCGCAAGGTCGTGGTCACCATCGCGGGCGACTCCGTCGAGATCACCGGGCGCCCTGACGCCGCACAGGAACGCATGGTCCGCGAATTCCAGGACCGGATCTCCGGCGACGACAGCCCCGGACCGGATGACAGCGCGGCGTGACCCGCCTCCATAAGCGCCGGGCTCTTCTGATCGGCAACGAGCACTACGACGACGGCCGCTTCTCGCCACTCGCCTCCGTCCGAGCGGATGTACGGGGACTCGCCCAGGTCCTGAAGCACCGCAACATCGGCAACTTCGTCTCCGTCCAGACAGAATCCGATCTCACAGCAGACGACATGCGGGCGGTCATCGGCGAGTTCCTTCAGGATCGCGACGAGGACGAGCTCGCGCTCGTGTACGTCTCCGGGCATGGTGTACGCACCGTGCGTGACGGCGGCGAGTTCCACTTCGTCGCCAAGGACACCGACTACGACAGAGTGGCCGCGACCGGTGTCAGCGCTGGGTTCCTCAACGATTCGCTCGAAGAGTGCGTCGCACCGCAGAAGATCGTGATGATCGACTGCTGTCGCAGCGGCGGGTTCGCCATGGGGCTGCGTACGTCGGACCGACGGCCTGACAGCTCCGTGGCGAAATCCGGCGAGCAGCCCCCGCTGACCAGCAGGGGTGTGTACGTCCTGTCGTCCTCACGGGCCGGGGAAGACTCGTTCGCTGACGCGGGCGGCGGCGATGACGTGAAGCCGTCGGCGTTCACCGGTGAGGTCATCGAGGCGCTGCGCACGGGGAAGGTCAGCAAGGACGGCGGCCGTGAAGTACAGGTCAGCGACCTGTTCCACTATGTGAACCGGCGTATGCGTGCCCAGGACGGTGGCCGTCAGGTGCCGGTGCACTCCGCGCTCGGCGTCGACGACCGAATCGTCATCGCGGACAGTCCATTCGGCCGGGCCCCCATCCTCGATCCCCTGAGGCCGCGACCCCGCCCCGGCGCCGAGGAGCCGCCACAGCCGCACGCCGCGAAGTCCGCTCATACGCAGCCCGCCTGGGCCGGCCTGCTGGACTACTACCGCGAGTGCGTTCTGGCCGAAGGCGCCGAGACGCCTCTGATGGAGGTGGGCCACCAGAACACGTCGTACGTATGCCTGGACGGCGCGGAGAGGTTCATCTCCGGCGACGTGGACGACGACGGATGCACCGCGCTCCCCGAAGAAGCTGCCGCGCTGGTGGATTCGGCGGCCGAGGACGACGCGGAGCTCTGGGCGGGTTACCCGGCCGTGGTCCTCACCGGGCCGCGCTCCGGAAGCCCCTGGCGGCACCCGAAGTTCGCGCCGCTTCTGGTACGCCGTGTCGAGATCGTCCAAGGCGAGGGCGAGGTGAGGCTGAAGCCGTACGGTCCGGTCCTGCCGCATCCTCAGCTGGCTCTCGACTGGCTCGGCGAGGAAGAGGCCACCCAGCTCATCAACACGTTCCAGCCGTCTTGGCATCGAGGGCAGCACGACCGGATGGCGTTGGAGGTACGCAACCTCCTTACGCAGGAGTTCGAGCTGCCGTGCGTGCAGGAGCTCCAGCCCGACCAACTCGCCGACCGCATCGACGTCCGCACACCCGGCCATGGCGCCCGCAACACCGCAGTCCTCTTCGCGGCGCGCCCCCAGACAGGCTTCACCAAGCGCCTGCTCAAAGACTTCGCCGACATCGCCAAGCGGACCGACCAGATCGAGAAGACCGCCCTCGGGGCCCTCGCGCCCGAAACCTCGCAGCGTGACCGAGCCCTCGGCCACACGGATCCCGAACCGGCACACCTCGTGACGCCACTGCCCTGCAACGAGGCGCAGACCGCGGTGCTCCGGTCCGCAATGACCCGCCGGCTCACGGTGGCCACCGGCCCGCCCGGCACCGGCAAGAGTCAGTTGGTCACCAATCTCGTCGCCACCGCGGTCTCCGCCGGTCAGACCGTACTGGTCGCGTCCACCAACAACGAGGCAGTGGACGAGGTCTGGCGCCGCTGCGACACTCTGGTGCCCGGCAGCATCGTACGGACCGGTTCGGCGCGGAAGAACGCCAAGAGCAACACGGAGCACGAGGCCGCCGCGCTGCACGCGCTGCGCACCGGCCCGGAGCCGTCGTCCACCATGGCCACGGCGTCCATGGAGGCCACCTTGGCCGCCGACCGTCTGACAAAAGTACGGCGGGACCTGGCGCACATCGCGGAGACGGAGCTGCGGCTCCGCCGGGCAGGCGAGGCCCGCGAGCATCACGCGGAACAGCTCGGGATCGCCGTCGCCGAACTCCAGAACCTCCTCGGTCGTCTGCCCCGGCCGCGGGAGCTGGAAGACAAGGCTCGCCGCCTCTCCCGCGCGCGCTTTCTCGGGTCGTGGCGCCGGGCCCGGTTCCTGCGCGGGGCAGGTCTGGACGGGTACGACGGCGATTCCGCCGCGGGCTGCCTCGCGCTCGCCGGCTTCGCCGCGGCCGAGATGGAATGGCGTGACGGGTGCGAGCACGCGGCCTCCGTGGACGACACTGCGCTCGCGCGCGCACTGCGGGACGCCGAGAACAGCGTTCAGGACGCTTCACGCACTCTCCTCGCCACCACGGTGCAAGCCGCCGCTTGGGCTGGGCGCCGTCGCATCCTCGATCTGCTGACCGCTCAGGAGGACGAGGCTCGCGGCGACTGGCCGCAGATGCGGAGGGTTCTGGGCCGCTCAGACGGTTCGCCCGAGACACCCGCGGTGGCCGGGTGGGCCGTCACCAGCCTCTCTGCCCGGCGTTTCCCTCTGGGCCCGGCCCTGTTCGATCTGGTCGTCATCGACGAGGCCAGCCAGTGCGCGATCCCACATGTCCTACCGCTGCTCTTCCGCGCGCGGCGCGCCCTCGTCATCGGCGACCCGATGCAGCTCACGCACATCACGAAGACCAGCCCGCACCGCGAGGCGCTCATTCGCCGCGGGAACGGGCTGCGGTCCGAATGGCTGGAGAAAAACAGCCTTGCCTACCGGCGCCACTCCGCCTTCCACGCCGCCGAACGCTCCGCAGGCGGCACGTTGCTTCTTGACGAACATTTCCGCTGCCACCCGCACATCGCCGCGATCTCCAACGACCTCTTCTACGATGGCGGACTGACCGTCCTCACCGACACCCGCGGCCGCCCTGCTCTGCCGCGTCCCGCCGTCATCTGGACAGACGTGCCCGGACGGGCCACCCGCCCCCGGTTGGGTGGCTCCTGGGTCAACGAAGACGAGATCCGAAAAGCGCATGACAGCGTCAACTACCTGCTGGAACAGCTGCCGCCCGAAGCCACCGTCGGCGTCGTCACTCCCTTCGCGCCGCAAGCCGAAGCGCTGCGGAGGCGGTTGCGACCGTACGACGAGGAGCGTCTGCGCATCGGTACGGTACACACCTTCCAGGGCGGCGAACGCGACGTCATGGTGTTCACCCTCGTCGCCGGGGAGGGCATGCACCCCGGTGCCGTCGAATGGGTCGGCGGACAGCTGAACCTTTGGAACGTCGCCGTCACCCGCGCGCGAAGTCACCTCATCGTGGTGGGAGACAAGGAGCGCTGGCGGAAACGGGGAGGCGTGGCCGCCGCGCTGCTGGAGAGCGCGGAGCGCGACGGCGTGCCCCCGCGTGACAGCAGCGAAGACGTGCTGCTCAAACGCCTGTACCAGGTCCTCTCCCGCGAGGCGGGAGCCACTGTCACGCTGGGCGAGACCGTTCACGGGCATCCGGCGGAGGCTCTGGTGGCAGGCATCGGCGACACCGCCCCTAGAGCTGTACTGCTCGACGGAGGAGTCGAAGAAGGCGCCGACGCGGCACGCCACCTCCGGCTTATGCTGCACCGGCGGAACCTGCTGGGCAGTGGGGACGGCGAAGTCGAAGCCGCTCGATGGCCGGCCTGGAGGCTGTACGAGACAGACGAACAGCGGGGGTGAGCCAGGCCCCGCGCCCTGATCGGGCGGGGGCTCTCAGTCTCCGTACGTCTGCCTCCAGCGCGTCCGATGCCGAAATCCCCCTGGCCACCATCGTTCACCTCCTGGTGGCAGCCGCCTACGACAAGCGTGCCCCGCACGCTGCCCCGCACCAATGCGCACCGCCGCACCGAGGCAGCGCCGACGAGGGGGAGGACGCGGCGGTGGTGGAAACGGGGTGCGTGTGCTCAACGCCGTGGAGCCCAATAACTGGTTCGAGCCGCGCTCGACGATCCGAACATCGAAGCGGGGAGGCGCGACGGGTATCCGACAGCCCGTTCGGGCCAACACCCGGCCGACGGTAACGTGTGGGACGGCTGTGCACAGATACGGGGAACGCCAGGGAGGGCACATGGGGGGCTATTTCAAGGTCGAGGCAGACAACCTCGGACGCCTGCTGAAGGACCTGCACAACAGCCAGGACAACATGCGCAAGGCGCTGGACGCGCTGAAGGACACCGGCCCGAAGTCGATGGGAGCGGAGGCTCTGGACAACGCCTGCGACGAGTTCCACGACAGCTGGGACAACGCCATCAAGAAGATCGCCGACGGCACCCAGGCTATCGAGGAGAAGTTGAAGCAGGTCAAGCAGAACTACGAGTCGCTTGAGCACGCACTCCGCGACGCCTTTGCGAAGAACGCCAAGTAGGCGCCGTGCAGTGTGCGTTCACCCGAACCGTCCTCTTCTCTCCGACCTACTACAGGTGACTCCATGACCACGCACGACTTCCCCGCCCTCGGCTTCAACCCGGCGCCCGGCAACCTGGGTTCCGTCGACGACCTGACCGGCAAGCTCGACTCGGCCAAGCGCTCCCTGGACTCCGCCCACGCCGTCCTGTCCCGCCTCGGCAAGGGCGGCGGTGAATGGGAGGGCGACGCGGCGAAGGCGTTCGCGGGAAAGGTCGGCGACCTGCCCAAGTACGTGAGTGACAGTCGCGATGCCATGCACGACGCCGTCACCCAGCTCCGCTCCTGGCACACCGCGCTCTCCTCGTACCAGACCAAGGGCCGCCAGCACGAGGCGGATGCCGCCGCGGCCAAGCAGACGGTGGCCACCCGGAAAGCGGAGAACGAGCGCGCGCACAACGCTTACAACGAGGCCGCCGCCAACCCGGACCTGCGCCTGGCCGGCACCTACTACACCGACCAGGCTGCCCTGGACGCCGCGCAGAAGAAAATCGACGCAGCGAACGACCGCCTGAACAAGGCGGACACCGCCCTCGACTCCGCCCGCAACCGTCTGGACTCCGCCACCGACGAGCTTGAGGCGATCGTCAAGAGGGCCGAGGAACTCCTCGGCAACCACCAGGACAAGGCGCGGGACATCGCCGACCGCATCCGGCGGGCCACGGAGAACGCGCCGGACCCGGGGTTCTGGGAAAGCCTCGGTGACCTCTTCACCCGCATGGGCCACAGCATCCAAGAGTGGTGCACCAAACATGCCGACCTGCTCAAGGAGATCGGCGACTGGCTTTCTCTCGCCTCCGGCATCCTGGGTGTCGCCTCGCTGCTGACCCTGTGGTGCCCGCCGCTCTCCGGTGCCCTGGCCCTCGCCAGCGCAGGTGCCTCCCTCGGTGCCCTCGCCACCCACGGTGCGGCGAAGCTCGGTGGGGCGAACGTGAGCGTGATGGACCTGGTGGGCGACGGGATCGGGGTGGTCCCGTTCGGGAAGTTCGGCTCCGTCGCGATGAAGGGGGCCAAGGTGCCCATGAAGCTGGTACAGGTGGAAGGCCGCACCGTCGCATCCATCGACAAGGTCAACAAGATCCGCGCGTTGCGGGACGCCGGGTTCACCGGCAGGGCTCTGGAGGGTAAGTCACTCTTCGGGAGGGGTGCGGAGTACGTGGGCGGCAGCAAGGTCTTCACCACCACCGGCGTCGGCAACCGCGTGAAGCTGGCGTGGACGAGCCACGTCCAGGACGTTGCAGGGGCGAGCATCAAGGAGGCGGGGCTCAGCAAGGGCCTCACCAAGATCATGGACAGCGGCTTCACCCCCGACGCGGTCAAGACGTCCCTGCGCGGGGCCCTCCGGGCCGACGGCTCCATCGACCCGACCTCGTGGTGGTCCAAGGGCCCGCAGGTGGCCCAGCAGGTGCCGGGCCTCGCCATCGACGGCTACAGCCAGGCCACCAATCCCGGTACGCCGGCTGCGGGGCGGCTCTGATGACCACGGTTCCGCAGAACGTGTCACTCGCCCTGGACACCCCGGAGGGTTTCCACGAGCTGCCGCTGCACCTCCCCCCGGACGTCCTCGACGCCGCCCTGTGGGAGCTTGCGGAGAAGATCTGGCCGGGTGGCACGGATTTCCAGCGCGAGACCACCGCCGTCGTCTACTCCGACCTCACGGCCACCCTGGCTGCCGACAACGTCCTTCACGCGTCCGTCGCCTTCTACGAGACGGAGGACGGCGCGGCGAGCACAGCTCACCTCCTGGTACGGGCAGAGGCCGTGGACCCGGAGGCTCCGGAAATCGTCGCCGCCTCGTTCCAGGAGACGCTCTCCTTCGACGAGCATCGCAGCATCGCCCGGGTGGACCTGCCGTGCGGCCCGGCCGTGCTCTCCCTACACGCCACCGAGACGGAGGGCGAGGCCATCCTTCCGGCACTGGAGTTCGCCCACGTCGAGTTGTACGTACCCTCTCCGGTTCGAGGCTGGCTGGTGGTGCTCGCTCTCACGACACCGTGCTTCGCCGACCTGCCGCGGTACACGGGTATCCTGCGGCAGATCGGTGAGTCTCTGGTCGTCCGCCCGGCGGAGCAGGCGGAGGACCTCCCGGAGACGCCGGCGGCCGGCGGCGTGCGCGCGGTGTTCGGTTAGGCGGGAGGCACGGTGATCCCCACGGTCTCGGACCCGCACGACCGAAAACTCGCGCGCCTCGAGTTCCGCGAGCGGCGGGGAGCCGCCTGCCGTCGTGCGAGGCGTTCCTCCCGGACGGCCACACGCTGCGCGCCCGCTCGTCGGCCCCCTCGCACTTCTTCACCGCGTCGGCGTGTTTCCCCTGAGCACACTGTGCGGCGCCCAGAACTGACGAGACGAGACACTCCATGACACTCGCCTTCACCCGCCACCTCGACGGCAAGCGCTACGAACTGCGCCCCCGGGGCTCCGCCCCCGTCCACGTCCGCCGTGGGGCCCCCGACGGCCGCCCCCTTCCCGAGGGATGCAAACCACGCTTCGTCCTCGCCGCTGACCTTGCCGGTGGCTCGCCGCTCGCCGTGGTTGTCCGGAAGGACGGTGGTCGCCTCGCCGTGCTCACCCCGGACCACGAGCACTTGGCCGAACTGCGCCTGCCGCCAAAGAAGAAGCGGTGGCGGCCCGTGTACGAAATCCACCTGCCCGACGGAACGGTGCTGCGTGGACGGGAGGGGACGGTGCCGTCACTGCTCCTGTGCCTGGTGATGCTGCCGTTCGTCCTGCTGTACCTGGTTGCCCTGGCGCTGTCCGACTCCCCTGCCGACGCCACCACCGCCCCACTGCGGACGGCCTGGAAGCGGCCGGGTGAGCTCTTTGGCCGAGCGGCCCTGACCGAGTCCGCGCGCGGCCGGTTCCGGGTCCCGGATGACAAGCTCGACCACCGGGTGGCGTACGCACAGGCGGCGGCGAAGTACTGGGAGCGGTAACCCTCCATCCGCCCCCGCCGTGTCGCGTTTGGCGTCTGACCTCCACCAGTCACTGACACATCGACAACCACGGCGTCGCAACAACCCGCCCTGGGAGTCCGGTCCTATCCGTATCTCTGACGGCCCCCGTGCCAGTGCTGTGCCAGATGCAGCGGTAAACAGCGGTCAACCATGAGCAGAGAAGCGTCCGCGTACAGCCCGCTCAGCACACTGTTTGTGCAGGTCAGGGGCGTTCGTAGCCTGCGAAAGCCCCCTGATTCCCAAGCTCAGAGTGCGGGTTCGATTCCGGGCGCCCGCGGATACCTTCTCAGGCCGGAACGAGTTGCCTGAGCACCCCATGGAGAGCCGCGCCGGACGCCGGTGCCGCCGCGGTCACTTTTCGCAGGTCCTCACCGGTCAAGTACCTGTAGCTCTGCGGGGGATGGAAGGAGCCGGATGCCCGGAGAGCAGCGAGCGGTACGGGTGCCTCAAAGGTAACGGGGTCTTCCAGCGCAAGCCCGCTGGCCTGGGTCGCCCCGCTCATGTATTCGTCGTACTCACGGCGGCTGATACCAACTTCCTTACGGCTGGACGACCAGACCTCGCGAGGGGAAGCCACTTGAATCGCCGCGATTCGCGCCATGCCCACGATGGCCATGGTGGGTGCCGTCGCGTACAGGAAAACAGAAGTGCCAGGTGGAGCGGCGACGCGCTGACGACGTACCTCCACCGTCTTGGTCCCGGCCAGGATCGCCGTGGCGAACCTGGGGTGGACGGACAGCAGCATCGCGCGCTCCGGGTCGCTCACGTTTTTCGGTGCCCCTCTTCGTAGACCGCCTGGAACAGCGCGTTGCTGATCTTCGACAGCGACATCAGCGACAACCGTAGTCCCAGCCCCTTCGCCAACGCGATCAGCCGTCCATGCGTCACCTGCACGGGAAAGATCTCTGTATCTGAGAACCTCAGCGCCATGACCTTGCCCGAAGTGTCGGCCGCCGCGCGCACTTCGGCACGACCATATACACCCAAGTGTTCGAATCGCGAGAAGAGGGTGTCCGGGGCATCGATGAGCACCTCGTCCAGTCGCGAGCAGCCAATCGCCATCTTGCCCTGCTGCCTGGACACGCCATCGCTGACGTACCAGAGGATCCGGGCAGGGACGCTTTCCTTTCGGTGACCGGAAGACCGATAGTAGACGTGCTCTCGGCTGATACCGAGCACGTCGTCACGGGGCACGAGCATGGCCGGGACGTTAAACAGCTCTGTCGACCAGCGGGGCTTGACGGGGGCGATGAAGGACGGCAGCGCTGTGTCAATGAGCTTCGCGGGCCACAACACCCGCTCGGCAACGCTCGCGATCTCCGCTGACGCCCCAGGGCCCAGGCGAGGCGCAGTGCGCCCCATTCGTCCCGCGATCTCTCCCGCCGCTTCGGAGACGACTGCAGCCGGCCCGCACACGTCGACCAGGAGTGCAGTGAAGCCGCCCTCGTCCTCGGTGAAACCGTCGGCCCCGGCCGCTTCCACAGCGGCCGCGGAGACGTAGGGATCGGCGATACGGATGGCCTGAGCCTCTCGCTCTCGTCCTAGCCTCTTCAGCAAGAAGAGCAGCTGCCGGGCGAGTGTCTCCTCCAACGGGTGTGTCGCAGTCCGGAGGATCGGGACGTTGAGAGTGCGACCATCCAGCGCCCAGGCGTACAGGGCTACAGGGCGTCCTCCTCCGTCGCGAAGTAGTTCCCGGCGCCACAGAACCCCGTCACGCGAAAGCTCCTTCAGACGTTCGGCGAAGGCGGGCCCGCTGCCATCCCCTGACTGGTCGAAGAAGGCAACCAGCTCCTCCTCACTACCGGGTGCAACTTCCTCGGCGGAGAACGCTGTGCCCATCAGGTCGGCGGGGCGGTACAGCTGGGCCTGGCGCAGCTCGTCCACGTGCATCGTTACCGCAGCGGGAGACGCCACCTTGACGCGGGCGACGTCCCAGGCGACGTCCGCCAGCCGCCCTAGCTCAGGGTCGCGAGTTACCAGCACCTGAAGCCCAGCACAGGACGTCTCGGCCACGTACCGCAGGCGACCCCGCAGTTGATCCTCGACCGGCACGTCCGGCAGTACCTTCCTCACCGCCGCGACCAACTCCTTGTGGCGGGTCGCCACAACCGTGGTGCGGGGCGAGAGCGACCGCAGACCGGCCAGGCCGGCTCGCTGATGCTGCCTCTCCTCACGGCCCTCGATTTGATGTACGTCGTGAAGGAGCTGTGGTGTGAACGCGAACTCAACCAGGTCGGCAAGCCACCCCGCCTCAAGAGCCTGAGCCTCCTTGATGGCGCGCTCCTCACCCACGCCGCGAAGTCCTGCGAAGACACTGTGGTCGACGGCCGCCACCAACAATGCGTCGCTCTGGGCCTCGGTGAACAGGTCTTCATGACCAAGGTCGAGCCACCAGGTGTCCAGGGTCTCCTTGTCTTGACCCCGCCCCAGGCTTTCGCCCTTCGGAATAAATCCAAGGCCGGTCCACATGGCGCCGAGCCCGTAGTCGCGTCGGCACTTCGCACGAATGCCAAGCCTGTGCGTGTGTCGCTCCCGGATCTCCTCTACCAGCAGGCGGGCGATGCCCTTTCCGCGGTGCTCCTCAGCTACACAAAGGTGAGCGAGTCGCACATGGAGATTCCGCTTAGGCAGCCCGAAGAGCGCGTAGCCGACAACTTCCTCGTCCTCCACGGCGACCAGCAAGCCACCGTCGTCGGCATGCTTGCGGTAGGCAGGTGGCGTGAGCAAGCCCAGGAATTTGGTGTACCGGTCCCCCAAGGCAATGACGGCGCCGAGTAGCTCGGACTGCTCCCCCGTCACTGGCAGCACCTTGATCGCCATCATTCCCCCTCAGTTGCCCTGACTCCGGCCGATCACCGCCCCAACCGCATAGTGCCCAACTGCCACCGACTAAGCCACCGATCGGTCAAAACAGGCCAGGTCGGCGCGAATCGCGCCCCCACGAGCAGGCAAGCCAGCGACGCGTCGTCCCGAAATTCCCTGAAGTCTTGACCATCGACCTGCCCCCGCAGGCATTCATGCAGGTCAAAGGCACCCCATCTCCCTATCCACCAGGTGCCTTCTAAGCACTTGGCCGCAGGTTCGAGTCCTGCCGGGGGCGCTCTTCGAGACCCTCCCACCGGGAGGGTCTTTTTGCTGGTCAGAGGGTGCTTGGTGCCTTCGGCGGCTGTTCTTCCCGAAAACCTCCCGAAGGTTCGGCGTGCCCGGTGATACGAGGCGCCGGCCCTCCGGGGGCGGGGCGGGTCAGCGGGCGCGGCCCGGCGCGCTGGGAAGCGGTGGAGAGAGCGAGCCCCCGGGGCCTGGAAGTGGCGCATTCGGGAGCTTCTGAGGGCCCTGGAGCGCAGTTTTCGCGACGTGCGTCACGTGACTGCTGTGGGTGCGCGCATTCGCGGACATGAAGCGGGCGTGGTCAGGGCCCGGGCCGGGGCGCTAGGGAGTGATGGCCTTGCGGCCCCGGTTCAGCAGTTGTCGGAGGGTGGCGTGGTTGGTGGCCGCCGCCGTGATCAGGACCGCGGGGCCGGCGAGGGGGGTGAGGACGGCCTCGCCCTCTTCGCCGGGTTCGGTCGGCAGGGCCTGGGCCGGGGGCTGCTGATGGGTGAATTCCGGTGAGACCACGAGGAGTTGTCCGGTCATGCGGTAGTCGGCGAGGACTGCCGGACCTGACCAGGACGGGGTGCCGGGGCCGACGGTGAGTTCCTGAACCAACAGGGGGTTGCCGGCCAGGCACACGGTCAGGCGGGTGCGGAGCCGACCGGTGGGTTCGTTGGCGCGGCCCAGGATCTGTTCTTCCCTCAGGACCAGTCGCGCTCCCGGGGCCAGCTCGACACGGGTGGTGGCTTCCAGGTCGCTGTGTGCGGCGGAGATCAGCGGTTCCGGCAGGTAGTGCAGTTCCGCGTCGTCGTCCACGCGCAGGTGCACGTCGCTGGTCGCGGTGGCACCGGACGGGCCGGGCAGGGCGAGGGTGGCACCGACCGTGCCGAGGCTGAGCCGCGCGCCGGTTCGTACCTCGGCTCGGAGTCGCAGTCGGTCACCGCCGTGGGGAGCGCTCATGGAGCTGGTGAGGAGGACTCGGGCGAAGGGTCCTGCGGCGGGGATGTGGCGGGGGATGAGGGCCCGTCGTCCGTGCAGTACGGGCAGGGCGGTGCCGCCGCGCGGGTCGGGGACGGCCACGATGTGGGCGGTGACGTGCAGCCCCGGGGCCGAGGCGGTGGTGACAGGGGCGGTGCCGGTGGTTGTCATGCCGCTCCGGTCGTCCAGGCGGTGAGCTGCCGCTGGAGCCACTCCGCCACCGGTGCGACGCCGTTCTCGCTCTTCAACGCGGTGAAGGCGACGGGGCGGTCGCCGCGCTGGGCCCTGGCGTCGCGGGCCATGGCCGCAAGGTCGGAGCCGACGTAGGGGGCGAGGTCGGTCTTGTTGATGACGAGCAGGTCGGCGGTGGTGACGCCGGGGCCGCCCTTGCGCGGGATGTCGTCGCCGCCGGCGGTGTCGATGACGAAGATCTGGGCGTCGACCAGGCCCTTGGAGAAGGTCGCGGTGAGGTTGTCGCCACCGGATTCGACCAGGACGAGATCGAGCGGGCCGGCACTGTCCTCCAGGTCCTCGACGGCTTCGAGGTTCGCGGAGATGTCGTCGCGGATGGCGGTGTGCGGGCAGGCACCGGTCTCCACCGCCCTGATCCGCTCAGCCGGCAATACCGCCTCGCGCAGCAGGAACTCGGCGTCCTCGCGGGTGTAGATGTCGTTGGTGACGACGGCGATGGAGAGGTCGTCGCGCAGCGCCCGGCACAGCGCGGCGACGGTGGCGGTCTTGCCGGAGCCGACCGGACCGCCCAGGCCGACGCGGAGGGCGCGGCGGGCCCCGCCAGGGCGTACCGGGTCGGCGGCGCTGTAGGTGTGCCGCTCGGGGAAGGTCTGTGCGTGGTCGAGATGCATGCCGGGCTCCTGGTGATGCGGGTGTGAGGGCGCGGGGGTGTGGGGGGTCGGTCAGGAGGCGAAGAGGCGTACGGGCCAGGCGGCGTGCGCTTCCGCGCTGATGTCCAGCAGGGGGGCCGAGGCGGCGGGCAGCGCGTCGGTTCCGTCCAGGGGGACGCGTTGGGCGGCCTCCTCGGCACGGGCCGCGATGTGGTTGAGGTCGGCGGCGAGGCGGGCGAGGACGGCGGTGGCGTCGAAGGGATCGAGGCTGAGCAGGCGGACGGTGGCGGTGGCCGGGCCGCTGATGCTCTCGTACGCGGCGGCATAGGCGGCGTCCAGCCCGGAAAGCCCCGCCGACCGGGCCGCCAGGCCCAGGACGATGGGCTGGTGGGCGCCGCGCGGGCGGGCCGTGGCCAGCTCGTCCAGCTCGGCCGAGGGCCAGGTGGCGCGGGCCGCCCGCATCATCTGCCGCCCCAGCCGCCGCGCCGTATGCCGCAGCGCCGGTACGGGCGTCCGTGCGTCGGCCGCCCCGTCCAGCGCCAGCGGGTCGCAGCCCGCCGCGGCCGCGGCGGCGAGACCCGCGGCGACCAGGCCGGCGGTGTGCAGCCGTCCGCGGCAGAACGCCTCCAGCGACTCGGCGTCCTTGATGCGCCCCGCCCGCACAGCGGGCTCGGCCCCGCCCGAGTGTGCGTGCCCTCCGGCGGGAAACCGGCCGTCCGCCAGCACCAGCAGCGCGGCCCGGCTCGTCGTGCCCGCGCTGCTGTAACTGCTTGGCGGGCGCGCATCGTTCGGCAGAGCGCCACCCATCAGACGAGGAAGTAACGCTGGGCCAGCGGGAGTTCCTTGAGTTCGTCCTCCGGACACATCTGCTCGACGTCCTCCCCGTCGATGGTGACCTTGAACGAGTCGGGGTCGACCTCGATGCCGGGCGTCTCGGCGTTCTCCTTCATGTCCGCCTTCGTGAGCGACCGGGTGCTCTCGATCACGCGGAACGGTTTGGCCACGCCGAGCCGCTCGGCCAGCCCGTCGTCCAGAGCCAGCTGTGTCACGAAGTTGTAGGAGAGCGATGCCGGGGCCCGGCCGACCGCGCCGTAGACGGGGCGTGGCAGGACGGGCTGGGGCGTGGGGATGGAGGCGTTGGCGTCGCCCAGCTGCGCGTACGCGGTCTGCCCGCCCTTGATGACCAGGTGCGGCCTGACCCCGAAGAACTTCGGCTCCCACAGCACCAGGTCCGCGAGCTTCCCCTTCTCCACCGACCCGATCCTGTTGCCGACGCCGTGGGTGATCGCCGGGTTGATGGTGTATTTGGCGAGGTAGCGCCGGACCCGGTGGTTGTCGGCCTTGTTGTCGCCGGGCAGGGCGCCGCGGCGTTCCTTCATCACGTGCGCGAGCTGCCACGTACGCAGGATGGTCTCCCCCGCCCGTCCCATTGCCTGCGCGTCCGAGGACGTCATCGACATCGCGCCCAGGTCGTGCAGGATGTCCTCGGCGAGCATGGTGGTCGGCCGGATCCGCGAGTTCGCGAAGGCCAGGTCCTCGGGGACGTTCGGGTTGAGATGGTGGGCGACCATGAGCATGTCGAGGTGCTCTTCTTGGGTGTTGAACGTGTACGGGATGCTCGGGTTGGTCGAGGAGGGCAGCACATGGCCGTGGGAAGCCACCGTGATGATGTCCGGGGCGTGCCCACCACCGGCGCCCTCGGCGTGGTACACGTGAATGCCCCGGCCGTCGATCGCGTTCAGGGTGCTTTCCACGTAGCCCGCTTCGTTCAACGAGTCGGCGTGCAGGGCCAGTTGAGCTCCGCTCTCGTCGCACACCCGTAGCGCGGCGCCGATGGCGGCGGGGGTGGCCCCCCAGTCCTCGTGGATCTTGAACCCGAAGGCTCCGGCGCGCAGCTGGTCACGCATCGACGCCTCGTTGACCGTACTGCCCTTGCCGGTCAGGCCGATGTTCACGGGGTAGGCGTCCAGGGCCTCGAACATCCGGGCCAGGTACCAGGCCCCGGGGGTGACGGTGGTGGCTTTGCTCCCCTCTCCCGGGCCGGCCCCGCCGCCGATGAGGGTGGTGACGCCGGACCCCAGCGCCTCGGGGATGACCTGCGGGTCGACGAAATGCACATGCGTGTCCACCGCGCCCGCTGTGAGGATCTTGCCGTTGCCCGCGATGATCTCGGTTTCGGGTCCGATGACGAGGTCGGGATGGACACCGTCCATGATGTCGGGGTTGCCCGCCTTGCCCAGGGCGACGATCCTTCCGTCGCGCAGGCCGACGTCGGCCTTGATGATGCCCCAGTGGTCGACGACCACCACGCCGGTGATGACGGCGTCGGGCGCCCCCTCCCTGCGGGTGCGCAACGACTGGCCCATGGACTCGCGGATCACCTTGCCGCCGCCGAAGACCACTTCCTCGCCGGCCAGGCCCGGCCCGCCGGAGCGGTCCTCTTCGATCTCGATCCACAGATTGGTGTCGGCGAGCCGAATGCGGTCGCCGGTCGTCGGGCCGAACAGGGCGGCGTACTCCAGGCGGGAGATCACGCCTGGGTACTCGGAGTGCTCACTCATCGCCCTGCCCCCGATTCCCGTTGCCGTCCACCGGTCCGCTGGTTTCGCCGCGCAGCCCCGGCACCACTCTGTTGCCCGCGAGCGGCACGAGCGGGACGTCGGCGTCGCAGTTGGTCTCAAGGCGCACCGAGGTTCCCGCCTTGATGTGCAGCCGCAGCCCACGCGCCGCGGCGTGCGGTACGGGCACGCCGTCGAGGCGGAATTCCAGGTCAGGATTGACTTCCGCGAAGTGGTAGTGCGAGCCGACCTGAATGGGCCGGTCCCCGATGTTCTTCACGTTCAGCATCGTCACCGGCCTGCCCTCGTTGATGACGATGTCGGGGCCGTTGAACTCGATCTCTCCAGGAATCACGGTCACTCCCCCTCGGCCACCGGGCACGGATCGGAATCGGGGTCGGAATCGGGCTCGGGCTCGGGGCCGGGCAAGTCCACGAGGTTGCGCTCCACCAGCTTGCGGATGGTGCAGAGCTTGCTCCCGTCGGGGAAGGTCGCCTCCACCTGCAAGTCGGTGACCATCTCGAAGACGCCCTCCATCAGTTCCTCGGAGGTGAACAGCTTGGCTCCGGACTCGGCCAGCTCCAACACCGGCGTCCCGCGCCGCGCTCCCTCCATGATGTGCACGCTGATCAGCGCGATCACCTCGGGATAGTTGAGCTTCACGTCGTCCACCCGGCGTTTCGCCGCCACGTCGGCCGCCACGTAGACGAGCATCTTTTCCTGCTCATGGGGGCTCAGATGCACCCGACATCACCTTGTCATTCGTCCCACGTCCGCCGGGGTTCGCCCGTACCGGGCGAACCCCGGCGGGCCCCCAAATCCTGGGACCCGCCACCGACCAGAACAAGGATTACCTTCTGGATAAATGTGCGTAATTGGCTGAATTCGCCATCATCGCGACCACTCCCACCCCGGATGTCCGGCCCCTGAGAGCTCCGCGCCGCACGGAATCGACCGAAACAGCCACCCAGCCTGACGGCGGCTGGCGCTACTCGTCCCCAGAACCCGAACCCGCCCCCGCCGCCCCGCCGACATCCCCGGTTTCGGCCCCCTCGGCCGCCGCCCGGACCAGGTTCTGTTCCAGGCGTTCCAGGGTGTGTAGGGCCGCGGTTCGTTCCTCGTTGGTGAGGCCCGTTGTGGAGAGGGTCTCCAGGTGGCTCCAGACCTGTTCGACCTCGCGGCGCAGGGCGTGGCTGGCGGTGGTCGGTTCGATGAGGGAGGCGCGTTTGTCGGTGGGTGAGGGGCGGCGGCGGACGAAGCCGGCCTGTTCCAGACGGCGGACGGTGCGGGTCATGGTCGCGGCGTCGGAGTCCATCAGGCGTACCAGGTCGGTCTGCCGCTGGGGGCCCAGTTCCCACAGGTGCATCATGACCAGCTCCTGACCGGGGTGCAGGCCGATCCGACGCAGGAGCTGTCCGGCGAACATGCGGTGCAGACGGGCCAGGCGGAAGATCGCGTGACTGACCGGCCCGCCGCCGGCCGCGGCCGGTACCGGGACGGTGGCTTCCTGGCCGATGCCTGCGGGGTCCTTCCCGGCTTCCGGCGTGGACTGCGTCATCTTCTACATCTCACTTTCCTGTTTGGGCAAGTTAACCCTACCCGTCAGTCGCAGGCCCCGTCGCGCCCCTGCCTTCCCCTAGGTGCATACGGGCAGGGAGCAGCGTGTTACGTGCTTCACACGGGAGGGCGGGAAGGGATTCGGGGGCGTTACTTGTTCGGACAGGTATATTTGATTTACTTGTTCAGACAGGGAACCGCGTTCAGCGGGCTCACGAGCGCCCGTGCCGCGACATGTCACGACTCCCGAGGAAGAGACCATGACCACTGCTTTCGATCCGATCGTCCTGGGCGGCACGCACCTGGCGAACCGCCTCGTGATGGCGCCGATGACCCGCAGCCGGGCCTACGGGCCGGGCGCCGAGCCGACCGAGCTGATGGCGACGTACTACGCGCAGCGCGCCGGCGCCGGGCTGATCGTCACCGAGGGCATCCAGCCCTCGCCGGTCGGCCAGGGCTACCCCGACACCCCCGGCCTGCACACGGCTGGGCAGGTGCGGGCGTGGCGGACGGTGACCGACGCCGTGCACCGTGCGGGCGGTGTGATCTACGCGCAGCTGATGCACACCGGCCGGATCGGCCACCCCAGCCTGCTGCCCGACGGACTGGCCCCGGTGGGGCCGTCGGCGGTGACCGCCAGGGGGCAGGTCTTCACCCATGAGGGGCCGAAGGAGTTCGTCACGCCTGAGGAGCTGACCGAGGCGGAGATCCGGCAGACCGTCGCCGACTTCGCCGAGGCGGCCCGGAACGCGGTCGCGGCCGGGTTCGACGGCGTGGAGCTCCACGGTGCCAATGGCTATCTGATCCACCAGTTCCTCGCGCCCAACACCAATCTCCGCACCGATGCCTGGGGTGGCGACACCGAGGGCCGCATCCGTTTCGCCGTCGAGGTCACCACGGCCGTTGCCGAGGCGATCGGCGGCGACCGGGTCGGGCTGCGGATCTCGCCCGGCAACCAGTACAACGACATCTCCGAGGACGACCCGGACGAGGTCTACCTCGCCCTGCTGGACCGGCTCGCCGGCCTGGACCTGGCCTATCTGCACCTGATGGAGGGGCCGAACCGCGATCTGACCCCGCGGCTGCGCAAGGTCTGGCCCGGCACGTTCGTCCTCAACCCGTTCACCTACCCCGACTCCACCGGTCCCGACGCGCTGGGGCTGATCGAGGACGGCAGCGCGGACATGGTGGCCTACGGCTCGCTGTTCCTGGCCAACCCCGACCTGCCCCGGCGTCTCGCCTCCGGCGGTCCGTTCAACACCGCCGACAAGGCCACCTTCTACGGCGGCGACCACCGCGGTTACACCGACTACCCCGCGCTTCCCGCCCTCCCCGCCTGAGCGGCGTCCCCGCCCCAGGCGACCGCACCGTGCGCTACCGCGCCGTGCGTCTCCGCACCGTGCGTCACCGCGCGGGCAGTTCCCTTCTCCATCCGTCCCTACCTGGGAGTCTGCGATGTCCCAAGCGATCACCTTCTCCGAGTACGGCGCACCCGAGGTGCTGCGACTGTCGGAGGTCACCACGCCGGAGCCGGGCCCGGGCCAGGTCCGGATCCGGGTGCGGGCCGCCTCCGTGAACCCTCTCGACATCAAGATCCGGTCCGGTCTGATGGCCAAGGCCGCCCCGGCCCGCTTTCCCGTGATCCCCGGCCTGGATGCGGCCGGTGTCGTCGATGCCGTCGGTGAGGGGGCCGACGCGGCGGTGGGCGACGAGGTTCTCGGTGCCGCGGTCGGCGGCAGTTACGCCGAATACGCCCTGCTCGGCCGGCCGGTGGCCAAACCCGGGGCCCTGTCGTGGGAGGTCGCCGCCTCGCTGGTGACGGTCGGTCAGACCGCGTTCCGGGTCCTGCGGCAGCTGGAGGTGCGGGCGGGGCAGACCCTGCTGATCCACGGCGCCGGCGGCAGTGTGGGGACCGTCGCGGTGCAGCTGGCCGCCGCCCGCGGCGTCACCGTCGTCGGCACGGCCGGTGAGCACGACATCGAGCGCGTCACCGCACTCGGCGCCACCGCGGTCCGCTATGGCGACGGCTGGGTGGAGCGGGTGAAGGCCGCGGCGCCCCAGGGAGTCGATGCCGTCTTCGACGCCTCCGGCGCCGGCGTACTCGCCGATTCCGTCGCCCTGACCGGTGACAGCGCGCGCGTCATCACCATCGCCGATATGTCCGCCGCGCAGCACGACGTCCGCTTCAGCGCCGGCGGCGCCGATCCGGCCGACGACTCGCTGTCGCAGCTGGTGCGACTGGCGGCCGCCGGAGAGCTCGATGTCCCCGTATGGCGCGCCTATCCGCTCGACCAGGCCGCCACCGCGCACGGGGACATCGAGGCCCGCCGCAACCGGGGCAAGGTCGTTCTCCTTCCCTGACCCCCTGCCGCCGCCTCGCTCGCCGGAGCGGACGAGGCGGCCGGGCCGCAGTCGACACCCCCGGCCGGCTGCGGCCCACCCACCCCGTCCCCCCCATCGCACCCGAGAAAGGTCACCACCATGTCCGCACGCCCCCTTCCCGAAGCCACCTTCGCCCGCACCGTCCAGGGCTCCGGCCCCGGCCTCGCGCTCGCCCATGGCGCCGGCAGCAGCGTGGCCGGCACCTACGGTCCGATACTGGACGGCCTGGCCGCCCACCACACCGTGGTCGGTGTCGACTACCCCGGCAGCGGCGGCACTCCGCGCTCCGCCGCGCCGCTGTCGCTGGACGACCTCGCCGATCAGCTCGTCGCCGCCGCCGTCGCCGAGGGCCTGGACACCTTCGCGGTGTCCGGCTACTCCCTCGGCGGCCCGGTGGCCATCCGCGCGGCCGCCCGCCACCCCGAGCGCGTCACCGCCCTCATCCTGACCGCGACCTTCCCGCACCGGGACAACCGGCTGGTGCTCGCCCTGCCGGTCTGGCGCAAGCTGGCCGAGTCGGGGAACCGTGAACTGCTGGCCGAGTTCCTGACGATGATGGCCCTGGGCGCCGATGCGCTGGAGGCGTTGCCGGACGAGCAGCTCCAGCAGGCCCTCGGGTTCACCGCCGCAAGCGTCGCCGACGGCACCCCCGAGCACGCCGAACTGGCCCCCCGGATCGACGTCCGCGGCGACCTGCCGGGCATCCGGGTACCCACCCTGGTCATCTCCACCACCCAGGACTGGTTCACCTCCACCCGCCTGCACCGCCAACTCGCCGACACCATCCCCCACGCCCGGCTCGTGGAGATCGCCACCGGCCACCTGCCCATGGTGGAACGCCCCGAGGAATGGCGGCAGCTCATCACCGACTTCCTGAAGGAGCAGAGCGCCTGAGCAACCGCTTGCGCGGGGCCGCACCGGAAGCAGCGGTGCGGCCCCGTGGTTCAGAGGGAGCTCTGGACCGCGTCGAGGAACTCCGGCCACGTGGGCACGTTTCTGCCGGGGAGGGCGCTTCTCAGGCTGAGTTGGAGGGTGCGGCGCAGGGGGTGCGGGGACTGCATGATGGCGTCGTTGCGGGCGGCCAGGCGGGCGAGTTCGGCTCGGGTCGGCAGGCGGTCGCTCTTGGTGGCGTTGCAGGTCGCGTGTGCCGGGGCGAGGTTCCAGAGGGTGTCCAGATCCGGGCCGTGCCAGGAGCCGACGCTGCCGAAGCGGCGCATGAGGGAGAACGGGAAGACATGATCGACGGCTATGTCCTCGCCCGGGGCCAGGACGCCGTCACAGAGCAGACAGCGGCCGTGCTGGAAGCCGGCCGTGGCCGGCACGACGCCGGCTACCGAGCGGCGGCGGCGTTTGTCGGTGAGCATGAGCGTCTCCCGGTCGAGGGTCACGCCGTCCTCGATCAGGCTGCGGCCGATGCCCGCCGCGAAGGAGCTCTCCACAATGCTCCAGCGGGCCCCCAGCTCGGCGGCCAGGCCGGTGGCCTGTTCGGACCGTGCCAGCCGGAGCAGGTCGGGCGTCAGGCGCACCACGCGTTGCCGACCGGTCCCCGTCAGCTCGTAGAAGGTGTGGGGCACCGTGCTGTCACCCCGCAGGTTGTGGAACTTCTGCATCACCATCGACGGCATCGAGCGCACCGCGGCCGCCACCAGCTGCTCGGTGGCGCGGCCGGCGTCCAGTGTCGCCGCGCTCTCCCGCCCGGCGAGGGTGAGGAAGTCGTTCTCACCCCACTCCGTGGCCTCGGAAGCCTGCGGCCCCTCGGCCAAGTGGCGTACCAGGCCCATGCTGTAGGCCGCGGCGCACTCGGCGAGCGGCACCGCGTCCCGCCCGTGCCGTGCGAACTCCAGCAACGCCTCGCCGAGGGCGAACTTGTAGGTGCGGGAGTTGGCCCCCATCAGCACCGCCAGCCGCCATGACGCACGCGCCGAGGCATCCTGATCGAAGAACTCCCGGCTGCTCACTCTTCCCCCTTGCGCAGGGCGACCGCCTGCCACCAGACCTCGTCGCGCCCCAGATGGTCCGCCCCGCCGTCGATCAGCCGCACCAGCCGCAGACCGGCCCGCTCGCCGTCCCGCACGACCTCCTCGGCAGGTACGTCGAACATCACGCGGTCCGCCGGCGGCTCCCCGCGGCGCAGCGAGACCAGCAGCAGGCCCCCCGGCGCCAGCAGCGCGGCCAGTCTCTCCATCGCCCGCCCGCGGGCGGGCGGCGGCAGGTGCATCCACACCGCTGACACCAGGGTCACGTCGAACGGGCCCTTCAGGCGGGCCAGTTCGGGGAGTGCATCCGCTATCCACCGGGCGTTCGCGCCGGGGTGGAGGTCCTGCGCCACCTCCCGGAGCTCACGGACCGGCTCGACCGCCACCACCTGGTAGCCGCGTCGCGCCAGCGCCGCGGCGTCCCGTCCCGTTCCGGCCCCTACGTCCAGCGCGACCGCCGGGGCCGGCGGCAGCAGGTCCAGCACCCCGCCGTGCACCTCCTCGAAGGTGACGCTCCCGTAGCGCCGTCCGAGGCCGGCCGCATGCCGCGCGTAATACGGCTGTACGCCCGCAGCGGAGGAGGAGTCCGCCGGCGGCGCACCGGGAGGGGCGAAGTCCCCGCCTGTTTCGGCGTTCCCGCCTGTTTCGACCATGCCTCCACGCTACGGGTGGGGTCTGACAACGCCGGGGCGCCGAGGCCGCCGTACAGCGCTCGCAGGGCCTCCGGTGCGACGAGGACCCCGGCCGGAGTCTGGCCGGGGCCCTCGTCGCCCGGTGGCTTCGGTCTCCCTGCCGCCCCTACACCTCCAGCTCCTCCACCGCTCGCCAGGCGAGGTCGGCGAAGCGGGCGGCCTGGGGGTGGGCGCCGTGGGAGGGGTAGGCGAGGTAGGCGCGGACGGTGGGGGCGCCGGTCAGGGGGACCAGGCGGACGGAGGGGTGGGTGTAGCGGCGGGCGGCGGAGACCGGGGCGGTGCCGACGCCGAGGCCGACGGCCACCTGTTCCAGCCATTCGTCCATGTTGCGGCATTCGGCGCCGACCACCGGGCGGCGGCCGTCGGGCCACATGTCGGGGAAGGTGGTGCCGCTGACGGTGTTGATGATCAGCGGCAGGCCGGCGAGCTCCGCCCAGTCGAGTGCGGTGCGTTCGGCCAGCTGCCAGTTCGCGGGGACCGCCGCGATGCGGGGCTCCTCGTAGAGGAGGACGGTGCGCAGGCCCTTCGGCAGGGGTTCGCCGCGCAGCAGGCTCAGATGAGCCTGGCCGGTGTCGAGTCCGGCCTGTGGGGTGTCACAGCGGATGAATTCGACGCCGACACCGGCTTCCGCGCCGAAGCGGGAGGCGAGTCGCGACAAACCCTGGGGCAGTCCCCAGCTGAACCCGATGCGCAGTTTCTCCCCGTTCCGTAATTCCCCCAGTGCCGCATCGAGTTGGCGCAGCAGCGGGGTGACCGCCGCTCGCAGGGTCTGTCCTTTTTCGGTCAGCTCCGTTCTGCGGGTGCTGCGTTCGAAGAGCCGCACTCCCAGGGACTCCTCAAGCGTTCTGATGTTGCGGGTCAGGGTCGGCTGGGCGAGATGCAGCCGGCGGCCTGCGGCCGTGAAGCCGCCTTCCTCGGCCACCGCGAGAAAGCAGCGCAGATGGCGCAGATCGACGTTCATTCGTGGGGCGTATAGGCGGTTCAGCAATTTCATTTCTCCAGCCCCTGCCCAGTGTCTAGTCTTCTTGATGCCACCGAGCGGACCGGGCGCCAGGAAGCCGGCACCGGTCGTCGACACCGCTGGTGAGCAGTCATGTGTGCAACGGGGCGTTCAACGGGGGGCATGTGCAGGGGCATTGGTGCAGCGCCGTCAATGGGCACAGCGCAAAAATTGGCCAAAGTGAATGTAAAAGAATGTCCGGCCGGTCGGGCCGGCCAGCAGGTTGCCGTGCTTGAAGTTGCTTTGTCACCGCCTCTGAGAACGTTTCGTAGCTGAGTTACCGGCCGCGCCGTCCACCGGCGGCGCCGGGTACGGAACGAGCGATTCGACGCCATGTGATGCGTCGTTCCCGCGTCGCCGTTCCATTGATGACCACTGCCCTATCCAACTATTTTTCTTCAACTATTGCTGCCGCCCGCCGGCCCGTTATTTGCCTTTCTGCCGCGTCCTGGCACGCCACCGTGGCGTGCCGCCGGCTTGCGTTTTCCGGAATTCCCCTGCTGCTGCCGCTCTTCACTGAGAAGGATTTGCTGTGCCCGTAATCGATACGCGCAACGGTCCCCTGGAACATGTCCTGATCGACGGTGACCCGGACCTGGCGCCCCTGGTCTTCCTGCACGGCGGACTGGGCTGCCTCGCGGCCTGGGGACGCTTCCCCGCCCGGCTGGCCGCCGCCACCGGACGCCGCGCCCTGGTCTACTCCCGCCACGGCAACGGCGGCAGCGGCCCCGACCCGCTCCCGCGCACCCCCCGCTATATGCATGAGCACGCCCAGGACGTACTGCCCGAACTGCTCGGTGCGCTGGGCCTTACCCGCCCCGTCCTGGTCGGCCACAGCGACGGCGCGTCCATCGCCCTGCTGTACGCCTCGGCGCACCCCGTCGAAGCCGTCGTCGGGATGGGCCCGCACATGTACTTCGAAGAGGAGAACCGCGTCGGCATAGAGAACGCCCGCGCCTCCTACGACGCGGGCCCGCTCGCCAAGAAGATGGCCATGGTGCACGACGACCCCCGGGGCGTCTTCGACCGCTGGAGCGGGGTCTGGCTCTCGCCCGCCTTCCGCAGCTGGTCCCTGGAGAACGACCTCGACATCACCGCACCGGTGTTGATGATCCAGGGGGATGAGGACGAGTACGGCTCGCTGGCTCAGGTCGACGCCGTCGAGCGCGCGGTCAGCGGCCCGTTCCGGCGTCTGGTCCCCGAGGGCTGCGACCACTACCCCCATCTGGTCCGCCCCGACCTGGTCACCGACACCGTGTGTGACTTCCTCGCCGGGCAGGCGCGGTCCGTGGAGGCCGCCCGATGACCGCGCCGGCCTCCGTACGCCTCGACGCCCTGCTGGCCCGCTCCGCGCGGGTCCACCCCGACCGCACCGCGCTGGAGGGGGCCGGCGAGAGCTGGACCTATGCCCAACTCGACCGCGCGGTGGACGCGTTGGCGGCCCGGCTGACCGCCGAGGGCGTCGCACCGGGCGACCGGGTCGGCGTCTACGCGCCCAAGACCCCGGCCACCGTCATCGCCCTGTACGCGGCGCTGCGGGCGGGTGCGGTGACCGCGCCGCTGGACACCGCCGACCCGCCGGAGCGCACCGCCCGGATGATCCGCAACGCGGGGCTGTCCCTGCTGGTGACCGTGGACCGGGCGCTGACCGGGGCCCGGCGCGCCGCCACCCGCGCCCGCGACGGCGCACCGGCCGACGAGGGCGCCCTCGACCACGGCCTGCACCGGCTGCGGATCCTCGCCCCCGAGGAGCGGCCCGCACCGCTGCCCGCGCCCGCCGATGCCGGCGGCTACATCCTCTTCACCTCCGGCAGCACCGGCTGGCCCAAGGGCGTGCTGCTCTCGCACGAGAACGTCGCCCACTACGCGCTGTGGGCGGCCGGTGAGTTCGGCCTCACCCCGGACGACCGGATCGGCTCGCAGGCCGCGCTCACCTTCGACCTGACCACCTTCGACCTGTTCAGCGCCGCCGCCGCGGGGGCGTGCACGGTCCTGATGCCGGATCTGCTGCGGGCCTTCCCGCGCGATGTCGTCGGCTGGCTGACCGAACAGCGCATCACCGCCTTCATGGCCGTGCCGTCGCTCTACCACAACCTGCTCCAGCAGGGCGGTATCGCCGACGCCCCGCCGCCCGCCCTGCGCCTCGCGGCCTTCGGCGGCGAGGCGTTCGCCCCCGAACTGCTGGAGCACTATCTGCGGCTGCTGGAGGGGGTGCCGTTCTACAACCTGTACGGGCCCACCGAGACCAACGCCTGCACCTACTACCGGGTGCCGGCCGACTGGACCGCCGACCGGGAACTGCCCATCGGCCGCGGGATCGGCGGCGTCCACATCGAGGTGCTGGACGAGGACGGTGCGCCCACCGACGGCGAGGGCGAGATCCATATCGCCGGGCCCGTCGTCTTCCAGGGCTATCTGCGCGGCGGCGCCCCCGACGACCCCACCACCACCGTCACCTGCCGCGACGGTGTCGCCCGCCGCGCCTACGCCAGCGGCGACCTCGGCCGGATCACCCCCGACGGCCTGGTCTTCCTGCGCGGCCGGCGCGACAACCAGGTCAAGCGGCGCGGTCACCGTATCGACCTGATGGACGTGGAGAACGCCGTGCTGGAGCTGCCGCGGATCGCCACCGCCGCGGTCGTCGCCAAGGACGGCCCGCACACCGGCGAGATCTGGGCCTACGCACAGACCGACGCCACCGAGCGGGAGGTCCTGGCCGCGCTGCGCGAGGTGCTGCCCCGGCGGATGCTGCCGGACCGGATCGTTCCGCTCGCCACCCTGCCCACCACCACCAGCGGGAAGGTCGACCGCCGCGCGCTGCGCGACACCGACGGCCCCGCCCCGGCCCCCGCCCTCCCGGAGGAGATCACCGTATGAACCGTATGAACAGCGTCGAAGAACTCTGCACCCTCATCGGCAGCCGGATCACCTGGGGGCCCGGCGAGGACGCCGGCTCCCTGGACGCCGACACCCCGCTGCTGGAGCGGGGCCTGGTCGACTCGCTGGCGATCATGGAGATCGTCGCGGCGCTCGACAAGGAGGCCGGTGTCAGCCTGCCCGACACCGAGATCGTCGCCGCCAACTTCCGCAGCCCCAAGGCCCTTTGGGCCGCCATCGAGAAGCTCTCCGCCGAGGGCGGCAAATGAGCGCGGCGGCCACCGCGGCGCTGCGCACCGGCGCACCGGAGACCGAGGGGTTCGTCGACACCTACCAGGCGCTGGCCGCACCGGTGCTGGAGCAGCTCGCCGGCCAGGACTTCCGCGCCCAGTGGCAGGCCATGGCCGACCTGGGTGTGCTCCGGCTCGCCGGGCCGGACGCCACCGCACCCGGACCGGTCACCCGCTCGCTCGCCATGATCGAGGGCATCGGTCTGGCCGGCGCCGACCCGGGGCTGTGCTACGCGCTGGCCTCGCAGATCTTCGGGATGCAGTTCCCGCTGCGGGACGCCCTCGGTGCCGACGCCTGGCGCGCGGTCGACGGCGTCCAGGAGGGCCGGGAGCTGCTGTGCCACGCGCTGACCGAACGCGGCGGCGGCAGCGACCCGTTCTCCATGGAGACCCGCGCCCGGCGGGACGGGGACGGCTTCGTGCTCGACGGCGCCAAGACGTTCATCACCGCCGCCCCGGTGGCCGACCGGGCGATCGTCTTCGCCCGTACCGCCGAGGGACGCTCCCCGTTCGCGCTGTCCGCGTTCCTCTTCCCGCTCGATCTGCCGGGGATCCGCCGCGGCGAGACCTTCACCAAGACGGCGCTGCCCACCGTGCCGATGGGAGAGCTGCTCTTCGAGGGCGCCCGGCTGCCGGCGAGCGCGCTGCTCGGCCAGGAGGGCTCCGGGCTGGCGGTGATGGCCTCCACCACCGCCTGGGAACGGTCCCTCGTCCTCGGTTACGCCCTCGGTCCGATGCGGCGCCTCCTGGCCCGTACCACCGACTGGGCCGCGGAGCGCGACCACTTCGGCCGCCGCATGGGCGCCAGCCACCAGGTCGCGGGCCGGGTCAGCGACATGGCCCTGGCGCTGCACCGCTCCCGCGTCCAGCTCTACGCGATGGCCGCCCGGCTCGACTCCGGTACGCCCGCCCGGCAGCTGGCCGCCGCGGCGGCCCTCACCAAGATCTCCGTCTCCGAGGACTACGTACGGATGACCGAGCACGCCACCGCGCTGTCCGGCGTCCGGGCCTTCCTCCCCGGCTTCGACCTCGCCGCCGACCTTGCCGCCCCCATGGCCGCCCTCACCTACGCCGGTCCGAACGACCTGCTGCGCGTGGGTGTGGCCCGGCAACTCGGCCTGCCCGTCGAGAACTGACCGGTCGATGACCCGACCGGCCGACCACCGACCCGAAGGACTTCGATGACGCTGCCGACCCCCCTCGACGATCTCCTCAAACTCGCCGCGGAGACGGGCGAACGGCTCGCCCCGCTCGCCGCGGACACCGACGCCGGACGCGACAACGGCCACGAGAGCTACCGCATCCTGCGCGAGTCCGGTCTGCTCGCCCTGCTCGCCCCCCGGGAGGCGGGCGGCGCCGGCCTCGGCTTCGGCGACTACTGGCGGGTGCTGGCCGAACTCGGCAGGCACCACGGCGCCGCCGCGCTCGGCCTCAACATGCACCATGTCGTCATCGGCGCGCTCGCCGATGCCGCCGGCACCCGGCTGCCCCCGGCCGCCGAGAGCTTCCGCGCCTGGATGCTGGACGAGGTCGTGAACGGCCGCAAGCTGTTCGCCTCCGCCACCTCCGAGGCCGGCCGCGGCGCCAAGCTCCGCGGAATGCAGACCCGTTACCGCCTCTCCGACGACGGCACCCACTACCTCCTCAGCGGCAAGAAGTCGTTCGTGTCGCTGGCCGGGGCCGCCGACTACTACGTCGTCGCGGCCGCCCCCGAGAGCGGCGCCGAGGACACCGGCGAGGCCTCGCACTTCGTCGTCGCCGCCGACGACCCCGGGGTCGGCTTCGGCACCGTGCCGCAGCTGTCCGCGATGTACGGCACCAGCACCGCCCCGATGACGCTGGACGAGGTCCCGGTGCCCCGCTCCCGGCTCTATCTCGGCGTCGAGGGCATGTCCCTGTTCAAGGTCGTCCGCGAACCGCACTGGATGGTCGCCGGCTACACCGGCGCCTATCTCGGCATCGCCGAGGCCCTCTTCCAGCACACCGTCGACCATGTCACCGCCTCGCCCGCCCGCGCGGACTCGCCCGTGGTGCAGCAGGAGCTGGGCCGGATGTCGGCCCGGCTGCGGGCCGCCCGCGCCCTGGTGCACGAGGCCGGTGATCTGGTCACCGCACAACGCGGCAGTCTGGAGGCCAACGCCATGGTGCACGCCGCCAAGTACGTGGTCGGCGAGGCCGGTCCGCAGCTCGCGCAGGACGCGCTGCGGCTGTGCGGCTCGGCCGCGATCAGCCGCAGCCATCCGCTGGAGCGGCTGATCCGCGAGGCGCAGTTCGCCCATGTGATGCCGGCCAAGCCGCAGGAGTGTCTGGAGTACCTGGGCAAGGCCGCCGTCGGGGTCAATCTCTACGACGCCCGGGCGTTCGCATGGTGACCCCCGTCCAGGACGAACTCGCGGTGACCCGGGACGCGTTCCGGGCGCTGATGAGCGCGCACCCCAGCGGTGTCGCCGTCATCACCACCGCCGACGCCGGGGGCACGCCGTACGGCTTCACCTGCACCGCGCTGTGCTCGGTCTCCCTCGACCCGCCGCAGCTGCTGGTGTGCGCGGGCAACAACGGCAGCACCCTGCCGGTGCTCGCGGCGCGCGGGGCCTTCACCGTCAACCTCCTGCACGGCGCGGGGCGGCGGGCCGCCGAGGCGTTCGCCGGGCCGGCCGCCGAGCGCTTTCGCACCGTCCCCTGGCGGCCCGCGCCCGTCACCGGCCTGCCCGCGCTGATCCAGGACGCCCGTGCCACCGCCGAGTGCCGGGTCGCCCGGCTCACCCCGGCCGGCGATCACACCATCGTGATCGGCGAGGTGCTGGGCATCCGGACGCACACCCCGGCCACCGAAGAGGCGCCGCTGCTGTACGGCATGCGCCGCTACGCCACCTGGCCGGCCTGACCCGGCCGTGCCCACCCCGCGCGGCCCCACCCGCGGCCGCGCCGTCCCTCATCCCCACCCACCCCACCTGAGGAATCCGCATGTACCGCACCCTGATGAAGTCGAAGATCCACCGTGCCACCGTCACCCAGGCCGATCTGCACTACGTCGGTTCGGTCACCGTCGACGCCGACCTGATGAAGGCCGCGAACCTGATGGCCGGCGAGAAGGTCGACATCGTCGACATCGACAACGGCGCCCGGCTGTCCACCTACGTCATCGAGGGCCCGGCCGGCTCCGGCGTCATCGGCATCAACGGCGCCGCGGCCCGGCTCATCAGCCCCGGCGACCTCGTCATCCTCATCGCCTACGCCGCCATGACGGACGACGAGGCGGCCTCCTTCGTCCCGAGCGTCGTCTTCGTCGACGCCCACAACGGCATCAGCGGCGTGGGCGGCGACCCGGCCGAGGTGCCCGAGGGCTCGGGCCTCAAGCGCGGCGACCTCGTCGCCAACTGACCGTCCACCGAGGCGACTTCAGGGAGATCTCATGACGCTCTCCGTGGTCAGCGGCGGCACCCGCGGCATCGGGCGGACACTGAGCCTCAGGCTCGCCGCCCTCGGCCACCGGGTGATCGCCCTCTACCGCGGTGACGACGCCGCCGCAGCGGAGACCGTGCAGGCCGGCGACGGCCGGATCGAGACGCTGCGCTGCGACCTCGCCCGGCCCGCGGAGGTCCGGGCGGTCGGCGCCCGGATCACCGACGGGTACGGCGCACCCGCCGTCCTCGTCAACAACGCCGGTGTCAACCGGGACCGGCCGTTCCTGTCGATGGCCGACGAGGACTGGGACACGGTGCTGGCCACGAACCTCTCCGGCCCCTTCCACCTCACCCGGGCCCTGGCGCCCGCGATGGTGGCGGCCGGCGGCGGCAGCATCGTCAATGTCGCCTCCACCACGGCGATCCGGCCCCGGGCGAACGGCGCCAACTACTGCGCGAGCAAGGCGGGCCTGCTCCAGCTCACCAAGTGCCTGGCCCTCGAACTCGCCCCGCACATCCGGGTGAACGCCCTGCTGCCGGGCTTCACCGACACCGAAGAGGTCACCGAGCGCTACCGCCTCGACGACCCGGAGCGGCTGGCCGCCGTCCTGGACACCATCCCCGGCCGCCGGCTCGGCACGGCCGAGGACATGGCCGATGCCCTCGCATTCCTGGTGACCGCCCGCAGCGGCTATGTCACCGGACAGCAACTCGTCGTCGACGGCGGGCACTTCATGGGGTGACCCCCCACCTCCCGGTCCGCTCACCCCACCGGTCCGCCCCGACGGATTCCCTCACCTCTCAGGAGAAGAACCGCATGCGACTGACCCAGCAACAGGCCGACCAGTACCACGAGCAGGGGTTCCTGCTGCTCGAATCCCTCCTGGACCCGCAGGAGGTGATCGCCCTCCGCGCCGCTTTCGCGCGCGATGCGAAGGTGCCCGGCCCGCAGGTGGTGACCGAGGACGGCGGCACGGAGGTGCGCGCGGTCTACTCCTCGCACCAGCGGCAGCCCGAGTACGCCGGACTGATCCGCGACCCGCGCATCCTGGAACCCGTCCGGCAGCTGCTCACCGACGACGTCTACATCTACCAGTTCAAGATCAACGCGAAGCCGGCGTTCGGCGGCGAGAAGTGGGCCTGGCACCAGGACTTCCTCGCCTGGCGGCTGGCCGACAACCTGCCCGCCCCGCGCCAGGTCAACATCGGCGTCTTCCTCGACGATGTCACCGAGTTCAACGGCCCGGTGATCTTCCTGCCCGGTTCGCACCGGGGCGGGCTCGTCCACGAGGGCCGCTCGGCCGCCGCCCGGTCCGAGCAGCACCTCGACCCCGACGACATCTCGCTGTCGCCGCAGCAGCTCGCCGAGCACGTCGACCGGCACGGGATGACCAGCCCCAAGGGCCCGGCCGGCTCCGTCGTGCTGTTCTCCCCGGAGATCGTGCACGGCTCGTCCCCCAATATGTCGCCGTTCGCCCGCCGGCTGCTGATCGCCACCTACAACGACACCGCCAACCTGCCGCGGCCCCAGGGCGCACCCCGTCCGGAGCATGTGGTGTGCCGCGACACCGAGCCGCTGCGGCCGCTGGCGGCCCCGTTCTCCCAGAGCCTGAGCGGGGTGACGGCATGACCGGACGCACCGGACGCGCCGTCGTCCTGGAGGAGTTCGGCCGGCCGCTGCGGCTGCGGGAGTTCCCGCTGCCCCCGGCCCCGGCCGGCGGGATGGTCGTGGCCTGCGGCTACGGCGGCATCTGCGGCACCGATCTGCATCTTCAGCAGGGCCACCTGGACATCCCCGTGCCGCTGGTCCTCGGGCACGAAGGGCTCGGCGTCATCCGGGAGTTGGGGGACGGCCTCCTCCAGGACGCCACCGGGGCCCCGCTCGCGGCCGGCGACACGGTGATGTGGGCCTCCTCGCTCGCCTGCGGGGTCTGCCCGCCCTGCCGGCTGCACCGCGAACCGACCCTGTGCGAGCGGCGCCGCACCTACGGCGTCAACCGCGCCCTCGCCGACGGGCCGGAGCTCTCCGGGGCCTGGGCCGACCACATCGTGCTCCAGCCCGGCACCACCGTGATCAAGGTCCCGGACGGCACCGACCCGCTCGCCGCCATGTCGCTGGCCTGCGCCGGTCCCACCGTGGCGCACGCGCTGTACGAGCGGCGGCCGGTGCGGCTCGGGGAGACCGTCGTGGTGCAGGGCAGCGGCCCGGTCGGGCTGGCGGCCGCCGCGTTCGCGCAGCTGGCCGGGGCCGCCAAGGTCGTGGTCGTCGGCGGTCCGGCCGGCCGGCTGGAGCGGGCCGCGGCGGCCGGCATCGGGGACGTCCACCTGAACATCGCCGACGCCGCCGATCCCCAGGAGATCCTGCGCGAGGTACGGGACGCCACCGGAGGGCACGGCGCCGACCTGGTGATCGAGTGCGCCGGGGTGCCGGCCGCCGTCGGACAGGGCCTCACCCTGGCCCGCCGGGGCGGCAGCTACTTGATCATCGGCCAGTACACGGACGCCGGGGACACCCTGATCAACCCGCACCAGATCGTCCACCGGCAGCTCGACGTGGTCGGCTCCTGGGCCTTCACCGGCGCCCATCTCGTCGAATACGTCCGGCTGCTGCCGGCCCTCACCGCCCGCTTCGACCTGGCGAGCCTGGTGACGCCGTTCCCGCTGGAACGGCACGCCGAGGCGCTCACCGCGGTCGCCGACGGGTCGGTGATGAAGGCGGTGCTCACGTCCTGACACCGCCCCCCCCTGACGCCCGCCCGCTGCCGCACCGACCCCCGCGGTGCGCAGTCGGCGCGGGCGACGGCCCGGCCGCAGCCCTCCGGCGCGGCCGGGCCGGCACCGTGTGCCCGCGCGCCCCGCCGCACGGAGCGGCGCCGGCTCACCCGGTGAGCGCCGTCAGCGCCTCCTCCGTCGCCCGGTCATCGGGAAGATAGGCCAGCAGATGGTGGCCCGGCTGGTCCACGGCGGCGAGCTTGACGTACCGCAGCCGCAGATCCCCGGCCACCGGGTGCCGGAAATGGCGGACGGCGGGGTGGAACGCCGAGGTCTCCCGGCGTCCGTACCAGCGGACCGCGTCCGGGTCGGCCAGCAGCTCCTCAGTGATCTCCGCATAGCGGCCGTCCTCCGGATGCCGGGCCGCCTTCGCCCGGAACTGGCCCAGCAGGCTCCGCGCCTCCGGCTCCCAACTGGCCAGCAGCGCGCGGGCCGGCGGCCAGCGGAACACCAGCCACAGCAGATTGCGCTGCTTGGGCGCCAGCCGCGCCAGATCGGTGAGCAGCGCCGCATACCCCGCGTTCCAGGCCAGCAGGTCCCAGTGCGGGTCGAGCACCACGGCCGGGTTCGGTGCCAGCTGCTCCACCAGCGACAGCAGATTGCGCGAGACCCATCCCGGCGACCGCTCGGCCGGCGCGGCGTGCTCCACGAACGACAGCACATGCGCGGTCTCGTCCGCGGTCAGCCGCAGCGCCCGCGCCACGGACCGCAGCACCTGCTCCGACGTACGGACCCGCCCCTGCTCCAGCCACGCGTACCAGGAGCTGCTGACCCCGGCCAGTCCGGCGACCTCCTCGCGCCGCAGGCCCGGGGTACGGCGCCGCGGTGAGCCGGGCAGCCCGACGTCGGCGGGCGCCAGCCGCTCACGGCGGGAGCGCAGGAACGCGCCCAGTTCGCGGCGCGGGCCGCCGGATCCACCGTCGTTCACGCCCCACTCCCCCCGCACCGCCGGCCGGCCGCTGGGGCTTTGGCGCCCCAGGGTGTGAGCAAGGGTAATCGGCTACGGGGTCCCGCCGGCCGGCCGCGGTGATGGGCTGGAGCCGCCGGTCCGACCACACCGGCTGTGCACGCCACAAGGAGCCCCATGGACACCGCCGACGCACCCCGCACCACTCCCCCGCCCGCTCCGGACGCCGCCACCGGCCAGGCCGCCCCGCCGCTGCCCGCCGCCTCGCTGCGCCTGCTGCGCGCGGCCGGTTTCGTCAGCAACTTCGACCGCTTCTGCATCACCCCGATGCTGCTGCTCATCGGTACGCAGCTCGGTGTCCCGCTGACCACGGTGATGCTCGCCGCCAGCGGCTACTTCCTCTCCTACGGCCTGATGCAGCCGGTCTGGGGGCTGCTGAGCGACCGGCTGGGCCGGGTGCGGGTGATGCGGATCTCGCTGGCCGGGGCCGCCGTCGCCGCCCTCTGCTCGGTGCTCGCCCCCGGCGCGACGGTGCTGATCGTGGCGCGGGTGGCGGCCGGCGCGTTCTTCGCCGCGTCCATCGCCGCGTCCATCACCTACGTCGGGGACACCGTGCCCGTCGCGGTCCGCCAGCGCCCGCTCAGCGAGCTGATGACCGCGTTCGCGCTGGGCACCGCCGTGGCCACCGTCGTCGCCGGGGCGCTGGCGCACTACGTCAGCTGGCGGCTGGTCTTCGCCCTCCCCGGGGTCATCGCCGCTTACCTGGTCGTCGCCCTGCGCCGGCTGCCGGAACCGCCGCGGGCGGCCCCCGGCGCGCTGCTCGCCCCGTTCAAGGTCGTCCTGCGGTCCCGCTGGCAGTGGTACGTCATGGCCGTCGCGATGCTCGAAGGCGCCGTCCTGCTGGGCTTCCTGACGTACCTGGCCCCGGCGCTGGAGGCCCAGGGTGCCTCGGCGACGCTGGCCGGTGCGGTGTCCGCGCTGTACGGCGTGGGCTCGATGGCCGCGGCGCAGCAGGTCAAGCGGCTGGTGGGGCGCTGGACGCCGGTGCGGCTGATCGTGGCCGGCGGGGTGCAGATGGCGGTGGCGTTCGGCCTCGCCGCGGCCAGCCGGTCGGTGCCCGCGCTGGTGGGGTGCGCGCTGCTGCTCGGCGGCGGCTGGTCGTTCATGCACTCCACGATCCAGTCCTGGGCCACCGCGCTGTCCCCGGCGGCCCGCGCCACCGGCGTCGCGATGTTCGGTGTGGCCCTCTACGTCGGCAGCGCGCTGGCCAGCGCAATCGCCGCAAGCCCCGCGGAACACCACGCCTACCGTGGGATGTTCCTGACCGCGGCGGTCCTCACCGTTCCCCTGACGGTGGCCGCCGCCGTGGGCCGGGCCCGTTACCGGAGCTGACCGGGCGGGTCCGGAACACGCCGACAGGGCGCCCAGGCTGTCTGTGCCTGGGCGCCCTGTCAGGGCTTCGACGGCGTCACGGCCGTCCGTCCGGGGCCTTGGCGGCCGCTCCGGTCAGCCGCGCGGCTGTCCGGCGGACTCCAGCTGCTTGTCCTGGGCCGTCGCCTTCGCCGCGATGTGCGGGTTGCGGGACTTGAGGATCGCCCAGCCGACCGCCAGGCACACGGCCCAGCCGGCACCGACGTACAGCGAGATGCGGCTCTCCGGGTCGATGGCGATCAGTCCGGTCACCAGGAGCAGGAACGCCACCGCGATCCAGCTGCACACCGTGCCGCCCGGTGCCGGGAAGGACGAGGCGGGCAGGCGGCCGGCGACGACCGCGCGGCGGTAGAGGATGTGGCTGATGAGGATCATCAGCCAGGTCCAGATACCGGCCGCGGTGGCCACCGACGTGACGTAGGCGAAGGCCTTCTCCGGAACGACGTAGTTGAGGATCACGCCGATGCCCATGAGGGCGGCGGAGAGGGTGATGCCGAGGGCCGGGGTCTTGGTGGAGCTCAGCTTGCCGAGGACCTTCGGGGCCTCGGAGTTGGCGGCGAGGTCGCGGAGCATGCGCCCGGTCGAGTACATACCCGAGTTGCAGGACGACAGCGCGGCGGTCAGTACGACGAAGTTGATGATCGCCGCACCGGCCGGGATGCCGATCTTCGCGAAGGCCGCCACGAACGGGCTGACGCCCGGCTGGAACTCCGTCCACTTCACGACCATGAGGATCACGCTGAGCGCACCGACGTAGAAGACGATGATGCGCCACGGCAGCGTGTTGATGGCCTTGGGCAGGGTCTTCTCCGGGTTCTCGGACTCACCCGCGGTGACGCCGACCAGCTCGACGGCCAGGTAGGCGAACATGACGCCCTGGAGGGTCATGAGGCTGGAGCCGATGCCGTTGGGGAAGATCCCGTCGTGGGCCCAGATGTTGGAGACCGCTGCGGCGTCTCCCGCCTGGCTGAAGCCGAAGGTGACGACGCCGAGACCGATCACGATCATGCCGATGAGCGCGGTGACCTTGACCATCGAGAACCAGAACTCGATCTCACCGAAGAGCTTCACCGAGATCAGGTTGGCGACGAACAGCAAGACCAGGAAGACCAGTGCGGTCACCCATTGCGGAATGTCCGGGAACCAGAAATGGACGTAGATCGCGGCGGCCGTCAGCTCGGCCATGCCGGTGACGACCCACATGAGCCAGTACGTCCAGCCCGTCACGAACCCGAAGAACGGGCCGAGGAACTCACGGGCGTACTCCGAGAAGGAACCCGAGACGGGGCGATACAGGAGCAGCTCACCGAGCGCCCGCATGATGAAGAAGACGATCACGCCGGCGAGGGCGTACATCAGGATGAGACTGGGTCCGGCCTTCGCGATGTTCGCGCCCGCGCCCAGGAAAAGGCCGACGCCGATGGCGCCGCCGATGGCGATCATCTGGACCTGACGGCTGCCGAGACCTCGCTCGTAGCCCTCTTCCGGCGCGGTGCCCGAGGCTCCGCTGCCGTCGCCGAGGTTGGTGCCGACCTGCTTTGAGGTCATGTTGTGGTGCGCCTTTCCGCTCCATGCCGACCCGCGCCTAGCTTGGCGACGGATCGGGTCTCGATCCCCCCGGATGCTGATGGAGTTGCATGCCGGCGGTCGGCCGGCTCAAGCGCCCCCTACGCGGACATGGGTGACGTCCGTCAGGTGGTCGTGAAGATGTACCACGGGCGAATTTCAGCCAGCGTGATCCAGATCACGGATCGAATTGACTAAAATCCTCTGAACAGGGCAAATTAACGGCCGCTGTGACCTAATCGATATCCGCCACAGGCAACCCACCGGGGCGATGGCCACTCCCTGCCGTTGCTTCGTCGCCCTCAGTGCACGCACTTTGTCCGATATCGCCGTGCGGCAGGTCAGCCCTCGTGAACATCGAGGGGACCGACAGCCACCGAATGGACACCCACAGCGCCTGCCCGATGGCGAGATCTGACGCATGACCGGCCCGGCAATCGCCCCCAGGGCCCAGGAAACCCGTACAAACCAGGCGTAGGCTGGCAGAACGCCTTATTGCACCGTGAGTGAGCGATGGAGGCGGTGCATGACCGACCCACACGGCTTCCTCAAAGCCCCCCGCCGGCCCGTTCCGGCACGCCCCGTCGAGGAGCGGCTGAACGACTGGAACGAGGTCTACGCGGGGCAGGCGCTGCTGCCGCTGGTGGCCGAGCAGGCGGGGCGCTGCATGGATTGCGGCATCCCGTTCTGCCACAGCGGCTGCCCGCTGGGGAACCTCATCCCCGAGTGGAACGCGTACGCGACGCGCGGCAACTGGCGGGCCGCGGCCGAGCGGCTGCATGCCACGAACAACTTCCCCGAGTTCACCGGGCGGCTGTGCCCGGCGCCGTGCGAGGACGCCTGTGTACTGGCCATCAACGCCGACCCGGTGACGATCAAGAACGTCGAGCAGACCATCGCCGACCGGAGCTGGGAGCAGGGGTTCACGGTCCCGCATCCGCCGCAGCGGCTCAGCGGGAAGAGCGTGGGGGTCATCGGCTCCGGGCCCGCGGGACTGGCGGCGGCGCAGCAGCTGACCCGTATCGGCCACACCGTCGCCGTCTACGAGCGCGCCGACCGCATCGGCGGACTGCTGCGCTACGGCATCCCCGCGTTCAAACTGGAGAAGCGGTATCTGGACCGCCGGATCGCGCAGATGCGGGACGAGGGCACCAAGTTCCGTACGGGGATGGACGTCGGCGGCGCGGTCGACGCGATCGAGCTCGGCAGGCGGCACGACGCGCTCGTGGTGGCCGTCGGGGCCATGGAGCGGCGGGAGCTGCCCGTCCCCGGGCGTGAACTGGGCGGTATCCACCAGGCGATGGAGTATCTGACCCTCGCCAACCGGGTCGGGGAGGGCGACCTCGCCGCGACACCGGTCACCGCCGAGGGCAGGCATGTGGTGATCGTCGGTGGCGGCGACACCGGCTCGGACTGTCTGGGCACCGCGCTGCGCCAGGGCGCGGCCTCCGTGGTGCAGCTGGACATCAACCCGGAGCCGGCCGACGACCGGCCGGACACCCAGCCCTGGCCCGTCTACCCGAAGGTCTACCGGATCTCGCACGCCCATGAAGAGGCCCGCGGCCGGGCGGGCACGGATCCGCGGTTCTTCTCCTCCGCCACCCTCCGGTTCGAGGGCGACGCGGCCGGCCGGGTACGCGCGCTGCATCTGACGGAGGTGGAACCGGTGGCCAGGGCGCCGCGGCCGGACACCGAGCGGGTGATCCCGGCGGAGCTGGTGCTGATCGCCCTCGGTTTCTCCGGTCCGGAACGGGGCACCGGGCTGATGACGCAGCTGGGACTGATGCTGGACGCCCGGGGGAATTTCGCCCGGGACGCCGGCTTCGCGGCCGTGCGGGGCGCGCGCCTGGCCGGGGCCGGGGCGGATGGGGTCTTCGTGGCGGGCGACGCGGGGCGCGGGCAGTCCCTGGTGGTGTGGGCCATCGCGGAGGGCCGGGCCGCCGCGGCGGCCACCGACCGCTATCTCACCGGCGCCACCGCGCTGCCGGCCCCCATCGCCCCGACGGACCGGCCGCTGGTGGCGTGACGCCGCGGGGTGCGGGGCGCCGGTCCGTACGGCTCACCCGGGCGCGTGGGCCGCGCTCGGGGTAGTGGCGGTTGTGCGCGGTGGGGTGCGCCGGGCGCCGGAGAGGACGGCAGGGGCGTGCAGGGCAGGCGCGTACGAGGGGCGGGCTTCTGGAGCCCCCTCATGCACCTTTGCTACTGGGCGCAACGCCCAGGCGGCGACTTGACTTTGGTCATGGCGATTCAGCCCCGCTTGTTGGGTATTGACTGTCCTGTCCCGTTCTCTCTGGATATGCCAACGTGAATCGTTGGCGGCATGTGCTTGGAGGCGCACCATGGCCGCCCGACCACTCGTCGCGCGTCAGACCAACCAGCGGCTGCGGTCGCTCATCCAGGAAGCCGCACTGTCCAACTCCGCCCTGGCCCGGCAGGTGAACGTCCTGGGAGAGGCGCAGGGCCTGGACCTGCGGTACGACAAGACCTCCGTGAGCCGGTGGCTGAGCGGTCAGCGGCCACGCGGCCGGGTACCCGCCATCATTGCCGAGGCGCTGAGCGGCAAACTCGGCCGCACGGTCTCGACCGAAGAAATCGGCATGGCCAACGGCAACAGCGTGACCTGCGGGGTCGGCCTCCACTTCGCGGCCACGGTGGAGGACGCGCTGGAACAGGTCCGTGAACTATGGCATATGGACGCCGAGTCCCGGGGGCTTTTGTCGCGTTCCGCCATGACCGCCTCGGCGCTGGTCGAGCCCAGCAGGGACTGGCTGATCAGCTCCCCGGACCCCCAGGTGGGCCGCGACTGGCGGCTGGGGCCGCGGGTGGGCACGAGCGATGTCGAGCTGGTCCGGTCGACCACCCGGGCGCTGGCCGAACTCGATCACCGGGTCGGCAGCGGATATGTGCGCCCGGTCATCGTCACCTGCCTCAGCAGTGTGCTGTCCGGCCTGATGGACGGGAGCTACGGGGAAGCCACCGGACGGCAACTGTTCGCCGCGGCGGCCCGGTTGACCGAGCTCGCCGGGTACACGGCGCTGGACGTCGGGCAGCCGGGGCTGGCGCAGCGGTACTACATCCAGGCGCTGCGGCTCGCGCAGGCCGCGGACGACCGGTGCTACGGCGGCTATGTGCTGGCGGCCGGGCTGAGCCATCTGGCCGTCGGGTCCGGCTGCTCCCGGGAGGCGGTACAGCTCGCCCGCGCCGCGCAGGAAGGCACCCGGGGGCAGGCCCCGCCGGCCGCGCAGGCCATGTTCTACGCGACCGAGGCCCGCGGCTACGCCATGCTCGGGGACGCGCGGATGTGCAAAATACTGGCGGACAAGGCGACCGAAGCGATGGCGCAGGTCGTTCCGGGGGACGGTCCCGAGTGGATCGGGCACTTCGACCGCGCCTATCTGGCCGACGAGTTGGCGCACTGCTACCGGGATCTGAAGCAGCCGCGGCCGGCCGCCCGGCGGGCCGAGGAGGCCCTCGCCCGGCATCCGCGGACCCGGGTACGGCGCCGTACCATCGATCTGCTGCTGCTGGCCACGGTCTTAGCGCAGGCCGGTGATGTCGAGGAGGCGTGCCGGGCCGCCGTGCAGGCGGTGGCACTGCTCGGCCGGCTGAAGTCGGCGCTGGGGGAACGGTACTTGCTGCACTTCCTGGACGAACTGCGGCCGTTCGGCGATATGACGCCGGTGCGCGAATTCGACGCCCTGGTACAGGAGAGCGGTGTGCGGGTGCCCAAGTGAGGCCCGCCCGGCGCCGGGCCGCCCGTATGGGCTGTCCCGTAAGGGCTGCCCCGCAGGGGGACACCGACGGCCGGCGGGCCCCAACCGTCCCGCGGGGAGGGGGTGCGGAGCCGGAGCCTGCCCGACCGTCGGCGGTAGGGAGCCACCCGCGCGGGGTGCGGCGGCGGAGGGGTGCCGGTCGCCGGTGGCGATCCGGCCGCCGCCAGGGGGAGTTACGGCGCCACGCCGTGCCGTACGCCGAGGGCCAGCGGCACCGCGGCCCACACGGTGCAGCTGTGGTCCGCCTCGGTCCTGCGCCCCCATCGCGCGGAGGCCCTGTCGACCAGTTCCAGACCGCGGCCGTGTTCCTGGGTCGGCCCCGGGCGGCGCATTCGGGGCACCGAGGGTGTTCCCCCGCGGTCGTGGACCTCGATGTGCAGATGGTCCTCCGACGTCCATATCCGGCAGGTGACGCGAGGGCCGGCGGAATACTGGATGGCGTTGGTGAACAGTTCCGACAGCACCAGCAGCACCAGATAGCGGGTGTCCTCGTCGTCAATGTGCTGTCCGTCGAGCCAGGAGCGCACCAGGCTCCGGCAGACCGGTACCGCCCGTTTCAGTGCCGGCATACGCAGCACCACGCGCTGCGCGGAACCCCAGCAGTCGGCGGGGACCAGAGAGTTTCTTTCGGCGGGCCAGCCGGCGATATGCCGGGCGGTCACCATGACTTCGGCCGAATGAATTGTGGTGGGTAACATGACTACCCCTTTCGTACCTGCCTCATGGACTCCGATGCCGCTCTCGCCTCATGAAGCACGCCGGCGCCATCGCTGGGTCCGTCCTGGCGGCCTTGGGAGTTCGCCGCGCCTCCGGTGTGTGCACCGGGCCGCTTAACGACCTCTTTCCCGTATCTATTCAAGCAGCGCGAGCGGCCGCCCGGGAAGGCGTACGGTGCGGCATTGGTAGCGGCCGGGGATATCGCCGACGCGAAATACTATCACCATAAGAAAACGGTTGCGCATTATTCGGCAATGCCATTGATGAAAAGGCTTTCAGTGGGCACCGGAAATCAATGCGGCGGGAATGCGGAAGAAATGCTACCGCTTCCGCGGCGGCGTGAACAGACGGACGCCCGGCGGGCTTCGGCTGCCCGCCGGGCGTACTGCCCCCGATGACCGGGGAATTACGGTGCCGTCAGTTCCAGGCCCAGTTGCTCGGCGATACCGGCGGCGAGGGCGGCCAGCGTCGGATGCTCCCACACGAAGTTCCGCGGGAGGTTCAGGTCGAAGGAGCGGTCGATGCGGGCCCGTAGCTCCATGGCCAGCAGCGAGTCGAATCCCAGGGATTTCAGCGGGGTCTGCGGGTCCAGCGAGCTCTTGCCCAGCCTCAGGACGTCGCGGACATGGCCCGCCAGATGCTCCTCCAGCGCCGCCCTGCGGGCCAGACCGGGCGGCAGCGCGGTGAGCCGGGCCCGGATGTCCTCGGTGCCGTCGGGCGCCGGGGCCTGCTCCGCCGGGGCGTCGTCGGACAGCCCGCTGAAGAAGGGGAGATGACGGCCGGCGGGCGGCAGCCAGGTGTCCGGCGGGCCGGGGAGCACCCCGGTCTGCACCCGCCGGTGCGCCAGCAGTGTCTGGAGCGCCGCCAGGCCCTGCTCGGTGGGGATGGTGCGGTAGCCGCGGCTGCTGAAGTCGGTGGCGACGCCGATCTCGCCCCACGGGCCCCAGTTGACGGCCAGCGTCGGCAGGCCCTGCGCGGAGCGCCAGGCCGCGAACCCGTCGAGCCAGGAGTTCGCCGCGGCGTAGGAGCCCTGGCCGGGGTTGCCCAGCAGCGAGGCCATCGAGGAGAACACCGCGAACCAGTCCAGCGGATGCCCGTCCGCGGCCTGGTGGAGCTGCCAGGCGCCGGCGACCTTCGGCGACCAGACCCGCTCCAGCTGGTCCTCGGCGACGTTGGCGATCACCGCGTCGTCCAGCACCATGGCGCAGTGCACCACGCCGTGCAGCCGGAAGCCGTCGGCCGCCGCCGTGGACACCAGCCGGGCGGCGACATCCGGCTCGGCGATGTCACCGAGGACCACCGACACCTTGGTGGTCTTGCCGATCACCGCGGCGAGGGTCTGCGCGACCTCGGGGGACGGGGCGGAGCGGCCGTTGAGCACGAGATGGCCGGCGCCGTGGCCCGCGAGCCACTTCGCCGTGGCCAGCCCCAGGCCGCGCAGCCCGCCGGTGACGATGTAGGCGCCGCCCTCCTGTACGGGCATGTCCATATCGGGCAGCACCGCGGGGGCCTCCCCGCTGTCGGGCACGGTCAGCACCAGCTTGCCGACATGGTCGGCGGCCGCCATCGTGCGGAACGCCGTGGTGGCCTCCGACAGCGGATACTCCGTGCAGTGCAGGGGCTTGAGCCGGCCCTCCTCGAACGCGGCGAGGACCTCCTGCCACACCGTGGCGAAGGTGTCCGGGCGGTTACGCCGCAGCTCGATCAGGTCGACGGTGCTCAGGCTGATGTTGTGCCGCAGCGGCAGCATGCCCAGCGGCGCGTCCGCCAGGATGTCGCGGACCCCCAGTTCCACGAAGCGGCCGAACGGGCGCAGGGTCTCCAGGCCCGTCCGGATGGCCGCTCCGGACAGCGAGTTGAGGACCACGTCCACCCCCTCGCCATGGGTCGCCTCGCGGGTGCGTTCGCCGAATTCCAGCGTGCGGGAGTCCATGACGTGGCGGATGCCCATGCCCCGCAGATAGCGCCGCTTGTCCTCGCTGCCGGCCGTGGCCAGCACCTCGGCACCCAGCATCCGGGCCACCGCGATGGCCGCCATACCGGTGCCGCCGGTGGCGGAGTGGATCAGCACCCGCTCCCCCGCGGCGAGCCGGGCGACCGAGCGCAGCGCGTACCAGGCGGTCAGGAAGGCGATCGGCAGCCCGGCCGCGACGGCCGGTTCGATACCGAACGGGACGGGGGCGACCGCGTCGGCGGGCACGGTCAGGAACGACCCGAACGCGCCGCCGCCGAGATCGACCGCGATCACCTCGTCGCCGACCTGCCGGTCCACCCCGTCGCCGACCGCGGTCACCACCCCGGCGCATTCGAAGCCGATGCGGTAGCGGACGTCCGTCTCGCCGGGGAGCAGGCCCATGGCCGTGAGCACATCGCGGAAGTTCAGGCCGGCGGCGGTGACCCGCACCTCGACCTCGCCGGGCCGGGGCGCGCGCCGTTCGGTGACGGCGTACTCCAGGCTCGACAGATCGCCCAGCCGGCCGGCCCGCAGCCGGAATCCGTCCACCCCGTAGCGCACGGTGCACGCGGTGGCCGCCTCCTCCTGCCCGCCGCCGGTCGCGGCGTGCTCCAGGCGGGCCACGTACCGGCCGTCGGGGCGCAGCGCGACCTCGTCGTCGTCCGCGTCCGCCAGCAGCTCCAGGGACACCTCCTCGGGGTCGGCGTCGTGCGGATCGGCGTCCACCAGCACCGGCCGGAGCTCGGGGTGTTCCAGGGCGCCGACCCGCAGCAGGCCGCGCAGGGCGCTCTGGCCGAGGTCGACCTCGTCGCCCGGCACCACGCCGCGGGCCCCGCGCGTGACGACGTACAGCCGTGGCGTGTCCGTGGTGGCGGTGAGGGCCTGGAGGGCGCCGAGGAGCCGGCGGGTGCGCCGCAGGGACTGGTCGGTGGGCTCCCCGCCGTCCGCCGGGCCGCACACCAGCACCACGCCGCGCGGGGTTTCGAGGGTGGCGGCCAGCCGCCCGGTGAGGGCGTCGCGGAAGGTGTCGAGGGAGGTGTCGTCGAGCGGCCGGTCCCAGACGACCGTACGGGCGCAGCGGGTGCGCAGTGCGGCGGCCAGCGCCTGGGCGGAGCCGTCCGCCTCGCCCACCACGACCCAACTGCCCGGCGCGTGACCGCCGTCGGGGGCCGCACGGGGGGTGGCGCGCCAGCCGATCTCCAGCAGCCAGTCGTCGACCGCCGGGGTGGCGCGGGAGGCCGCGCGCCGTGCGAAGCGCAGTCCGTTGACGACGAGCACCACGGCGCCGCTGTCGTCCAGGAGGCGCACATTCGCCACGAGGGCCTCCGGCGTGATCTCGCTGACGTGCGCGTGGCAGTACACCGCGGTCGCCGGATCACCGATCAGCCGCAGCGCCTGCATGCCCACCGGCAGCACCAGCGCCTGGTCCTCCTCGTTGATCAGCGGCGCCACGGCGAGCTGGGCGCAGACATCGAGGAGGACGGGGTGCACCGGCAGCCCGGGGGGCGGGCTGCTGGCCTTGCGCGGTACCGCGACCTCGGCCCAGAAACTGTCGTTGTGGCGACCGGCGTTCAGCCGGCGCACGCCGGTGAAGGCCGGGCCGTGTTCCAGGCCGCGCCGGCGCAGCCCGGCGTAGAGGTCGGCCGGCTCGACGGACAGCGGGTGGCGCCGGCTCATGTCCTCGACGGACCGGGGCCGCAGCTCGGGCCGGACGCTGAGCCGGTGCAGCACCGCGTCGGCCTGCGCCTCCCAGTCGCCGTTCTCGTTCCGGGCGAGGATCTGGCACTCGGCCCGGTCCGGTGCGGTCATCGTGACGACGGTGGAGACCTCGGTGTCCGCCGCCAGCCGCAGCAGCTGCTTGAAGTGGATCTCGGTGACCTCCACTTCGTGCGGTGCCGCGCCGAAGGCCTCGCAGGCCACCGAGAGGGCCAGCCCGCAGTGCGCCGCCCCGGGGAAGACGGCGTTGCCGTGCACCCGGTGGTCGGCGAGCCAGGGCAGCGCGCCGGTACCGGCGTCGGCCCGCCAGCAGTGCCGCACGGGCTCGCCGGGGAATTCGGTGTGGTGGCCGGGCAACTGGGCCCGGGGGGCCTCGGCGAGGGCCGGGGGCTGCGGGGGGTCGGCCCAGTGGTGGCGGCGGTCGAAGGTGACGGTGGGCACGTCCACCAGCTCGCCCCCGGCGTAGAGGTGCCGCCAGTTCACCGGCACCCCGGCGCAGTGCAGCGCGGCGAGCTGGGTCCGCAGCGTGGACTGGTCGTCCTCGTCGCGGCGCAGCGTGGGCAGCACGACGGGGTCCGCGACGAGACCGGCCAGGCTGCTGGCGGCGGAGTGGGTGACCACGGGGTGCGGGGAGACCTCGACATAGACCACATGCCGGTCGGCGGCCGCGGCGGCGACCGCCTCGGCGAACCGCACCGGGCGGCGCAGGTTGTCGCACCAGTAGTCGGCGTCGAAGGACGGGGTCTCCCCGGGGTCGACGACCGTCGAGTAGAACGGCACCTTGGGCTGCCGCGGCGCGAGTCCGGCCAGCGCCGAGCGCAGCGCCGGCAGCACCGGGTCCACCAGCGGACAGTGCGAGGCGACGTCCACCGCGATCGGGAACACCGGGATCTTCCGGGCCTCCCAGGCGGCGGCCAGCCGGCTCACCTCGGTGGTCCGCCCGGCCACGACGGTGGAGTCGGGCGCCGAGAGGACGGCGACCGACACCGTGTCGGCCGCACTGTCGGCGAGTTCGGCGCGCACCGTGTCGGCGTCCAGCGCGACGCTGAGCATGCTGCCGCTGCCGGCGATATCGCTGAGCAGTCCGGAGCGCCGGCAGATCACCCGCACCCCGTCGGCCAGGGTCAGCGCCCCGGCCACCACCGCCGCGGCGACCTCGCCCATGGAGTGGCCGATCACCGCGGCGGGTTCGACGCCGTACGCGCGCCAGGTGGCGGCGAGGGCGACCTGGAGGGCGAACAGCACCGGCTGCACCGTGCCGCAGCCCTGGACGGGTCTGCCCTGCCGCACCACATCGAGCACCGACACCTCGCTCTGCGCCCTGATGAGCTCGTCGAGCTCGGTCAGCGCGTCGAGGAAGGCCGGTTCGGTCCTCAGCAGTCCGCGTGCCATGCCGGGCCACTGGGAGCCCTGGCCGGAGAACACCCACACCGGCTGCCGCTCGACCGCGGCGGCCACCGAGCCGGTCACCACCGCCGGGTGCCGCTCCCCGGACGCGAAGGCCCGCAGCGAGCCGATGAGTTCCCGGCGCGCGGAGGTCACCACGCCCATCCGGCCGCGGCCCGCGCAGCGCCGCAGGGCCAGGGTGTGCGCGATATCGCGGAGCGGCACGTTGGCGCCGTCGCCCTCCATCCAGTCCGCGAGGCGGGTGGCGGCGGTCGGCAGCACGTCCGGGGAGCCGGCCGACACCAGGAAGACCTCGGAGGTCGTCGGGGTGGGCCGGCCGAGGTCCTCGCCGGGGGCGGGCCGCCGTTCCGGGGCCTGTTCGAGCACGACATGGGCGTTGGTCCCCGAGAAGCCGAAGGAGGACACGGCGGCCAGCCGGGTGGCGGTGCGCAGCGGCCAGGAGGTCAGTTCGGTGGGGACGAAGAAGCGGGTGCCCCCGGGGGTGATCGCCGGGTTCCAGCGCCGGAAGTGCAGATTCGCCGGGATGGTGCCGCGCTGGAGGCACAGCACGCTCTTGATCAGCCCGGTGACCCCGGCGGCCGGTTCCAGGTGGCCGACGTTGGTCTTCACCGACGTCAGGGCACACCGGCCCGGCCCGTAGCCGTAGACCTCGGCGAGGCTGGCGAACTCGATCGGGTCGCCCACGGGGGTGCCGGTGCCGTGGGTCTCCACCATCCCCACGTCCCGCGGGTCGACCCCGGCCTGGGCGAGGGCGTCCAGATACAGGGCCCGCTGGGCGGTCACCGACGGTGCCGCCAGGCCCTCGGACGAGCCGTCCTGGTTCGTCGCCGAGCCGCGCAGCACCGCCAGCACCCGGTCGCCGTCCCGTACCGCGTCGGCCATGCGCTTGAGCACCACGACGCCGCAGCCCTCGCCGCGGACGAACCCGTCGGCGTCGGCGTCGAAGGTCCGGCAGCGTCCGCCGGCCGACAGCATGCCCATACGGGCGAAGGACCGGGTGATGCGCGGCTGGAAGCTCAGCGTGACGCCGCCGGCGAGCGCGACCTCGCACTCACCGGCGGCCAGGGCCCGGCGGGCCAGGTGCACGGCCACCAGGGAGGAGGAGCAGGCGGTGTCCAGCGCCACACACGGCCCGTGCAGACCGAGCAGGTAGGAGATCCGGCCGGCCGCCACACAGTGCCCGTTGGTCAGAATCGAGCCCTCCAACTCCTGTGGCTGACCGGCCAGTTGGTCCATGTAGTCGCTGTAGCTGATCCCGGCGAAGACGCCCGTGCGGGTGCCGTTCATCCGGTCCGGCGGGAGACCGGCGTGTTCCAGGGCCTCCCAGGTGACCTCCAGCAGCAGACGGTGCTGGGGGTCCAGGACGTCGGCCTCGCCGCCCGCGACGCCGAAGAAGGCGGCGTCGAAGCCGGTCACCTCGCGTAGATAGCCGCCCTGACGGGGCGTCGGTGCCCGGCTCCCCGGACCCGGGGAGCCCTCGGGAACCAGGCGCCGGCGCTCCGCGGGCAGCTCGCCGACGGCGTCGCGCCCGTCGGCCAGCAGCCGCCACAGGGCCGCGGGCGAATCGGTGTCGCCGGGGAGCCGGCAGCCCATGCCGATCACGGCGACGGGCTCTGTCTCGTGGGGGGGTTGTGACTCGGCGTCCGAGCCGTGCATGTCGTTGCTCATCGGGGTCTCCGTACGTGGGAGGTGATCTGCCCGTGGTCACACGGCTTCCGGACTGCCGAGGAGGATGGCGTTCTTCACGCCGCCGACCTGGTAGTTGAAGCTCAGCGCGTAGTCGAAGTCGAGCGGGCGGGGCCGCACGCCGGGGACGGGGTCGAAGGGCAGCCCGTCGGCCGGCTGCTCGCAGTTTGCGGTGGGGCAGACCTGCCCGCGCTCCATCATCATCAGCGTCATGGCGACGCCCAGGCAGCCGGCCGGCGCCCCGTTGTGGCCGAAGCAGCCCTCCTGGGAGGTGACCAGCACATCGCTCTCGGGCCCGTACAGCTCCCGGATGGCGGCCGCCTCGAAGGCGGTGACGACGATGTTGCCGTCGCTGCCGCCGTGGACGTACGGCACGTCGTCGATCCGCCACCGGTCGCCGAGGCAGCGGCGGACGGCGGCGACCAGCTCCGCACCGGTCTCGTCGGATGCGAGGGGGTTGGCCAGGCCGTCCCGGGTCATGGCGGTGGCCAGCACCTGGCCGTACATGTGCGCACCGCGCCGGGCGGCGTGCTCACGGCTCTCCAGGATCACCGTGGCGGCGCCCTCGCCGTGGTTGATGCAGTCCGCCCGCCGGTCGTAGGGCCGCATGAGGGAGGTGAAGGACGGCAGCAGCTCCGGCATGTCGGTGGTGCGCAGGGCGTCATAGGTCTGCTGCGCCCCGCTCAGCAGCCGCTGGATGTTCTGGATGAGGTGGACGTTGAAGACGTCGACGCCGGTCACGACCGCCACCTCGACCTCGCCCTGGGCGATCATCCGCCGGGCGTTGCCGACCTGTACGGCGGACGAGGCGCAGCCGCACGAGACGGTGTAGCAGGGGCCGTTGGACTGGGTCAGCGCCGCCTGGACCAGCGCGACGTCGGAGGGGGTCACGGCCTGTTGGGCCGCGACGAACAGCTCCATGGCGTCCGGTGCGCTGGTCTCGCCGGGGTCGGCACTGAGCACCGAGAGATAGCTCTCGATGTTCGCGTCGACGCCGCCGCGGCCGACCAGGATCGCCGCCTCGCTCAGGGCGCCGCCGTAGGTGGTCAGCCCGGCGTCGGTGGTGGCCTCCGCCATCGACACCAGGCCGAAGCGGTGCGCCGAGGTGTAGTGGTGGGAGAAGAACGGCGGCACATCCGGGAGGCGTTCGTCGAACATCTCCTGGGTGAGCTCGACCGAGCCGTAGTAGACCTCGTCCCGCTTGAGGCAGGACCGGCCGTTGGAGATCACCGCCCACATGTCATCGGCGGTGAAGACCGGCTCCGTCTGGCCGGGCAGACAGAATCCGACGCCGGTCACCACCACATCGCGGTTCCTGTTTCGTTCTCCGGAGTTCCCGGACCGTTGGTTCATGACAGAACTCCGTCCCTCACGAGATTCAGCATGTTCGTGCTCCTCTGCACATCACTTTCTTCTGCGGGCCGCATCGCGCCTACTCGGCGATTCGTGTGCGGTAACACCAGCGGTAGACCGGGACCTGCTGTCCGCCCAAGTCCGCGTATTCGCCGTAGAATTCGAAACGCTCGTACCCGTTGCCCCGCAGGAGCCTTATCGGGTCGCCGGCATCGTCGCGCATGTGCTGCGGCAGGGCATTTCCCTCCGGCCCGTCGACGAGGATCACCATTCTTCTTTTCGCCATACTGTTCTCCGGTGTTCTGTCGCAGTGGGTTGTGTGGGGCAGGCTTCAGTGGTCGAGGTGGGGGGACCTGGTGGCAGATCACTGCGGGACCGGTTGCGGCGGGATGACAACTGCCGGACCGGACAAGGCGGATGGAGCGGCGATGCGACGCCGGGGGTCGTCGGCGACGGTGCGGGCGCGGCGGAAAGAATGACCGTGTACGGTCCCGGCGGCGCCCGGGGCAGGCTGCGGGATTTCGCCCCGTTCAGACCTTGTTACTGAATTCCGCCGCGTAAAAAGCGGCGGTGCGGGTGCCGGTGACACGGGCGGCGGTCATCGTCACGCTTCCGTTGCCGGGGGAGCGGCTCGCGCCGCGCAACGGGCAATTCCCGTACGGCGAGGCCGAGATGGGGAATTCCCTGCGCCCGCGTGTGGCGATATCGCCACCGGTGCACAGGAATTCGGGCCGGCTGCCGGGTACGCCGGGGCCGGCCGGCAGGGGGCGTCCGTCGGCGCCGGGGACCGGGACGGCCCCGGCCGGTACGAGGGTGCAAAGACACCGGGCGGATTCCCCGCGGACGGGGAGGGGGAGCCGTCCCGCCGGGGAATCCGCAGTGGTGGTGCGCCGGCGCATGGCCTGCGCGCTTCCGGTGCCGTACGGAGCGTGGATACGGTGCGGCACCGAGGGGGCGGTACCGGTCGCGGGGGCCGGGCCGGACGCGGAAACGCGCGCGGATTCCCCGCCGGGCATCGGGATCGGGAGACTCAGGTCACCGCCGGACCGGTCGGGTTCCGGTGCGGTCGCGGTGCGGGCCGGGATCAAGGCACCTGCGCCGTTGACCCAGCGAATGGTGGAAATGGTTCGCATGACGCCCCCTGATCCGAATGTGGGGGCCGATCAGCCGGTGCCGAGGTGCCGGCACCGGCTGACGGATCCAAAACCCTCTACCGGGGACGCCCATACGGCATCTCGGTCTGACCGCAACCAGGCGCTGGGCCGGGCCAACGGGTAGGCCAGGTGCCGCTCCCCGGAGAGGATGGGCGGCCCACCGGTTGGATGCGACTAGTTATCCATGCGGCTCGGCGGGCTACAACAGTCAACCGATAAGGCCACCCGTTCGGAGCAGCGCGAAAAGCGGAAACTCGTACCAACTTGCGCAATGGCCTTAGAAGATGCCTTTATTCCACTCATGACTGATGCAGCGTTTGATTGCGCACTGCGCCGGCTTGATCAAGAGGAAGAACCGTGTGCAGCAGCAAGCTCCACGCTTGTCATTCTTGTGTGTGGTGGAACACAGCGGGAACCGACGCGCCGTCAATAGCCCGACCGCCGCCGGCCGCCGCTGTGGTGACAATGGAAGTCACTTCGACAACGGCAAAGCCTACCCCGTCCCACATCTTCCGTTGCCCTTGAGCGAGTTGGAGGTGCGACACAATACTCCCGCACCCATGAGTGATCCACGGGAGGGCCGGCGGCACGGACCGCCTGTACGGTGCAGCCCGGCCTTTTGCACCGTCCACAGGCACGATGTGGTCACGATTTCCCGGCTTCGGTTTCAGGCTCAAGAGCGCATCGCGCCAAGAGCCCCGCCGACCGAATAACTTCCCAGCAGACAAGGGTGATCCGATAATGAACGATAACGCCGGGAGCCGGATTCCGCCCGGTACCGACACCCGCACGATGTCACTCGCCGCCTACGGGGAACGAAGGTGGGAGGCAGCGATGCACGGCCTGGAAACCCTGACCATGTCCCCCTACCAGGCCGGGTGGCGGCTGCGTGTCGTCCCCAGCATCGGCCACGTCCTCGTGCGCAAGGTCACCCGCCGTGTCGTCAACCGCGCCCTGCACTGCTGGATCGCCGACGAATGCGGCCTGTCCACGGTGAAGAACAGCCTCGCCGTGCTCGTCCGCGTCCTCGAACAGGCCGTCCGGGACGGGGTGCTGGACGCCAATCCGGCGCGGGTGGCCGGCTGGCAGCAGGAGTACCAGCGTGCGCAGACCGAGCGCACCGCACCACGGTCGCTGGCACTGCCCGACGCGGACGCCCTGGAGCGGCTGGCGACCGCCCTCGTCCGGCGGACCTCGGACGGCTACGAGGGGTGGGGCGACATCGTCCGGTTCGCCGCCTGGACCGGTACCCGCTTCAGCGAGGTGTCCGCCCTCCAGGCCCAGGACATCGATATGAGCACCTGGACCTGGCAGGTCCAGCACTTCACCGTGTCCGAGCCGGAGGGCCTGCACGACCGCCCGTGCCGGGGCAGACACCACCGGGTGGTGCCGCTGCGCCCCGCCGCCCGCGAACTGGCCGCCGGACGGCTGGAGACGGCGCGGCACCGGCCGCAGTCCCGGCTGTTCACCGGCCCGCACCGGAGCCGGTTCACCGCCGCGGCTTTGCGCGATGCGACCCACTGGGACGACGTGGTGGACGAGCTCGGCCATGAGTACCTCCGGCGCCAGGACCTGCGCCACACGGGCCTGACATGGATGGCGGACGCCGGGGTCCCGCTGCCGCTGCTGTGCGGCGCCGCCGGGCGGCCCCCGCAGGACACCCGGCGGTATCTGCCCCCTGACGGGCCCCGCCTCCCCGCGCAGAGCCCCGGGGAGCCACCGGCGAGTTCGGCCCCCGCCCGGCGTACGGGCGGGGGCCGAACCGTTTTCCTGCGCCCCCCTACGGAGTGACCGTGCCGGGCTGCCCGGCCGGGCCCGGCCGCGTACTGCGCGAGCGGTGGCCCTCAGGCGCCGGGACCCGGACCGTCCTCCCCAGGGGCGGGCCGTCACAGGTAGGTGAACGACCCGGCGTTGACGCTGCCGGCCGCGGTCTGCACGGTCACCTGCACCGTCGTCCCGCTGGTGCCCGGCGGGACGGTGCCGGTCACGGTCGTACCGGTCGCATTCACCGTCACCCCCGTGGCGGGTGCGGCCCCGAAGAGCACGCTCGCCCCGAAGAGGTTGGTTCCGACGATGGTGAAGGTGCCTCCCGCGGACCCGCTGGACGGCGTCACCGTGCCGGTGACCGTCGGGGGCAGCGACAGGTAGGTGTAGCCGCCCGGGACGGACACGGTGCCGCCCGTGGTGGTCACCACGACCGGGACATTGCCCCCGCCGGACGGCCCGGCCGGCGTGACACCGAACAGGACGGAGCCGGTGGGGTCCGTGCCCAGCACGGTCGCCGCGTTGCCGCCGATGGTGACGGTGGCACCCTGAAGGTTCGAACCGGCGAGGGCGAACGGTGTGCCGCCCGCGGTCGGCCCCGCGTTGGGGCTGATGGCCGCGGCCACCGGAACGCCCGCCACGAGGTAGGAGTACGACGCCGGGTTGCTGGTACCGGCGGCGTTGGTGACGGTGACCTGCACCGTCCCCGCGGCGTGCGCCGGGGCCAGCACCGTGACGGTCAGCCCCAGCGGGTCCTGCCCGACGATGGTCGCCGACGTTCCCCCGAAGAGGACGCTGGTGGCGCCGCCGAGGCCGAGACCGACCAGCTGCACCGTGTTGCCGCCCGCGACCGGCCCCGAGGCCGGCACCACGCCGAGCAGCATCGGGCCGATCGCGAGCGGCAGGCCCGGGAGCCCCGGCGGAAGTGTGGGTGTGGTCATGAAGGTCCTCCTGCTGTGTGAGCTCGTTGCTCGGCCGCTCGTGGCAGACAGGGCACACGAGCCGGAACCCGAGCACTGGCAGCAGCCGGCCGCTCAGGAGGACGACGCAGAGGGCGGACCTGACCGGCGCACACCTGGACGGTGCGGGGGGCCATCGCGCTCCCGGCCGCCCTTCACAGCCCCGCAGCGAAGAGGACTGGCGGGCGGGCCGACTACCGAAACCCGAGGCGGATGGACGGCCCACCGACAGGCCACACCAGTAACCCAGAAGAGTTACCACCGGGCAATCGAGTTGACTTCGAAGTACCCGATCGGCGGAGCGCGGAAATGGGGGGATTCGCTACGGGCGGGGGTGGGGTGGGTGGGGTGGGGGCGGGTGCCGCGGGGGCCTTGGGACTCCCCCGGCACCACCCCGTCCCCCCACCCCAAGTAGCGCTCACACAGCACCAGTTGCCACTGTCCCCACCCCTAAGACACCCCCCGCCCACCCCCCTCCCCCAAAGACCGCAGCCAGTCCACCAGCAGACGGTTGACGTGCTCGGGGCGTTCCTGCTGGAGCCAGTGGCCGCAGCCGGGGAGGATGTGGGAGGCGGAGAGGGCGGGGAGGGTGCGGGGGAAGGCCCTGATGGCGTCGGCCAGCCACTGGGTGGTGGCGTCGTGTTCGCCGCCGATGAAGAGGGCGGGTTGGTTGAGCGGGGCCCCGGTCCAGGCGGCGAGGTCCTCCCAGTCGCGGTCGACGTTGCGGTAGCGGTTGAGTCCGCCGGTCAGGCCGGTGCGCTCGAACTCGGCGGCGTAGAAGTCGAGATCGGCGTCGGTGAGCCAGGGAAGGGGCCGGGGCGAGAAGCGGTCGGACAGCTTGCCGCCCGGGGGGACGGAGAAGAGGCCAGGGGAGGTGGGCCCGGCGTCGCCCGAGAGGCCGGCGTAGAAGCCGGCGAGCCAGGTGCGGACATCGGGTTCGATCTCCGCCTCCGCCCGGCCGGGCTCCTGGAAGTAGGTGATGTAGAACTCCTCGGCGCCGCCGAGTTGTGCGAAGGCTTCGGTGGGGCGGGTCGCGCCGCGCGGTGTGTAGGGCACGCTCAGCAGCGCCGCGGCGGTGAAGACGTCGGGCCGCAGCAGCGCCGAGTGGGCGGCGATGGGTGAGCCCCAGTCGTGGCCCGCGATGACGGCGGTCTCCTCGCCGAGGGCGCGCACCACGGCGGCGTTGTCGGAGACATGGGCGAGCATCCGGTAGGCCGCCACATCACGGGGCTTCGACGAGCGTCCGTAGCCGCGTACGTCGAGGGCGGCCGCGCGGTAGCCCGCCGCGGCGAGGGCGGGGAGCTGGTGGCGCCACGAGTACCACGACTCGGGAAATCCGTGGACCAGCAGGACGAGCGGTCCGGTGCCCTGCTCCACCAGGTGGATGCGGCCGCCGGGGACCTCGACGGTGCGGTGGGTGGCCGGCGGGACGGCGGCGGGCCGGTCCGGTGCCGCTCCCGGGGGCGTGGCCGGCGGGGGCGTCGTCTCGGCGGACTGCGGCATGGTTCCTCCTGGGGCGAGTACGGCCGCGCTCATGAGGGCGGTGGGCGGTGGACCGGCGCGGGGCCGGCGGGTCGTCCTGCCCCGCCGTGGCCCGGCCCGCTCCGCCACGATCATGGCGCGGCCGGCCCGGCGGGCGCGAGGGTTCTTGCCGGAACGGCAAAGACCCGCCGCGGACGCCGGGTTGCGCTCCCTACAACCGCACCGTCTTCCTCGGCTGCTGCTTCGCGCCCGTCAACAGGCCGTGCAGGGAGGCGAATTCGTCGACGCACTTGGCGGTGCCGTTGACCACACAGTCCAGGGGCTCGTCGGCGACCCGGACCGGGACGCCCATCTCCTGGCGCAGCCGCCGGTCCAGGCCGCGGAGCAGGGCGCCGCCGCCGGTGAGGGCGATGCCGTGCTCGACGATGTCGCCGGAGAGCTCGGGCGGGCAGTCGTCGAGGGTGCGGTGGACGGCGCGGACGATCGCGTCGACGGGCTCGGCCAGTGCCTCGCGGATCTCCTCCTCGGTGATCTCCTGGACCCGGGGCAGGCCGTTGACGTGGTCGCGGCCGCGGACCGTGTAGGAGGACGGGCGGTCCGGTTCGCCGTCCTCGTCGACGTCGACCGGGGTCCAGACCGCCGAGCCGATGGCGATCTTGATGTCCTCGGCGGTGCGCTCACCGATGTCCAGGGCGTGCTTCTTCTTGATGTAGGCGCTGACGGCGGCGTCCAGGGCGTCCCCGGCGACCCGTACGGACTGGGCGGTGACCAGGCCGCCCATGGAGACGACGGCGACCTCGGTGGTGCCGCCGCCGATGTCGACCACCATGCAGCCGACCGGCTCGTCCACCGGGAGGCCGGCGCCGATCGCGGCGGCCATCGGCTCCTCGATGAGGTGCACTTCGCGGGCGCCGGCGCCGCGGGCGGAGTCGACGACCGCGCGCCGTTCGACGCCGGTGATGCCGGAGGGCACGCAGATGACGACCCGTGGCCGGGAGAAGCGGCGGCTGGGCAGGGCCTTCTTCATCAGGGCGCGGAGCATCTGCTCGGCGGCGTCGAAGTCGGCAATGACGCCTTCGCGCAGCGGGCGCATCGCGGTGATGCCGGACGGGGTGCGGCCGATGGTCCGCTTGGCCTCCAGGCCCACGGCGATCACCGCACCGGCGGCGTTGACCGCGACGACGGACGGCTCGTTCAGCACCACGCCCTTGCCGCGGGCGTACACCAGGGTGTTGGCGGTGCCGAGGTCGATGCCTATGTCGTACGTACCGGACGAAGTGCTGGAGGCCATGGGGAGTTCGTGTGCTCTCTCGCGACGGGGTGGGTTCCCGGGGCATTGCGCTTCAGACAACCCCATGGGCTACCAATAGCGTTCATTGCGGGCAACTGTTAAGACTACCGGGGACGCCGATTGGTTCCCCGCCCTGCCGCCCCCTCTCCGCTCACCGGCTGCTGTTCTCCTCGGCGCCGCGGGTCTGTCCGCGGTCGGTGGCCGGCTCCCTGGACAGCGCCTCGGCCAGGTCGTCGAGGGCGTCGAGAAGCAGGTCCGCGACGCGCAGGGCGACACCACGGTTCTCGTCCTCCGCGTCCCATCTCTCCCATACGGCCCGCAGCTCGCTCCAGTTCAGTTGTCCCCGTTCCCGGACCGCCGATGTGGCCTCCTCCAGGGAGGCGCGCAGCTCGAAGGCGAACGCGGTGGCACCCGGTGAGGACGCGGCGTCCCGTTCGGGGAGGTGGACCTCCAGGATCATCGTGACCCGGCCCATGGTGGCGAGCGCGGTGCCGGCCGCCTTCGCCGAGGCGGGAGACAGCCCGCGGTGGCGTACGGGTTCCTTCTCGGCGCGGGCCTCGCTCTCCTCCCAGGCGGCGCGGGCGGCCCGGGAGTCCAGCAGGGCGTCGCGGACCTGCCGGGGTCGGCGTTCGGCGGGTGTGGCGTACAGGTCGTACACGGCCAGGGCGTACTCCCCGTTGGCCGCCAGCCAGTCGGCGAGGCCGTCGCGGAGCCTGGGTGTCTCCCAGGCGGGGAACAGCGCGTACGACAGCATCGCGAGCAGCCCGCCGAGGAGGGTGAGCACGACGCGTTCCTGGACGGTCTGCTCCCAGCCGGCGCCGGCGATGCCGAGCAGGAAGACGACATAGGCGGCCACACACGCCGAGGTCACCGAGAAGCCGGTGCGCATCAGCAGATACATCAGGGCGACGCAGACCACGGCCAGTGCGGCGCTGACGTACATGCCCGGATGTGCCACGGCCATCAGGGCGCCCGCGATGCCGACGCCGACGAGGGTGCCGATGAAGCGGGCGATGCCGCGGGAGTATGTCTGCGCGAAGTCGGGGCGCATCACCATGACGGAGGCGAGCGGCGCCCAGTAGCCGTGGCCGAACGGGAGCGCGGTGCCCAGCAGATAGCCGGCCGCGGCGACCGCGGCGACCCGGAGGGCGTGCCGGAAGATGTGCGAGGTCCAGCGGGCCTCGCGGTGCAGGGCGCGCAGGGCGCCCGGTACCAGCCTGGGGACGCTGGGGCGCAGCAGATGGCCGCGTTCGGCCTCGGTGGTGGGGCGGGTGGCCTCGACCGGCTCATCGGTGAGTTCGACGGCGTCGGCGAGCAGGGAGATCAGGCGGTAGGCGGAGCGGCGGGCGGCCCCGTGGAGCATCGGGCCGGTCGCGGGGACTTCGAGGGTGGCCATCGCCTCGGGCGGCAGCCGGACCGGCTTCGCGTGCCGTACGGCATGGGCGACGGCATCCAGGACGGTGGCCGCGGCGCCCAGCAGATCGCGGACCCGGTCGCGTTCGGGGCCTTGTGTCGGGGCGCCGACGACCGGGTCGGCGAGGGCGGCGAGGACCGGCCGGACGCGTTCGGCGAGGCCGCGGGGGCCGTGCAGCTGTACGGGGCGGCGGCGGGCCTGACGCGGGGTCACGGCGGAGGCGAGCCGGGCGTCCATCAGGGGCGCCGGGTCGAACGGGGCGACCGGGTCGTGCCGCAGCCGCCGGGCGTAGTCGGCCTCGGCGGCCAGCGCGTCGGCGAGCGCATCGCGCTGGACGCCCCAGGGGCGGACCGGGAAGACCACGATGAGACTTGCCTGGACGAGGCCGCCGAAGAAGATCAGCGCGGCGTGTTCGGCCGCGCCGGGGACGGAGGCCGGCAGGGTCACGGTGACCAGCATGATCGCCACGGTCTGGGTTCCGGCCAGCCCGGAGACCGGGCCGATCGCCCAGGCCATGCCCGCCAGGAAGGTCCAGCCGGCCAGCAGCAGGACGAACGCGACGACATGGGCGGCGGCCAGATAGCCGAGGAAGGTGGAGACCGCCAGCGCGCCGGCCACCGCGAGCGCGAGCACCGGGCGCGGCCGCATGCTGCGCTGGAAGGTGACGATGCCGGAGGAGAACGCGCCGAAGGCGGAGGAGACCGCCAGTGCCGGGTCACCGAGCCACAGGCACAGCCCGATGACGATGGCGACGCCGGCCGAGCCGCGGATGGCGATCAGTGGGGTGAGCTTGGTCCGCTCGATGGTCAGCCCCGAGCGGGCGGCTTCCTTGAGCGCACGCGACCAGGTCATAGCAGGAGGATACGGGCCCGGAAGCGGAGGTTCCGGAATGTCCCGGGCGGGCTCCGCGCCCCCGCGTGCCGCCCGTACACCGGGAAAATCCCGGTAAAACCACCTGCCCGCCCCGTGGACAACAGTGCAGGTCACCAAGGGGATGCCGGCATTCCGGACGGGCGGTGCGAGGAAGCCGACACCCCGGCGGGGAAACCGGGGGCCGGGCCGCCGCCCTCTTGTTCCGCAGCCGGGACAAGTCCCGGGTGTCCGGCAAGGAGAAAGACCCGTGCACAGAGCCCTGTTCCGTCCGGTGATCGCGCTGATCACCCTGACCGTCCTCGCCACCACGGCCGGCTGCGGCACCCGCGCCTCCCGCACCTCCCCCGTCCGGTTCGGCGGGACCCAGGCCGACGCCGCGCTCCAGGCCGGCCACCCCGGGAAGCCGTCGCTGGTGCAGTGGCCCACGCGGCCGATCAGCTTCGAGGAGGAGAGCCGGGTCGGCGGGGCGGGCGGGAACACCCCGATCGGTGTGACCACCCTGCACGGCCCGAAGTCGGGCTTCACCGGGAAGGTCTGGGTCTGGGCCCCGCCGGAGTACTACGAGAAGCGGAACGCGCACAAGGGCTTCCCGGTGATGGAGGCGCTGCCCGGCTCCTACGGCTACCCCGCCAACTACTGGAAAGGCGCCGACCTCAAGCTTCAGGAGAACCTCGCCCGCTGGTCGAAGAACGGCAGCAGCCTGCCGTTCATCGTCGTCATGCCGGTGCTCAACCCCGATGCCACGCACTACTACGACGGCAGTGACATACCGGGCCGGCCGAAGATCGGCACCTGGCTCAGCCAGGACGTGCCCGACCTCGTACGGCAGAACTTCCGCACCCTCAGGACCCGCGACGCCTGGGCGATCATGGGCTCCTCGTCGGGCGGCTTCGCGGCGCTCAAGAACGTGCTCCAGCACCCGGACACGTTCAAGGTGGCGATACCCAACGGGCCGGACATCGTGCCCGACTCACCGCTGTGGAAGGGCCACGGCCGACAGGAGCGGGAGAACAACCCGGAGGTGCTGGCCCGCCGGCTGATGGCGCGCGGCGGACCGGACGTCTACCTCGCCTTCCAGGACGGCTCCCGGGAGCACACGGTGCTGCCGAAGGTGCGGAAGTTCCTTACCCGGTACGGGCACGGCCCGGTGCACACCCGACTCCAGATAGTGCCGGGCGGCACGCACAGCGCGGCGACCTATGTGCGGGGCCTGGGCGAGGGCACGATGCGCTGGGTCAGCGCGCACATGCAGGGGCCGACCGCCTGACGGGGCCGGCCCCGGGGCCCGCGCGCCGCGGTGCGCGGCCCGCTGTCACACCGTCAGCTCCCCGCCCTCACACCGTCAGGTCCCCGCCCTCACCCCGCCCCGTCCCGGGCGTCACGACACCACGTCCTTGCGCGCGAACCCCCGGAACGCCAGCGCGCACAGCACCAGGGCGTACGCCACCGAGACCGCCGAGCCCTGGATCATCCCGGTCCACTCCATCCGGGGCTGGAGGGCGTCCGCCCAGGAGTACTGCCAGTGCGCGGGCAGCACATTGCGCCAGCTGCCCAGGGCGGTGACCTGGTCGAGGACATTGCCGACGATGGTCAGCCCGACGGCGCCGCCGACCGCGCCCAGCGGCGCGTCGGTCACCGTCGACAGCCAGAACGCCAGCGCCGCGGTGACCAGCTGGCTGACGAAGATATAGCCGACCACGACGGCCAGCCGCGGCACCGCCTCGCCCGCGGACAGCGCGCCGCCGGTGGGCAGTTGCAGCGGGCCCCAGCCGTACGCGGCGCTGCCCACACCCAGCGCCACCAGCGGCAGCAGCAGCATCGCAGCGGCGCTGAACAGCAGGCCCACGGTGAGCTTGCTCAGCAGCAGCCGGGCCCGGGGGACCGGCGCGGCGAGCAGATAGCGCAGCGAGGCCCAGCTCGCCTCCGACGCGACCGTGTCACCGCAGAACAGGGCCACCGGCACCACCAGCAGAAAGCCCGCGGAGACGAACAGCGCGGTGGCGGCGAAGTTGCCGCCGGACGCGGTGGCGGTATCCATCAGGGTGATCCGGCCGTTGCCGCGGCCGGCCGGGTCGCCGCCGATCGCGAACGCCGCCACCAGCACGAACGGCAGCGCCGCCAGGATCGCGGCGATCACCAGCGTGCGGCGGCGGCGCAGCTGGCGGCGGGCCTCGACGCGCAGCGGGAGGGTGCGGCGCGGACGGTAGCCCGCCGCCCGCGCCCTGGGGGTCGCGGTCATCGGTCCCCTCCGATCAGGGTGAGGAAGGCGTCCTCCAGGCGACGGTGCGGGCCGACACGGTCCACCGGCACCTCCAGCCGCAGGAGTCCGGCGAGCAGTTGGGGCGTGTCCGCGCCGTCCAGCCGTACCAGCAGGCCGCCCTCGGCGCGTACGGCGGAGGCGACGCCCGGCATCGCGGCCACCTTCTCCACCACGGCGTCGTCGAGGTCTCCCGCGACCCCGACCAGCAGGGTGTCGCCGGAGCCGACGATCTCGGCGACCGGACCGGCCTGCACCAGCCGGCCGCGGTCCATGACGACCAGATGGGTACAGCTCTGCTCGACCTCGGACAGCAGATGGCTGGAGACGATGACGGTGCGTCCGGCGGCGGCGTAGCGGATCATCACGTCCCGCATCTCCCGGATCTGCGGCGGGTCCAGCCCGTTCGTCGGCTCGTCCAGGATCAGCAGATCCGGCAGGCCGAGCATGGCCTGGGCCAGGGCGAGCCGCTGCCGCATGCCCTGGGAGTAGGTGCGCACGGCACGCTGGAGGGCATCGCCGAGACCGGCGATCTCCAGCGCCTCGTCGAAGTGGGCGTCGGCGGCCGGCCGGCCGGTGGCCTGCCAGTACAGGTCGAGGTTGGCGCGGCCGGACAGATGCGGCAGGAAACCAGGGCCCTCCACGAACGCGCCGACCCGCGACAGCACCGGGGCGCCCGGCCGGACGGCGTGCCCGAAGATCCTGATCTCGCCCTCGTCGGGCGTGATCAGCCCCATCAGCATCCGCAGGGTGGTGGTCTTGCCCGCGCCATTGGGCCCGAGCAGCCCCAGCACCTGCCCCTTCTCGACGCGGAAGGACACCTCCCGTACGGCATACCGGTCGGCGGACCCGGCGTACCGCTTGCTCAGCTGGCCGATCTCCAGCGGGACCCCGGCGAGCGCCGGGTCGGGCGCGGGCGCCGTGGTCCGGCGGCGGGCGGTGAGCAGCAGCAGCGCGGCCACCACCGCGGCCGCGGCCGGCAGCGCCCAGGTCCAGGCGGGCAGCGGGGCGGCGGCGCTGCGCACCTCGGGCGCGGTGGGCACGTCGAGGGCGCCGTCCGTCAGGGAGACGGTGTAGGCGGCCGGTTCGGCCGGGGAGGCGTAGCCGAGGTCGGTGGCGGAGAGCACCAGCCGCAGCCGGTGGCCGGCCGCGAAGTCATGGTCGACGGCGGGCATCCGCAGCCGCACGGTCCGGCCCTCGTGGGCGTCCTTGATCCGGTACGGCGTGACGAGCTGGGACGGCAGCACCTGGCGGCGGCCGTCCGGGCCGACGTCGTAGACCTTGGCGAAGAACACCGCGTCCGGGGAGTCGGAGCGGATGTGGACGGTGGCGGTGGGGCTGCCGGTGAGATGGACGGGGGTGCGCAGCGGCGCCGAGTCGAAGCGGGCGTACTGGCCGGCGAAGTCCAGCGACAGGCCGCCGGCGCCGAGCGAGGAGAGGTTGCCGAGCGCGCCGACGCCGGGCACCGCGGAGATCGCCGGCGGTCCGGCGCCAGGCGGGTTGCTGAAGGTCTGGGTGCGGCCGGCCAGCCGGATTCGCCGGGGGTCGTGGTCCAGTCCGGCGTAGCGGTCCGCGTGCGCGCCGCGCAGCCGCACCGCGCCGTTGGTGGAGTCCACTCCCCCGCTGCGGCTGACGCGGAACGCGGGCCCGGTATCGGCGTGTTTGTCGCCCTTGAGGTAGCGGTCGAACCACGCCTTCGTCCGCCCCTCCAGGCGGGCGGCCTCCCGGTCCCCGCCGTCGTGGCCGCCGGAGATCCAGTCGACGCCGACCGGCGCCCCGTTCTTGCGGAGCTGCCGGTAGAGGGCGTCGGACTGGTCGAGCGGGAACAGCGAGTCGGTCTGGCCCTGCATGATCAGGGTCGGCACCTTGATGCGGTCGCCGACGGCGGACGGGCTGCGGCCCGCCAGGAGGTCCCGGGCGGCGTCGTCCGGCCGGCCGTGGACGGCGACCCGCTGGTACATCCGGCACAGCGCGGGCTCGAATCGCCCGCAGCCCCCGGACGTGGTGGGCGCGGCCCCCGCCGGACCGGTGGCGGCGCCGGCCGAACCGGTGGTGAAGAAGATCCCGGCCCACAGCTTCTTGAACACCCCGTTGGGGAAGAGGGCGTCGGCGAGGTTCCAGTAGGTGATCTGCGGGGCGATGGCGTCGACCCGCCGGTCGTGGCCGGCCGCCAGCAGCGAGATCGCCCCGCCGTAGGAGCCGCCGGCCACCCCCACCCGGGGATCGCCGTCCTTGTCGAGCCGCACCTCGGGGCGCCCGGCCAGCCAGTCGATCAGCCGGCGGACGTCGGCGACCTCACCGTCCGCGGCGTTCAGCCCGATCTTGCCGGTGGACTTCCCGAAGCCGCGCGCCGACCAGGTCAGGACGGCGTAGCCGTCCCGGGCCAGCTGCTCGGCCTGGGGGCGGAGGTTGGCCTTGCTGGCGCCGAAGCCGTGGGCGAGCAGCACCGCGGGCCGCCGCCCGGAGTCGCCCCCCGCGGTGAAGAAGGAGGTGTCGATCCGCACCTTCTTCGCGCTGCCGGGCTTGTCCGGCAGCGTCATCAGCCGGTCCGTACGGTGCACGGCGGGCGCGGCGTCCGAGGAGGCGGCCGCCCAGGTGCCGCCTCCTATGAGGACGGCCAGCGCGCCCGCGGCGGCGTACCAGCGCCGGCCGCGCGGTCGGATACCTCGGAGATCCATACCGTGAATCCTAGGGAGGGCCCGGCGCGGGCGGCCGGTACCCCGGGCGGAACCCGGCGGCCTCCCTGGGGAGTAGGGTGCGCCGTCCCGTACCACGGATGCGGTACCGGGCCGGCCAGCCGGGCCTGCCGTCCGGGCCGGTCGGGCCGGTCGGGGCGGCGGTGCGCGCCCGTGCGGAACGGGCCCCGCGCCTACCGGGGCAGGACGACCCGCATGATCAGCCCGCCGCCCTCA
>NZ_JBYISA010000036.1:0-78053 GCF_057708345.1 Streptomyces sp. bgisy130
CCCCCCCCCCCCCCCCCCCCCCCCCCCCCCGGCCCTTCCAGTAGCCCTCGATGGCCTTCTTGAGTTCACGGTTCGGCCCCTGACGGGGGTAGCCGTGCACGGTCGCTCGTGCTGCCGCGGCTGCGGACCTTCTGGTCACGGAACTCTCCTTCGCGAGTCTGTCTCCATGGACCACGGGACGGGTCGAGGGCGCGAAGGGACGGCAAACCCGGCGGGACCCGGCGCTCTTCCGCCGGCCGTGCCCGCCCGATGTGTCCGCCGACCCGCCCTCGAGGTCACCGAGATCACCCCGCGCACCGGTCGCGCGGGGGCACTGGCAGGTCTTCGGACTCGCGGGCACATCCGCCGAAGGCGGACATCTACTGGCCGTCGCTTCCCAGACCCGGCCGGGCCCAGTGCGTATGACGGCGGTCGTTCCCACTCACCGCTGCGGGGCAGTCCCGGAATTCCACCGGGTTCCCTCTTGCGACGCGCCTGCCTGGCGGGCAGGGCGAACCAGCTGCACGCGCCAGCCTAGGCGCTGCCGCCCGCAGGGGACACCGCCACCGGACCTCCCGTAGGTGACATCGGCCACCGCAGGGAAGGCAACGCGCCCCCGCCCGCGGTGCCGTGGCTTGCCATCGAGTGCGCTCCAGCTCCTAGCGTGGGCGCACGACGTACCGCTGTCGCTGAACGAAGGGAACCTCGTGCGCTACACACTGTTCGGCAGGACCGGTCTACGGGTGAGCGAGCTGAGCCTGGGCGCCATGACCATGGGCGACGACCGGGGGCAGCGCGCCGCCGAGGACACCAGCGGCCGGATCCTGGACGCCTATACGGACGCGGGCGGCAACTTCATCGACACCGCGAACATCTACACCGGCGGCGCCTCCGAGCGGATCCTCGGTGGGCTGCTGGAAGGCCGCCGGGACCGCTTCGTCCTGGCGAGCAAGTACACCTGTATGACCCGCCAGGGCGATGTGAACGCGGCGGGCAACCACCGGAAGAACCTGGTGCGGTCGGTGGAGGCGAGCCTGGACCGGCTGCGCACCGACCACCTCGATGTCCTGTGGGTGCACGCCCGGGACAACTTCACGCCCGTGGAGGAGGTCATGCGGGCGCTCGACGACGTGGTGCGCTCGGGAAAGGTGCTCTACATCGGGGTGTCCGACTGGCCCGCCTGGGAGATCGCGCAGGCCAACACCCTTGCCGAACTACGCGGCTGGACCGCGTTCGCAGGCTCCCAGCTGCGCTACAACCTGCTGGAGCGGACGCCGGAACGGGACCTGCTGCCGCAGGCCCGCGCCTTCGATCTGGCCGTGCTGGCCTGGGCACCGCTCGCGGCCGGCAAACTCACCGGCAAGTACCGCCGCGGGGAGACCGGCCGGCTGGCCGGCGTGGACGACGGCGCCACCCCGAACCACCATGAGGAGGAGACCCTCACCGCGGTGCTGGAGATCGCCGAGCAGGGCGGCTGGAGCCCCGCACAGGTGGCCCTGGCCTGGCTGCGCAGCCGGCCCGGCAACATCATTCCGATCATCGCCGCCACCAAGGAGAGCCAGCTGCGCGACAATCTCGGCGCCGTCGACGTCACCCTGGACGCCGACGCGCTGGACCGGCTCGACCGGACCAGCCAGGTGCCGCTGGGCTTCCCGCACGACTTCCTGCGGCAGCCGGGCGTCGTCGAGAACGTCTACGGCGACCGCTGGGCCGACATCGAGGACCGGCGTTCCACCCACCGCCGTACGGTGAGCGGCATCCGCTGACCGGACGCACCCATACGGACGCCCCAACGCCGGACGCGCCAACGACGGACGCCGCCGCCTGAACTGTCAGGCGACGGCGTCCGTTTGGCTACCGCGGGAGCGCGGGCCGGGTCAGCGCAGCGCGCTGCGCTGCTGCCACTGCTGCCAGCTCTCCTGCCAGACCTCCAGGCCGTTGCCGACGTCGGTCTTGTTGGTGTTGGTGGTGTTCTTGACCTCGACGGTGGAGCCGATGGTCAGGAAGTCGTAGGCCCTCTTGGCGTCCGAGGTGGTCATACCGAAGCAGCCGTGGCTGTTGTTCTCCACGCCGATCGACTTGTTCCACGGGGCGGAGTGCAGGAACGTCCCGGACGCGGTGAGGTGGGTGACCCACTTGGAGTCCAGCATCCACTCGCTGCCGTGGCCGATGGTGGCGGAGTCCATGGTCTCGGCCGCGTTCTTGCTGCGGACGGTGTGCACCCCGCCGCGGGTCGGGTCCTGCGGGGAGCCCGCGGAGCCGGAGATGGTGCCGACGCTCTTGCCGTTCTCGTACATCGTCATGGTGTGCGAGGGGACGTCGATGACGGCCTTGTGGTCGGCGCCGATGGTGAAGCCGAAGTTGTAGTCCCGCGCGAACCAGCCGCCGTCACCGGAGTTGATACCGGACAGCGCGCCCTTCACGGAGACCTTGGTGCCGGACGGCCAGTAGTCCTTGGGCCGCCAGTCGATCCGGTCCTTGCCGGAGTAGTCCTTGACCCAGCCCCAGGAGCCCTCGACCTTGGGCTGGCTGGTGACCTTCAGCGCCCGCTCTATCTCGGCCTGCCGGTCCTTGGCTATCGGGTTGTCGAAGAGGATCGAGACCGGCATTCCGGTGCCCACGGTCTGCCCGCCGGACGGGGTGTTGGTGAGCTTGTTGACCTTGCCGGCCTTCTCCGTGGTGAACTTGGAGGTGGCCGAGGACTCCTTGCCCCCGTCGGACTTGGCCTTCGTCCGCACGGTGTACGTGGTCCCCGGCATGACCTTGCCGTCCGACTTCCATGCCGCGCCGTTGCCGGACAGTTCTCCGGAGACCTTGCCGCCCTTGTCGTTCTCGACCTCGACCGAGGTGAGCTTGCCGCCGTCGGCCCGTACGGATATCTCGGAGCCGAGCTTCGCCGGGGTCTTTCCGGCGGCCGGGGTGACGGTCACTTTGGTGGCCGGCTGGTCGGCCTTCGACGCATCGGCACCACCGCCGCACGCGGTGAGCAGCGCGGCGGCCGCGGTCAGGGCGGGTATCAACCGGGCGGAGTGGCGACGTGGTCCGGCGAGCACGAGGGTCCCTTCAAAGCAGAACAGCTGACAGTGGCGGAGCCCGGGCCCGTGAGGGGATGACCGTCAAGGGACGCCAAATGCCCCCGCCGCATAACCAGAGGGGCTGTTCGCTGAAGTGGTTGTCTCGTACACCGGAGGAATAGGACACAGTTCGATATCGGGGCGGGAAACCGCGACGGCGGACGGCCTTCCGGCCGCCCGCCGCCTCGTCTCTACTCCCTGTCGCCCGGTGTCAGGAGGACCCGCCGCCGGTGGCCCCGCCCTGGGTCGACTGACCGCCGCTGTTCCCGCCGGTCGTGCTTCCGGTCGTGTTCTCGCCGGTGGTGCTCCCGTTGGTGGTTTCGCCGCTCGTCCCGGGCTCCGGCGAGGTGTCACTACCGGTCGAGGTGCTGCCATCGGTGGGGGACGTGTCGGTCCCGCCGTCGGGGGACCCCGTCCCGCTGTCGGTCTCCGACGGCGGGGTGCCGGTGTCCCCGGGGGGCTGTTCGGTGGACCCGGGGCTGGTCTGGCCGGGCGACTGGCCCGGCGGGGGCTGGGACGAGGTGGGACCGCTGGGGGTCTCGGCCGGAGCGGTCGTCGGGCGGTCCTCGGCGCCGGTGGTGCCCTCGGGGCGCTTGAACCACTTGCCCGTCTTCGGGTCGCGCAGGGTGAATTCCTTGATCTTGTGCTTCGAGGGCTTGACGACGACCGCGTTCGAGGACTGGTATCCGGCCCACTTGGTGCCGACCGTCTTCGCATCCTTGAGCTCGGTCGGCGGCGTCAGCGGGTTGCCACACTTGCAGCGCACCCGTGGCACCCCGTAGGAGTCGACCATCACCGCGGTGCCGGACTGGAGCACCGACTGGAAGGTGGTGGCCTTGCCGTCCTTGAAGCCGTGGTTGGTGACCCGGGTGTCATAGATCAGCTGAACGGGCGTCAGCGACCGCAGATAGGACGGGACGTCCCCCGGCTTCTTGCCCAGGACGCCGGCGAACGCCTGGTTCTTCGCGGGGGCGCTCGTCAGATAGCTGATCTGCTTCTCGACGTCGCAGCTCGCGCTGTTCTCGGTCCCGCCGTAGAGGCCGGGCGTCGCCCCCGAGAACTTGCTGTGGCCGCCGCCGGACGGCTTCTTCGGTGTGGCGGACGAGGTCGCGGAGGACTCGTTCGCCGACGACGGGGTGACCGGGTCCTGGCCGGTCGAGGCGGCCGGTTCGGCGAACACCTCACTGGTGCCGCCCCCCGGACGGGTGAAGACGACGATCAGGATCACCGCCACGACCACGGCGGTGGCGATGATCGCGACCCGTGGCGCGGACCGCCACCAGGGCCCGCCGGCTCCGGCACCCCCGCCGCCGCGCCCGCCTCCGCCGCCCCCGCCCCCGCCGCCTCCGCCGCCCTCGCCGGGGCCGCCCGGCGGCGGGCGGTAGCCGGGCTGGGTGGGCTCCTCCGGCGGTGCCTGCCCGGGCCATGAGCCCACCTGTGTCGGCTCGTGCCCGGGGCTGGACGGCGTACCGGAGAGCGGGCCCGACGGCGGTCCTGTCGGGTGGCTGTCAGGCGGCGGTGGAGATGTCACGGGTGCCTCTTCCGACGCGTGTGGGCCATCCGGCTATGCGAATTTTGCCCGGTTTGTCTAGGTCAAGGACATTGTGTGTCCGGGAGTCGCGCCGTCCGCAAGCGGGGCGGCACGCCGGTGCTTACGGTGGTGCGTGCATGCCGCCCCTGCGGCAATTGCACGGAAATGCGTGTTCCGCGGTCCTGGGAAGCACCTTCCGTCGCCCGTCGGCGCATGCGTCACCCCAGGCGGACCGTGGCCACCGCGGTCCCGTGCCCGGCAGAAGAGAGGTTGAGCCAGATGCGAGGCCTCGCGTCAGCCGGTTCCCCGGGCCCGGTGCGTTCCCATGGCGCACCGCCCGCCCTCCGGGCCTGGGCACAAGCGCTCGGCGCGGCCGTGGCGGCCCTGGTCACCATGATCGTGGTCGCCGCCATCGGGCTGTGGGCGGCGGGCGCCACCGACCTCCCCGGCGGGGCGTTCCCGTCCGTGGTCGCGGCCACCGTGCTCGTCGCGGCCGGCGGCTCGGTGGGGCTGTCCGGCGACGCCGGGATCATCGCCGAGGCCAAAGCCGCCCTGGACGTCGTCCCGCTGTCGGTCACCCTCGCCGGAGCGCTGGTGCTGGCCTTCGGCTTCCTGCTGCCGCTGCGCCACCGGGCGGTGGCCGGCACCCGCGAGCTGCTCGCCCGGATCGCCCGAACGGCGGTCTGCTGGCTGGTCCTTCTGCTGCTGCTCGCGCTCGCCGCCCGGCACAGCTTCCGGATCTCGGTGGGCAACGACCTCGCCGAGCAGATCGGATCCGAGCTGGGCGCCACCCCCACCGTCGGCTTCCGCGCCGATGTGCCCGCGACGCTCGGCGTCGGGCTGCTGTGGGTACTGGCGCTGCTCGCGCTGACCTTCCTCGTCTCCCGGCGCGCCCCGCTCTCGCCCCGGCTGCTGCACTACCAGGGCTCCGTACGGCCACCCGCCTACGCGATGGTGCTGACGCTGCTCGCCTACGCCGTGATCGGGCTGGTCGTCGGCATCGTCGAGCTGATCGCGAAGGGCCGCCCGTCCGAGACCCTCGCGGTCATCTTCCTCGGGCTGCCGAACGTGGCCTGGATGGCGCTGGGCATCGGCACCGGCGGCGCCTGGGTGGGGCATGTCGACAAGGCCCTGGGACTGCCCCTGCCGCACGCCCTCGACCAGGTGCTCCGCACCCACGGGCAGCGGACCCTCGACCTCGGCGCGCTCGCCGAACAGGACCGCCGGGCCTGGCTGCTGGTGGCGGTGGCGGCCGTGGTGCTGCTCGCCGCCGCCTTCACCGCGGCGGTCCGCTCCCCGGCCCGGCTGCCGGCCTGGCGGCACGCCGTCGGGATGGCCGTGGCACTGGCGCTCACCCTGTTCGTCGTCGGGCTGCTCACCCGCATCTCCGCCCACTACGGGCTCTCCGTCATCGGCGTCGGCGACCTCGGCGGCGACCTGGGCGGCGAGGTCACCCTGGAACCGCAGCTGCTCCAGCTGGTGGGCGTGGGCCTCGCCTGGGGACTGGTCACCGGCTTCCTCGGCAGCCTGCTGGCGCGCGGCGTACGGCATCCGGGTGAGGTGGGGGAGTCGCGCGGGGGACGGGAGCCGGACGGCGGGCGGGAGCCGGGCGGGAGTTAGGCCCCCCCTAGACCGCCGTCCGCCCCGGGAACATCGGCGTCGCCCAGCGGGGCGGTGGCGGGGGTGCCGCGCTGCGCCGGCCGCCCTGGTCGACCTGGGCGTCGACCTGGGTCATCGGGTGCGTCTGCGGAGTGCCGGCCGGCGTCGCGGGGACCGTGGCCCGGCCGGCCGCGCGCAGTGCCGCCACGAATCCCCGGCAGGTCTCGTAGCGGTTCTCCGGTGCCTTGGCCAGGGACTGGGCGAACACCGCGTCGACGGTCTCCGGCAGATCGGGCCGCAGTTCCGTCATGGCCGGCGGCGGATCGTACTGATGCGCCCACAGCAGCGCCATGTCGTCGTCGCGGCGGAACGGCGGCGCCCCCGTCAGCATCTCGAACAGCACGCAGGCCAGGCTGTAGACATCGCAGCGGCCGTCCACCGGGCGGCCGGAGATCTGCTCGGGCGCCACATAGTCCAGCGTGCCGACGAACTGGCCGACACTGGTGAACCCGGTCAGCGACAGGGACTTCTTCGTCAGCCCGAAGTCGGTGAGATAGGCGTGCTCGGGGCGGTCGCTGTCGGTGCCCTCGGCGATCAGGATGTTGCCTGGTTTGACGTCCCGGTGCACGAGGTCGTGCGCATGGGCGGCGTCCAGCGCGGAGGCCACCTGGAGGGCGATCCGGCAGGCGGTCTCCAGTGACAGCGGCCCGTCGCGGTCGAGCAGCGCCCGCAGGTCCCGGCCCTGGACGTAGCGCATCGCGATGTAGAGCACGCCCTCGGTCTCCCCGGCCTCGAAGACCGGCACGATATGCGGGTGGTCGATCGCCGCGGCGACCCGCGACTCATGGGCGAAGCGCTGCCGGAAGGTGTCGTTCCGGGCGAGCTCGGGCGCCAGCAGCTTCAGCGCCACGGTACGGCCGAGCCGCAGGTCCTCGGCGCGGTAGACCACCGCCATCCCGCCCCGCCCGATCTCGTCCTGGAGCAGATACTCGGCGATCTGCCGCCCGCGCAGCCCGGAGGAGTCGGGAGCGGTGGAGCCGTCGTGAGACCGGCCTGGTCCCGCACCGTTCACCGGATCTCACCCACGGGGTTCGGCGGCGGGGGCGGCCGCTCGCCGGGGTGCAGGGCGCGGGTCGCGGCGGGGTCCTGGGGCGGCCCTTCCGGCGGGCCTGATGCCGTGGGGTCCGGCGCCGGGCCGGGCCCGCCCGCGCCCGAGGGGGCCGCCGGGTCCGCCACCGGACCCGGCTCGTCCCGCGCCTCCTGGCCCGTCCCCGACCCGGGCCGCTCCCCGGACCGCGACGACGGACCCGCCGTCACCGCGTACGTCTCCAGCGACACCCCGTCGCAGTAGCACCACCGCTCGTGCCGGGCGTCGTAGAGCCAGACCGCATCGCCGTCCACGACGATCCCCAGCCGGGTGCCGCGGGTGCGCCGCGCGAACGACTCGCCGTCCAGCTGCCCGGCGGCCAGCTCCTCGATCAGCTTCCGGTACCGGCTCAGTTCCCCCTCCACGGCGCCCAGCAGCGGGCGGGGGTCCGCGGTCCGGGCGGGGGCCTGTGCGGCGGCCGGCGGTTCGCGCGGGACGGCCAGCAGCAGCCGGCCGTCGACCCAGGTCGACCAGCCGTTGGAGCACAGCGCCAGCGCCCAGTCGCCGCGGCGGTCGATGATCTGGACCGGCAGCAGCGGATCGAGCGGTGCGGACGGCCGGGTGGTGTCCGGTGCCGACCAGGTCGCCATACCCTCCGGGGGGACGACATGGCTGGGGAGGAATTCCGGCGAGGTCACAGGTGGCTCCTCGGCACTACTTGCGCATGATCTCGGGCTCGTGCCGCCGCAGCAGCTTGGTGACCACGAATCCCAGGAGCAGGGAGAGCACGATCATCATGCCCATGTTCAGCAGCCAGATCCCCGGCTTGTGCTGGAACAGCGGGTCCGCGGTCCCCTGCGGCATGATGTGGTGCAGATCGATGGTGCCCGCCATGGCCCCGAGCGCCCACCGGGACGGCACCAGCCAGGCCAGCTGCTCCAGCACCAGCACCCCGTTCAGTTTGAGCAGTGCGCCGCAGAACACGACCTGGATGATCGCGATCAGGACCAGCAGGGGCATGGTGACCTCTTCCTTCCGCACCAGCGCGGAAACGAACAGGCCGAGCATCATGGCGGTGAACGCCAACAGCGCCACCGCGAGGGTGATTTCGATCAGCGGCGGCATCAACACCCCTTTGCCGCCGGGCGCGTTCAGCTTGACGCCGATCAGCGCCACCAGGGTCAGCACCACGGCCTGGACGATGGTGATCGCGCCCAGCACCAGCACCTTGGACATCAGATACGCCGAGCGGGACAGGCCGACGGCTCTCTCCCGCTGATAGATGGTCCGCTCCTTGACCAGCTCCCGCACCGCGTTGGCGGCGCCGGTCAGCACCGCTCCGACGCACAGGATCAGCAGCGCGTTGACCGCCGAGTCCTGGGTGAGCGCGGACCCGGCCAGGGCGTGCGCCATCGCTCCCATCACGAACGGCAGCGCGACCATGATGATCAGGAAGGTCCGGTCGGCGGTCAGCGCCGCCGCATAGCGCCGGACCAGCGTGTGCAGCTGTTTGGCCCAGCTCTGCGCCTTTGGCGCGGTCACCGGGCCCGCGGGGGCCTCGGGGGTGCGCGTGGGCTGATGGGAGTCCGCGGCGACATAGCGCCGGTGCTCGGGCGAGGCCCGGAACTGCCCTGCCCAGTCACGCTTTTTGTCGTTCTCGAAGGCCTCGAACGCCTCCGGCCACTGCTGGTACCCGAAGTAGGCCAGCGCCTCCTCCGGCGGCCCGTAGTAGGCGATGGTGCCGCCCGGCGCCAGGACGAGCAGCCGGTCACAGACGTCCAGGCTCAGCACGCTGTGGGTGACGACGATGACCGTACGGCCGTCGTCCGCCAGCCCGCGCAGCATATGCATCACGGAGCGGTCCATCCCGGGGTCGAGACCGGAGGTCGGCTCGTCGAGGAAGAGCAGCGACGGTTTGGTCAGCAGCTCCAGGGCCACGCTGACGCGCTTGCGCTGGCCGCCCGAGAGGCTGTGGATCGGCTGAGTCGTCCGCTGGTCGAGGCCCAGTTCATGGATCACCTCGTCGACCCGCGCCTGCCGCTCGGCCTTCGCGGTGTCCTCGGGGAAGCGCAGCTCCGCGGCGTAGCTCAGGGCCCGGCGCACGGTCAGCTGGAGGTGCAGGATGTCGTCCTGCGGTACGAGCCCGATGCGCTGGCGCAGCTCGGCGTAGTCGCGGTAGAGGTCACGGCCGTCGTAGAGCACCGTGCCGTCGTCCGCGGGGCGCAGCCCGGTCAGCGCGTTGAGCAGGGTCGACTTGCCGGCGCCGCTGGGTCCGACCACGGCGAGCAGCGTCTTCTCGCCCACCGGGAAGGAGACCTGCTCCATCAGCGTCTTTCGGCCGTTGTCGACCCGGACGGCCAGATCCTGTACGTCCAGCGACACCTCACCGGTGTCGATGAACTCCTGGAGTTCGTCGCCGACCAGGGCGAACGCGGAGTGGCCGATGCCGACGATATCGCCGGGGATCATCGGCGCCCGGTCCACCGGCCGGCCGTTGAGGTAGGTGCCGTTGTGGCTGCCCAGGTCGACGATCTCGAAGCCCTTGGCACCGGCCCGCAGCTCCGCGTGCCGCCGGGAGACCGAGAGGTCGTCGACGACCAGGTCGTTCTCGGGTGCGCGGCCGATCCGGGTGGTCCGGGCGGCGGGCAGCGGGCGTACGGAGCTGGGTTGGCGGAAGGTGTGGGTGCCGGCGGGGTGCGAGACGGCGGAGGGCCGTTCGACCCGGGTCGGCGGTGACGCCGGTGCCGAGGGCGCCGGCGGGGCGGGTGGCGGGGGCGGTGGTGACGCCTTGGAGAGCACCGCACACGGTCCGTCCGCGGGGTTGCCGAACCGGATCACACTGCCAGGCCCGACCCCGGTCTCGTGCACCCGCCGTCCGTCGGCGAACGTGCCGTTGGTGCTGTCCTCGTCCTCCACCGTCCAGTGGCCCGACTTGGTCCGCAGCACCGCGTGATGCCAGGAGACCCGGGCATCGTGCAGCACGAGTTCGCAGGCCGGGTCCCGCCCGACGTGATAGGTGCGGCTGGGGCTCATCACCTGGGTGCTGCCGTCGGACTCGATGACGAGTTCCGGCGCGGTGGGCGCATCCTGCCGCTCAGCCATACCAAAATGCTACGGCCGTGAGCCGGGCTCCGCCTGTCGGCACGGGACCGCCCGCGGCGGACAAAGTCCCCTTCCCAAAACGGTATTTCGGGGCATGATCACCCTTTATGCGAGCGAATACGGCCGGTTACTCGCGAGAAACGGCACAGGTCAACTAGGGTGAACGCTCCGATTGGTCCCCCCCTGCAAATTCCATGGAAATGCCGGAATTTGCCGCGCTGGTCGAAAGAAGTCCTGCGGAACCCGGGACGCACAGTGCGGTGCAGGGCTACGTGGTGTCGGTAACACCGCTGAACGTCGGCTTTGTAAGACCCAGCCGGCCCGTCCGTCCTCCGGGACACGACGGGCCGGTCCCTTCTTATTCACCTACCTCCTGAAGGCAAGGCAGAGATGGCACGAGTCTCCCGACAAGACCCCGAGCAGTTCTCCCAGCAGCGGCCTCACCCCGTCGACGAAGTACTCCCCGTCGGCAAACTCACCCTCTACGGATTCCAGCACGTCCTCGCGTTCTACGCGGGAGCGGTGGTCGTCCCGATCGTCCTCGGGAACGCCCTGGGTCTGTCCCGCACGGAGCTCGTCTATCTGATCAACGCGGACCTGCTGACCTGCGGTGTCGCCTCGATCATCCAGGCCCTCGGCGTCTGGAGGATCGGTGCCAGGCTGCCGCTGGTCCAGGGCGTCACCTTCACCGCGGTCTCCCCGATGATCGCCATCGGGCTGGGCGCGGGCGGCGGCACCGCCGGTCTGCTCGTCGTCTACGGCGCGGTGATCACCGCGGGCATCGCGACCTTCCTCTTCGCGCCCTTCTTCAGCAAGCTGGTGAAGTACTTCCCGCCGATCGTCATCGGCACGATCCTCACCATCATCGGCCTCACCCTGATCCCGCAGGGGCTGAAGGACGCGGCCGGCGGTGCCCAGTTGATCGGCCACCCCGAATACGGCGACCCCAAGAATCTCGCCTACGCGCTGGGCACCCTGATCTTCGTCCTGCTCGTGGTCCGGTTCGGGAAGTCGTACCTGAGCAGCCTCGCCGTGCTGCTCGGCCTGGTCGCCGGCACCGGCGTCGCCTGGCTCCTCGGCGATGTGGATTTCGGCGGCGTGAAGAGTGCCGCCTGGTTCGGCGTCAGCACGCCGTTTCACTACGGAATGCCGAAGTTCGAGCTGTTCCCCATCATCGCCATGGTCGTCGTCATGCTGATCACCATGGTGGAGACCACCGGAGACGTCTACGCCATCGGGGAGATCACCGGGAAAAAGGTCGACAACGACACGGTCGCCAATGCGCTGCGCGCCGACGGTGTCGCCACCGTCCTCGGCGGAATTTTCAATTCCTTCCCCTACGTGGCCTTTGCCGAGAACATCGGCCTGGTGCGGATGTCGAAGGTCATGAGCCGCTTCGTGGTGGTCGCGGCCGGCGGCTTCATGATTGTCATGGGCTTGCTGCCGAAGGCGGGCAGTGTGGTGGCCGCCATTCCGCATCCGGTGCTCGGCGGTGCCGCGATCGCGATGTTCGGCATGGTCGCCGCGGTCGGCGTCCAGATCCTCGGCAAGGTGGATCTGCGCGACGAGCGCAACGCCCTGATCCTCGCGGTCAGCCTCGCCGCCGCGCTCCTGCCGGGCGCGGTCGAGCCGTTCTTCACGCGGATGCCGGAGGACGTCCGGGCGGTCCTCAACAGCGGTATCACGCTGGGCAGTCTGACCGCCGTCCTGCTGAACCTCTTCTTCAACGTCTTCACCCGCCGGAAGACGATGGAGATCGACTGGGACGAGATCGAGGGCGACGAACCGGCGGAAGCGCACGAGCCGTTCGGCGCGCCCGCTCCGGCGGAACCCTACGCCCCGCAGGCGGCGGACCCGTACGCCCCGCGGCCCGCGGACCCGTACGCCCCGCAGGCGCCCCACCGCCCGGGCCCGCCCCACCCTCCGGGCCCGCAGCACCCGCAAGGCGGACCGGACTGGGGGATACCCGGCCGCTGAGCCGGTCCGCCAACGACCACGGGCGGGAAGGGAACCGGTGTCGGGTTCCCTCCCCGCCCGCTTTTCCGCCGGTGCCCGCCCTCGTCCACGTCAGTACGTCGGCACCGTGTTGAACGGCGGCGCCTCGCCCGCATCCCCGATCAGGTCCCAGAAGTGGTCCACCAGCCGGCGCAGATACGCCGAGCGCTCGGCCGCGACCTCCTTGAGCCGGGAGTCGTCGTTGCGTGCCACCACATGCCCCATGTAGCGCTCGGAGAACTCCGCGAACTCCCCGTGCATCGTGCGCAGTGCGTCGCTCACCCGCGTCTTGTTCAATGTGGTGATCTTGGTGACCGGCCCGACATGCGACTTCCAGCGCCCGTCGATGGCCGCCCGCAGATGCCCGGACAGCTCCTCGTCCCGGTCCATCACCCCGATCAGCTTCCGCAGCGACAGTCCCAGCGCCTCCACCAGCGCCTTGGTCTGCCGGTAGTCGCCGTTCCACTGCCGTGCCGACTCGGCCGCCCAGTACAGGGCCGGGTCCATCCCGATCAGCTGCGCCAGCCGCTCCACGCTCAGCTGGCGGGCCATCCGGTGCTCGGCCAGGGTCCGCGGCTCGACGCCCATCAGCACCGTCGGCGGGCACCACAGCACATCGGCCAGGACGAACAGCTGCGCCTCGGTCGGCATCTGGGATCCGTACTCCCATGCCTCGACCAGCTCGGGGCGGACCGGCGTACCGCATGCCGTCATGGACTGGGCGACCTGAGCCGTACTCAGGCCCACCCGGGCCCGCGCGGATCTGGCCTCGGCGGGGGAGAAGGGAGTGCTGTACACGTACGGGACACCTCGCTGCACCCGGCGAACGAGGGGTGCTTGGGGGGAGAGGGCATGGAGGAACATCCAGGAGCGGGCAGATTAACAGATGGTCGATAGGTACGAATCCACAGTTCCCCTTCGACTCGAAGGCTGGTGGGGGCGTGCGGACGAGCCCGCGGGAGATGTGCGCTATCTGTCCGATTTCCCACCGCAACTCGCTTACTGGGTATAGCCGAAGCCCCGGTGCTTACCGGGCGGTAGTGATGCGTTGAGACCGTGCGGACGGCGGGACGTAATCAGAGCGTTACGCAGAAGCAGGGGTGGCGTCACCGTTTGCGTCGAGGCTGAAGTCGTCGACGGGCACCGCAGCACGGGCCCGGCGACGGCACACCCGACATCCGGTCCTCCCCCACAATCCGATCAGGATGGGACCCCACATATGCGATCAGTGCTGGAACGCGCCCATGCGTTCCGAGGCTTGGAGCCTGCCTTAGCAGCCGTGCGCCCGCGCGCCCGGGTCCGTACCGACGGGAGACGGACCCGAAGAGCGACCGCGATCCGTGTATCTGTCATGCATCTGACAGCCGGCTAGGAGGTCCGGACCGCTGCCGCCGACGCGGCGCGGCCGGGCCCGCTTTCGCATGCCTCCTTGCACGAAAGGACATTCCGAGGTGCTCACTTCGCACCGCACCACCTCCCAGGGCTCCCCCACGGCCCTGCTCGACGCCGCGGACCCCGCCGCCACCACCACCCCCGCCGACGGCTCCCGCGGCGGCGGGCATGTGCTCGTGGTCGGCGCACCCGGACCCCGCCTGGAGCGCCTCACCCGGACCCTGCGCGCCACCGGCCACGAGGTCAGCCACGCCCCGCCCGGCGAGGTCGACCGGCGGATGGGGCAGGCACACCCGGACGCCATCGTGGCCCTCGACGACCGGGGCGCACCCGGCGCCCACGACGACAGCGGACTCGACGTGATCCGCGAGGTCCGCACCGTCCCCGCCGGCCGGGCGCTGCCGCTGCTCATGGTCACCGCCGGCCCGGAACCCTCCGGAGCGGCGGACCTGCTGCGCCACGGCGCCGACGACTGCGTTCCGGAGGCCTCCGACCCGGACGAACTCTCCGCCCGTATCGAGGCCAAGCTCCGCCGCGTCCCCGTACCGGTCGAGAACCTGCCGCGGGACCCGCGCACCGGCCTGTACTCCCACGCGCACTTCCTGGACGAACTCGACCGTGAACTGCGGCGCCCCGAGGCCGCCCGCAACGGCGGGGTGCTCGCCGTGGTCGGCGTGGCCGAGATGGCCGCCCTGGAGGCCCGGCTCGGACCGCGAATACGCCGTGAGGTCGCCGAGCGGCTGGCGGGCGTCGCGGAGCGGCTCGGCAGCTTCTGCGACCGGCTCGGCTGGGACGACGACGGCCAGCTGCTGATGCTGCTGCCCGGGGTCGACGAGGAGACGGCCCGCCGCGGGCTGGAGAAGTTCGCCGCGACCGTGGCCGGCACCCGGTTCATCGTCGCGGACGAGAACGTCCGGCTCACCCCGGCGATCGGCTGGCTGCCGCTGGCCGGCTGCGCGGACGGCGGCCGGGCCGCCGGACAGGCCCGGGACGCGGTACAAGAGGCGCTCCGCCACCGGGATCTGCGCCCCGTGCGGTACGCGCCCTGGATGCGCGGCACCCCGCACCGCCACCGCCGCCGGTCGTTCAGCGCGCTGGTCCGGCCCGCCCTCTCGGCGCTCTCCCCGGTCCTGGCGCTGCTGCTCGGCGTCGCGGTGCCGTTCGTGCTCTACCTCCAGACGTACGCGCTGGGCTGGGACCTCGGCTCCGCCATGTACTGGGTGGTGGTGGCCGGACTGGTGCTGTCCGCGCTGCTGATCGTCCTGGAGTGCCTCTTCTCCCTCGACGCGGCCGCCAGGCCCGGGGCACCCGGCGCGCCCTACCCGCCCGCCAGCGCGGTCATCGCCGCGTATCTGCCCAACGAGGCCGCGACCATCGTCGAGACCGTCGAGTCGTTCCTCCGCCTCGACTACCCCGGCGAGCTGGAGATCCTGCTGGCGTACAACACGCCGCATCCGCTGCCCGTCGAGGACACCCTCCGCGAGATCGCGGCCCGCGACCCCCGGCTGGTGCTGCTGCCGGTCGCGGGCAGCACCTCCAAGGCGCAGAACATCAACGCCGCGGTCACCCGGGTCCGCGGCGAGTTCGTCGGCATCTTCGACGCCGACCACCACCCGGCCCGGACCGCGTTCCGGGACGCCTGGCACTGGCTGTCCAACGGCCATGACGTCGTCCAGGGGCACTGCGTGATCCGCAACGGCGAGAGCTCCCGGATCGCCGAGCTGGTGGCGGTGGAGTTCGAGGCGATCTACGCGGTCAGCCACCCGGGCCGCACCCGGCTGTACGGCTTCGGCGTGTTCGGCGGCTCGAACGGCTTCTGGCGTACGGATCTGCTCGCCCGGATCCGGATGCACGGCTCGATGCTGACCGAGGACATCGACTCCACGCTGCGCGCCCTGGGCGAGGGCGCCCGGTTCGCCGTCGACCGCACCCTCATCTCCCGCGAACTGGCGCCCACCACCCTCAAGGCGCTGTGGAACCAGCGCTCCCGCTGGGCACAGGGCTGGCTCCAGGTCTCGCTCCGCCATCTGTGGCGCAGCCTGCGCTCCCCGGCCTTCACGCCCCGTCAGAAACTGGGTCTCTGCGTCCTGTTGGGCTGGCGTGAGGTCCAGCCGTGGCTGACGCTACAGATCCTGCCCATCCTGCTGTACTCGGCCTGGAAGGCCGGCGGGCTGCACCGGCTCGACTGGGCGGTGCCGGTGTGCGTACTGGCGGTGCTGTTCACCATGGCCGCCGGGCCGGTGCAGGCACTCTTCGCCTGGCGGCTGGCCGCGCCCGAACTCCGCACCCGCGCCCGGTGGTTCTGGTCCTACCTGTTCGTCTCGACCTTCTTCTACAGCCACTTCAAGAACATGGTGGCCCGGCAGGCGCATCTGAAGGAGGCGCTGGGGGACCGGCAGTGGCGGGTCACCCCGCGGACCGCCGGCACGAAGGCGGTGGCCCGCCGATGAGCCGCACGGACGCCGCTCCGGCCCGCGGCCGGGCAAGCGCCATCGACGGCTTCCGCGGACTCGCCGCGCTCAGCACCGTCGCCTTCCACGTCTGGCAGCAGTACTTCCGCTACGACGCACAGGGCAGCCACCCCCCGGTCGACAACCCGGCCCTCGGCGCCGTCCTCTCCCTCGAAGTCATCGACCTCTTCTTCGTGCTGTCGGCGTATCTGCTGACGCTGTCGTACGCCCGGGCCGCCCTCGACGGGGGCTCGACCCGGCCGGCCCGGCTGTTCCTCTTCCGGCGGGCGATCCGGATCCTGCCGCTGTACTTCCTGGCGGTGCTGGTCGTCTGGGCGACCCGCAATCCGACCCTGCCGGGCAACTGGCGGGACCTGGTCGAGCACCTCACCTTCACCCATGTCTTCGACCAGCAGCGGATCTTCTACACCCTGGGCCCCACCTGGTCGCTGTCGCTGGAGGTGCTCTTCTACCTCGTCCTGGTGGCGCTCGGGCCGCTGGCGGTCCGCGCCTGCCGTCCGCTGCGCCGGCGCCGTACCAGGGCGGCGGTGTGCGCGGCGGGCTGTCTGTTCCTGTACGCCGTGCCGCTCGCCTGGATCGCCGTCGCCCACTACCGGTTCGGGGTGCCGCACACCGACTGGGTGGTGTACTTCGGCCCGCAGGCCCGCTTCGGCGGCTTCGCGGCCGGGATGGGGCTGGCCGTGCTGACGGCCGCCCTCGGTGACCGGGGCCGCCTCGGGCCGCGCACCGCACTGCCCCTGGCCGCGCTCGCGCTGGCCGGGCTGTTCGCGCTCTCCCTGGACTCCGGCCCGGAGAACTTCACCTTCACCTTCTACCACCCGATCGCCTCGGTGCTGTGGGTGGTGCTGATCTTCAGCACCACCCACGTACATCAACAGACCTTCTGGCAGGGCCTGTTGACGGCCCGCTGGCTGACCGCCGCCGGACTCGTCAGCTACAGCCTCTTCATCTGGCACGAGCCGGTCATGCTCCAGCTCCACAACGCCGGCCTGCTGCCCACCGGGCAGTCGGGCTTCCTGCCGGCCCTGCTGATCGTGTTCCTGGTCGCGGTGCCCGTGGCGGCGGCGAGTTACTGGCTCATCGAATACCCGGCGAGCCTCCTCGGCCGGCTCAAGGACCACCGCGGCCGGCCACGGGAGTTCTACCCGGAGCCGGCCACCCGCTGACGGCGGCCGGCGGGCCCGTGAGCTTGCCCGCCGCGCGGAGTTGCCGGTCCGCGGAGACGCGCGGACCGGCAACTCCCGCCTCAGAAGGCGGAGTTGGTGAACCAGCGGGTCAGCAGGGCCTCGTTGCCCACGGTCTCGACGGCGTCCGTGCCGCGGTCCAGGCGCCCGTACAGGAGCAGCAGCAGATCCGCCGAGGTGCCCTTGACAGCGGCGTCGGCGGGGGTGGCTGCCGCGTCCCCGGTCCGCGGCTCGGTTCCGAAGCCGTCGGGCCGCAGCCGGACCAGCCAGTCGCCGTCCGTGTCGGTGCAGCGGAAGCGGAGGGTTTCGTCCTCGCCGCGCAGCCGGGCCACATTGGGTGCGAAGAGTGTGGCGTACGGGAGGTTCGTCAGGAACTCGTCCACGCCGTCCGTCGCGAGTGCGGGGTCGATCACCGGCCGACGGCCGAGCGCGCGCTCCGCGTCCGTGCGGTGCACCAGGGTCTCGAACAGCATCCGCCGCATCCAGAACCGGGCGTGCTGATCGGCGCCCCATGCCCACATCGGGGCGTCCGGGTCGGTGCCGGCAAAAGCGTCCGCGGCCTCCGCGGCACTCGCCGACAGCCAGTCGGCCCAGCCGTCCTCCGCCGTCGGGAGATGCAGCTCCACCTCCCGGCTGCGCGGCGGTTCCTGGACCAGCCGGCGCAGCAGCACGGAGAACATGCGCTGCACGCTTCCGGTGTGCTTGACCAGGTCGCGGAGCGTCCAATCCGGGCAGCCGGGTACGGGGACGGTCAGGTCCGCGCCGTCCAGCGCCGCCACGAATGCGGCGGTCTCGGTCGCGACGGCGGCGCGGTGCTCGGCGGGACCGACGGCCCAGCCCGCGGGGTGAGAGGTGTGCATGGCCGGTGGTTCCCGATCTCTCCGGCCCGGCGACCGGTACGGCCGGGCATCTGTGCGCAGCCTGCCACAGCCGGCGGGCGGGGGAGCCGGGCCCCCACCCGCGTCGCCGGGGACCGGCCGGGGCGGGTCAGCCCACGTGGACCCGGGGCCGCCGGGCCGGGTCGGGCTCGGCGCGGCGCAGCACCTCCCGGGTGACCGGCGCGACCTCGCCGTCGCCGAAGACCAGGAAGCGCAGCAGATGACTGAGCGGATGGCCCTCGGTCCAGTTGAAGTAGACGTGCGGCACCTCGCCGGTGTGCTCGCGCAGCTGCATCAGGACGGCGGCGATGGTGTTCGCCACACCGGCGCCCTCCACCCGCAGGATTTGCGCCCCGTACCGCTCCTCGCCCTGGACGTTCAGGTCCGTGGTGAAGTCCGAGGAGTCCCGGACGGTGACCTCCAGGAACAACACCGGCCGCCCATCGGGGATATGGGTCTCCTCGCGCTGGCTGTACTCCTTCTCCCGGTACTCCGCCTCGTCCCGCTCATCGGGCTCGTTGGCGATGACCCGCAGTGGCCCGGCCGCCAGCGCGGCGTCGATCAGCCGCTGCGCGGTCTCGTCGAAACCGACCTGTACGGCGCGCAGTTCGAAGGCCCGGTGCACCCGTGAGGCGAACGAGGTCAGCAGGATGCCGAGGATGAACAGCAGGGCGATCTTCAGGCCGTCCGGCCGTTCGATGACATTGGTGACGAGGGTGTAGCCGAAGACGAGGGTGATGGCGCCGAATCCGATGGTGCCCGCCCGGTGGTGGCGGTGGCGGGCGGCGACGGTGGAGGCGAAGGACGCCGAGAGCATCAGCACCAGCACACCGGTCGCATACGCGCCGCTCTGCTCATCGACGCTGGCGTTGAACAGGACGGTGATGCCGAAGGCGATGGCCAGGAAGATCAGCACCAGCGGGCGCACCGCCCGCGCCCACTCCGGGGCCATGCCGTAGCGCGGCAGATAGCGCGGGACGAGGTTGAGCAGTCCGGCCATCGCCGAGGCACCGGCGAACCAGAGGATGGCGATGGTGGAGAGGTCGTAGACGGTGCCGAAGGCCTCGCCGAGGTGCTGGTGCGCCAGGTAGGCCAGCGCCCGCCCGTTGGCGGAGCCGCCGGCCTCGAACTCGTGCTGCGGGATGAGCAGCGTGGTGGCCAGGCTCGACAGCAGCAGGAAACCGCTCATCACCAGCGCCGCGGTGGTCAGCAGCCGGCGGGTGCCGCGGATCCGGCCGGCCGGGTGCGCCGCGGTGTCCGCGGCATCGCCCTGGACCTGCGGCATGACGGCGACGCCCGTCTCGAAGCCGGACATGCCCAGCGCCAGCTTGGGGAAGACCAGCAGCGCCACCCCGACGATCGCCAGTGGCGAGGAGTGCGCGGCGGTCATGGCGCCCCACCAGTTGTCGATCACCACGGGGTGCGACAGCACCTGCCAGGCCGAGGTGGCCAGGACGACGACGTTCAGCACCAGATAGGTGCCGACCAGGCCGACGGCTATGCCGATCGCCTCACGGAAGCCCTTGAGGAACACCGCGCCCAGAGCGGCCAGCAGCACCAGGGTGATCCACAGGTTCGCGCCGTGCAGCAGCGCAGGGGCGAACGGGTTCTCCACGACGTGCGCCGAGGCGTCCGCGGCCGACAGCGTCATCGTGATGATGAAGTCGGTGGCGGCGAACCCCAGCAGCACCAGCACCAGCAGCTTCCCCGCCCACCAGGGCAGCAGCCGCTCCAGCATGGCGATCGAACCCTCGCCGTTCGGGCTCTCCTTGGCGACCCGGCGGTACACCGGCAGCGCGCCGAGCAGCGTCAGCGCGATCAGCACGAGCGTGGCGAACGGCGACAGCAGCCCGGCCGCCAGCGCGGCGATACCCGGCTGGTAGCCCAGGGTCGAGAAGTAGTCGACACCGGTCAGGCACATCACCCGCCACCAGGAGTGCCCCTTGTGCTCGGCCGGCGGGGTGCCGTGCGGCCCGGGGTGGCGGGCGGCCTGACTGCTCAGCCCGTCCAGCAGCCAGCCGCGCCACCGTCGGGAGGTTGGGGCGGGGGGAGGCTCCGGGGCCGCCTGGACACTGGTCATGCGGGTACGTCCTGCCGATCATCGGTCGTCGGTTCGGGCAACGAGGAGCGAGTATGCATCACCGCGTGAGCGGCACCCCGGCCCACCCCGCGTCCGGCGACATCGACCGGTTCACCCCCTGGCGTCAAGACCGTGTCAGAAAGCGTCCATTGCCCGTACGCAGGGCGTTAAAGACTGCGCCACGGTGCTCCCGGACCGTCCCCGGGGCGCAATCTGGCGGCAAGGGTCCACCGCGGATCCACGGGACCACACCGGTCCGCCGCACGGGCCGCAGCAGGAGGTGCTCCCCATGACCACCCTTCACCGCCCGGCGCCCCCGCTCCGCCCATGCCGTCCCCACACCACGCAGTTCCCCCAGGTCAGGCCGCAGCCAACGCAGCCGGCCCACCGGGTGCCGCCGGACCGCACCCTCGGCCGTGACCTCGCGCTGCCGCTCGGCGCCGTAGGGGCGGCCCTGCTGGTAACCGCCCTGATGCTGACCGGCGGGACCGCCCAGACCTCCGCCGCGCTGGCCCTCTTCGCCCTGCTGACGCTGGCCGTGTCACTCCGCGCCCGCCCGGCCCTGGCCCCCGTCGCGGCCCTGGTGTCCTGGATGTTCTACGACGGCTTCGTCCTCCACCAGCACTCCGAACTGGCCTTCCACGCCCCGGACCGGATGAGCCTGCTCATCCTCCTCCTCGCCGCCACTTTGGGCGCGGGCTGCGCGGCCGGCGTACGGGCCGTGCGGCGGAGGCGGGTTGGCTGAGGGGGCCGGCGGTCAGGTGCCCGTCTCCTGACCGTCTCCAGCGCCCGATGACTGCTCGGCGTCCCGCTGCGGGTCCTCCACAGGGAAGTGGATCGGGCTGAGCAGGTACTGCGCCCGCTCGGGGCTCGGCCGGTGTGCCAGCCTCGGTGCGATGGCCGCGCGCAGCTCGACGATCAGCTCCGTCAGCTCCGCCGGGCTGAGCCAGAGCGCATGCTGCCGGTACCCCACCTGGTCGGCCACCGGGTCGGCGCCCTCGCGGTCGAGGTAGGCGTTGAACTCGGCCAGCAAGGCGGTCATCGCGGTGGCGAAGGTCTGCCGATGGTCTTCGGGAGTGAGCGCACGGGCCACCTCGGAGCCGATCACGGCCCGGTCCTGTCGCAGCCGGTAGTGCCGCTGGACCGCGCCGCGCACCCTGCGCTCCTCGGCCACCTCCAGGATCCCGCCGCCCACCAGCAGATCGATGTGCCGGTAGACGGTGGCCTTGGAGGCTTCGGGGATGCGTGCGCAGAGCTGAGCGGTGGTCTGAAGCCGTCCCCCGCCCATCGCATGGACGATCCGCAGCCGGATGGGGTGGGCGAGCAGTTCCAGGGAGTCCATGGCTCAACCTTCTCATGAATGCTACCTTTCTCAATCGTGAGAACGGATGCTGAGAGCAGAGCACTGGAAGTGGCGCGCGAGCTCGCCGCGCTGCTGCGCGCAGAGCGTTTCGACGAGACCGTGGAGCTCTTCGCGCCCCCGCTGCGGGCCGCGGTCTCCGCCGAGGCGCTGCGGCTCGCGTGGGCGGCCGAGGCTGCCGGACACGGCGGGGTCAGGGCGGTCGAGGAGCCGGCCGGCGAGGCCGGTGAAGCCGGTTCGGTGCGCGTGCGCACCCCGGTGACCTGCGCCAACGGCCGCTTCACCGTGGTCACATCGGTCGGCGACGACGGCCTGCTGCACGGACTGCGGCTCGATCCGCACGATGCCGCCGAGTGGCAGCCGCCGCACTACGCGGACGAGGGCCGGTTCACCGAACGGGAGGTCATGCTCGGGACGGGGCCGCTCGCCGTACCCGGCACGCTCAGCCTGCCCGTCGGCCCCGGACCGTGGCCCGCCGTGGTGCTGCTCAGCGGCGGCGGCGCGTTCGACCGGGACGGGAGCAGCGGCCCGAACAAGCCGCTCAAGGACCTCGCCTGGGGGCTCGCCACCCGGCAGGTGGCCGTACTGCGCTTCGACAAGGCGACCTTCGCGCACCCGGACCGTCTGCCCTCGGACTTCACCATGGCCGACGAGTACCTGCCGGCTGCGCTCGCCGCCGTCCAACTGCTCCGGCAGCAGCCCGAGGTGGCCCCGGACCGGACCCATCTGCTCGGCCACAGCATGGGCGGCAAGGTGGCGCCCCGGATCGCCGCCGCCGACCCGTCGATCGCGGGCCTGGTCCTGCTCGCCGCGGACACACAGCCGATGCACGAGGCGGCCGTCCGGGTGGCTCGCCATCTCGCGGAGCTCGCCCCCGGGCCGAGCGCGGACGAGCTGGTGTCGGCCCTCATACGGCAGGCCGCGCTGGTGGCCGGGCCGGAACTCACCCCTGACACCCCGTCAAAGCTGCTGCCACTGGGCTTCTCCGCTGCCTACTGGCTCGACCTGCGCGCCTACGATCCGGTGGCCACAGCGGCCGGACTGGTCTGCCCGATGCTGATCCTGCAGGGCGGGCGGGACTACCAGGTGACCGTCGCCGACGACCTGCCTCGCTGGCGGGAGGGCCTTTCGCACCGGCCCGAGGTGGCGATCCGGATTCACCAGGACGTCAACCACCTCTTCTTTTCCGGCAGCGGCCGACCCACCCCGGCCGAATACGCGCGCCCCGGACATGTGGACCCGGCGGTGGTCGAGGAGATCGCGACCTGGCTGGTGCGCCAGTAGGGGAGGCGGGCCGGGTGGCGGCCGGCACCTGGCTGATGGACCGGACGGGGCCGGCGTCTGGCTGATGGAGCGGGCGGGGCCGGCGCCTGGTTGATGGATCGGGCGGGGCCGGCGTCTGGCTGATGGACCGGGCGGCGGGCGGCGCCTGACCGTCGGGCCGGCCGGTCCTCGGGCTCGTACCGGGCGCAGGTCAGGGACCGTTCAGCCCCGGCACCAGCACCTGTGGCGCCGGGAGAGGGCCGCGCGCCGGTACCGGCGGACCGCGGCGCGGCGTCGGCGGCTCGCCGCGCCCAGGAAGCCGAGGCCGATGCCCAGCATCCAGACGTCCTTGGCCAGCAGGGTGCCGTTCTGGGTCGGCCGCAGGCTCCCCGGCTTCCGCATCCCGGGAGTCCGCAGGTAGAGCCCGACCAGCCCGCCGGAGAAACCGGTCAGCGCGAGTCCGGCCAGCCGGGTGGGGACGAACGGTGCCAGCAGCGCACCGCCGACCGCGAGTTCGGAGCACGCCAGCAGCCGGGTGAACTGCTCGGCGGGGATCTTGTCCAGGAACGGATAGGCCACCTGCGCCATACCGTGCACGCCCTCGGCGGTCGCCGCGTCGGCCCGCAGCAGCGTCAGCCCGGAGTCCAGGATGAACGCACCGACGGCCAGCCGCGGAGCCAGATCACGCGCTTCGGGCAACTGCACCATGGGAGCCTCCAAGATCAGTCGTCGGCCCCCTCAACGAGCTTAGCCAGGGGGTACGGGGGCTGCATCCGGCAGCCGTGGGCCAGCCCCCCGTTTCCCCCCTCACAGCGCCGGCACGTCGTCCCACTGGTCGAGGACGTCCTCGGTCGAGTCGGGGCCGGGCTCCGGGCGGCCGCCGTCGAGGGACTGTTCGGTCCAGATGACCTTGCCGCCCGGTGTGTAGCGGGTGCCCCAGCGGTGTGCGAACTGGGCGACGAGGAAGAGGCCGCGGCCGCCCTCGTCCGTGGTCGCGGCGCGGCGCAGATGCGGGGAGGCGCTGGTGCCGTCGGAGACCTCGCAGATCAGGGCGCGGTCGTACAGCAGCCGGACCCGGATCGGCTGGGCGCCGTAGCGGATGGCGTTGGTGATCAGTTCGCTGAGGATCAGCTCGGTGGTGAAGTCGATCCCCGCCAGGCCCCAGGACTCCAGCATGCGCAGACAGGCCGCCCGTACGGGGGCGACGGCCGCCGGGTCGGAGGGCACCTCCCATTCGGCGACCCGTGTGGGGTCCAGCAGCTGGGTGCGGGCCACCAGGAGGGCGATGTCATCGCTGGGGTGGTCGGGCAGCATCGCGTCGAGGACCGCCGTACAGGTCTCCTCGGGGGTGCGGTCCGCCCCGGTCGCCAGGGCCGTACGGAGCAGCTCCAGACCGGTGGCGATATCGCGGTCGCGGTTCTCGACCAGCCCGTCGGTGTAGAGCACCAGCCGGGAGCCCTCGCTCAGCGTCAGCTCCGTGGTCTCCACCGGCACGCTGCTGCCCAGTCCCAGGGGCGGCGAGACGGACACCTCGGGGAACGAGACGGTGCCGGCGGGGCGGATCACGGCCGGGCCGGGGTGCCCCGCGGTGGCCAGGGTGACCCGGCCGGTGACCGGATCGTAGATGGCGTACAGGCAGGTCGCGCCGGTGATGCCGGTCCGCCCCAGGTGCGCCGGCACCCCGTCGGGGTCGCCGTCCGTGCCGCCGGGCCCCGTCCCCGCGCCGTCGGGGACACCCGTTCCGCCGGTCCCGGCCCCGGCCCCGATGCCGGTTCCCGCCCCGACGCCGGCCGCCCGCGCCTCGTCCGTGTCGATGTGCGTGACCAGTTCGTCCAGGTGGTTCAGCAGCTCATCGGGCGGCAGGTCGAGGGCGGAGAAGTTGTGGACCGCGGTCCGCAGCCGGCCCATGGTGGCGGCGGCGTGCAGACCGTGTCCGACGACATCGCCGACCACCAGCGCGACCCGGGCACCGGGCAGCGGGATGACATCGAACCAGTCGCCGCCGACCCCGGCGTGCGCGGGCAGATAGCGATGGGCGACCACCAGCGCGGACTGCTCGGGCAAGGTCTGCGGCAGCAGGCTGCGCTGGAGGGTGACGGCGGTGGTGTGCTCGCGGGTGTAGCGGCGGGCGTTGTCGACCGCGACCGCGGCCCGTGCGGTCAGCTCCTCGGCGAAGGCCAGATCCTCCGCCTCGAAGGTGCCGGACGTGCCGGTCCGCCAGTAATTGGCCAGCCCCAGCACCACGCCGCGGGCCTGAAGCGGCGTGGTGATCAGCGAGCGGATACCGGCGTCCAGGACCCGTTGGGTGCCGTCCGGATCCTGCTGCCGCCAGGCGTCCGAGGCGGGCAGGTCGCCGACGAGGACCGGCCGGCCGCTCGTCAGGCCCGTCGCCATCGGCGTACCGGACACATAGCGGATCACCTCGCCGACCCGGTAGATCGCCGATTCCTCGGCGACCCCCTTGACCGCCATCCGCTGGAGTTCGGCGCTCGCCCCCGTCGTCGGTTCGTCGCCGCGCAGCACCGGCTCCAGCAGCTCGACGGTGACCACATCGGCGAACCGGGGCACCGCGACCGCGGCCAGCTCCTCGGCGGTCCGGCCCACGTCCAGTGTGGTGCCGATCCGCAGCCCCGCGTCGTAGATCAGCCTCAGCCGCTCCTGGGCCACGCCAGCCCGGCCGGCCAGGGCGCGCAGCTCGCCGGTGTCCCGCAGCGTCACCACGGTCCCGGCGGGCCGGCCGCGCGGGGCGGTCGGCCGGACGTTCACCGCGAGCAGCCGGTCGCCCGCCAGCAGCACCTCGTCGGTCGCCTCCCGCCCCGACGCGAGCAGCGCGCTGAGCTGCGGTTCCAGTCCGAGGTCCGCGACCGGGCGGCGTTCCGCGTCCGCGGGCAGTTCGAGCAGCCGCCGGGCCTCCTCGTTGGCCAGCAGCAGCCGCCCGTCACTGCCGAGGATCAGCACGCCCTCCCGTACGGCGTGCAGCACCGCGTCGTGGTGGTCGTACCTCCGCCGCACCTCGGCCGGCGGCAGCCCGCCCGTCTGCCGCCGCAGCCGCCAGCCCACCACGGCCGCCCCGCCGGCCACCAGCAGCAGGACCCCGGCGGCGGATCCGAGCAGCACCGGAAACTGGTCCTGCCCCGGTACGTCCGCCCGCTCCGGGGCCGCCGCTTCCCGGGGCTCCGGGGGCTGGGCGGCGCGCACGGCGGCACGGGTTTCCCGCACCTGGGCGGAGGTCTGGGCCCCGGCGGCCGAGAGCTGACGGTCCTCCCGGGCGCTCGCGTCGGGGGCCTGGAAGGCGAGCGCCAGGACGGCCACGATCCCCAGCAGCACCGCGCGGGCGAGCTGCCGTACGCACCTCCGGCCCGCGGCGCGATGACCGTTCAGCGGCGCGCGCGGGCGCGTTCCCGGGGAGCGTGGTGACGGCGGCGAATCGTCACCTTCTCGCCCGAAAATTTCCGTCATAAACCATATTTAGCATTGTGCTCCACCGTGCGGTGATCGGCCGTGCGGCGCCAGGTGATCGAAAAAACGTCTATCCGCGCGAGGTCGAGGAGGCCCTGCACGCCCACCCGGCCGTCGCCGAGGCCGCGGTCATCGGCCGGCCCGACGACCGGCTCGGCGAGGAGGTCATCGCCGTGGTCAGCCTCAAACGGGGCACGGCCGCCACCGCCGAGGACCTCACCGCCCACTGCAAGGAACGGCTGGCCGCCTACAAATACCCTCGCGAGATCCGTATCGTCGACGAACTGCCCAAGGGCCCCACCGGCAAGATCCTCAAGAAGGCCCTGCGCGCCGGGTGATGCGTGCAGTCGGCCCGGCCCGTACTTCCGACGCACCCCCGCCGTCGCGCCGCGCCGCTCGTCCGCGCCGGTTGTCAGTGGCCTGTGCGAGGCTGAGGAGCATGGGAATGACACCGGACGGGCGGCTCGTTCCGCCCCCGCACGCCGATGAACGCGCCATGCTGGAGAGCTGGTTGGAGTTTCACCGTGCCACGCTCCCGCTGAAGTGCGCGGGACTGGACGACCAGCAGGTCCGACTGGCCTCGGTGGCCCCGTCCACCATGACGCTGCTGGGCCTGGTCCGGCATCTGGCGGAGGTCGAACGCAACTGGTTCCAGCGGGTGTTCGCCGGCCAGGACATACCGCCGGTGTACGAGGCGGAGAAGGGCGACGGATTCACCCTCGCCCCGGACCGCGGGATCGACGAGGCGCTGGCCGACTGGCGCGCGGAGGTCGCCCGGAGCCGTGAGCTGATCGCCACCGCTTCGCTCGACGACTCCGGCACGCTCTCGGAGCGGGAGGCCGGCTTCGTAGGGGACCAGCGGGTTTCGCTGCGCTGGATCCTGGTCCACATGATCGAGGAGTACGCACGCCACAACGGGCATGCGGATCTGCTCAGGGAGCGCATCGACGGCGTCACGGGCGCCTGAGGCCGGGCCGGAAAATGGTTGGCGCCGACGCGCGGCGCCGGTCTACAGTCGCAGCGTTCGGGAGAGCGGCCTGAGGCCGTCCTCGTGGCCTGTGGAGATACGCGGAGGTGAGTACTGATGACTGTCGTTGCGCAGGGTGCTGCCCGCATCCAGAAGATCATCAACTTCCTCCCTGTGGTCTCCGGCTGACTCGACCTCACTTCTTCGCGCGGATATCGCGCGCCCGGCCGGGACCGCTCCTTCTCGAAGGGCCATCCCGTTGTTTGACCTCGAATTCTCCGCTGCGCACCCGCTGACCGCCTATGGCTGGGACGACGGATGCGCGCGGAGCTTCACCCCCTTTGCCGGGCAGGGGCTCGTGCCCGGCCGTATCGTCCGCGTGGACCGCGGGCGGGTGGACGCCGTCGTGGCGGACGGCGACGGCATCCGGACCGTTCTGGCCGACACCGCGCTGGTGGCGACCCGTGACCCGATGCGGGTGCCGTGCACCGGCGACTGGGCCGTGCTCGACCTGGAGAACGGACGCAGCGGCGATCATGTCGACGGTGTCGTACGGGCGTTGCTGCCGCGCCGGACGGCGTTCGTACGGTCGGCCTCGTCGAAGCGGTCCGAGGGCCAGGTGCTGGCCACCAACATCGACCACATCGTCATCTGTGTCTCGCTCGCGGACCAGCTGGACCTCGGGCGGATCGAGCGGTTCCTCGCGCTGGCGATGTCCGGCGCGGGCGATGCCGGACCGCTGCACGACTCCCCGGTGGCCACGGAGGGCGGCGCGCAGCCCTTGGTCGTGCTGACCAAGGCCGACCTCGCCGGGGACCCGGGCAGTCTGGCGCATCTCGTCGAGGACGCCGAGGCCGCGGCGCCCGGGGTGCAGGTGCTGGCGGTCAGCTCGGAGACCGGCGACGGGATCGATGTGCTCGCCGCCGTGCTCGCGGGCGGTACCTCCGTACTGCTCGGACAGTCCGGTGCGGGCAAGTCCACGCTGGTCAACGCCCTGCTCGGGGAGCCTCTGCAACGGGTGCAGGCGATCCGGGACCGGGACGGCAAGGGCCGGCACACCACGACCACCCGGGATCTGCGGCCACTGCCCGGCGGCGGGGTCCTGATCGACACCCCTGGCCTGCGCGGCGTCGGGATGTGGGACGCCGGGTCCGGGCTCGCCCGGACGTTCTCGGAGGTCGAGGCGCTGGCCGAGGAGTGCCGCTTCCACGACTGCGCCCACCGGTCGGAGCCGGGCTGCGCCGTCCAAGAGGCCGTCGAATGCGGGGAGTTGTCCGACCGGCGGCTGGAGAGCTACCGGAAGCTCCAGCGCGAGAACCAGCGCATCGTGGCCAAGACGGACGCCCGGCTGCGCGCCGAGATCCGCCGCGACTGGAAGCAGAAGCAGGCCCTGGGCCGGCATCTGATGGAGCGGAAGCGAGGTCCGCAGCGATGAGGTAAGAGAGGAGGGCGGCCGCCCGGGGCCGCCCTCACCGCCCGCAACGCCATGTCCGATTTCCGCCAGCCCGGCGCGCCGCACCCGGCGCACACTGGGGGGCGTGAGGGACGACGAGGCCAGGTACGAAGCGGTGACCAGCCGGGATGCGCGGTTCGACGGGGAATTCTTCTTCGCCGTGGTGACGACCGGAATCTACTGCCGGCCGAGCTGCCCGGCGGTCACTCCCAAGCGGGTGAATGTGCGGTTCTTCCCGTCGGCCGCCGCCGCGCAGGCGGCCGGTTTCCGGGCCTGCCGCCGCTGCCGGCCGGACGCCGTGCCGGGGTCCGCGGCGTGGAATGTCCGCGCCGACCTGGTCGGCCGGGCCATGCGGCTGATCGGGGACGGCGTGGTCGACCGGGAGGGCGTCGGAGGGCTGGCGCGCCGGCTGGGCTACAGCCCGCGCCAGGTGCAGCGGCAGCTGACCGCGGAGCTCGGCGCGGGCCCGGTGGCGCTGGCGCGGGCCCGCCGGGCGCACACCGCGCGGGTGCTGCTCCAGACCACCGCGCTGCCGGTCACCGAGCTGGCGTTCGCGGCCGGTTTCGCCAGCATCCGGCAGTTCAACGACACGATCCGGGAGATCTACGCGGGCACGCCCAGCGAACTGCGGGCGGCGGCCCGGAACGGGGGTGCCGCCGCCCGCCACACCGCCGCGACCGGCCCGGGGACCGCGACCGGCCCGGAATCCGGCTCCGCGCGCCGCTCCGAGCCCACCGGCATTCTGCTCCGGCTCGCCTACCGCGGGCCGTACGCGGCCGCCGAGATCTTCGACTTCCTCCAGGTACGGGCGGTGCCGGGGGTCGAGGAGACCCGCGGCCCCCGCGGCGGGCGGACCTACCGCCGTACGCTGCGGCTCGCCCATGGCAGCGGCATCGCCGAGGTCGACGAGCCCGCCGGGCCGCGCCGGCGGCGTCGGCCACCGGCGGGCCTGGTGTGTCCGGCGGCGCGCGGTACGGACGGCGGCTGGCTGGAGTGCCGGCTCCGGCTGACCGACCTGCGGGATCTGTCGACGGCCGTACAGCGCCTCCGCCGGCTGTTCGACCTGGACGCCGACCCGTACGCGGTCGCCGAGCGGCTCGGCGCCGATCCGCTGCTCGGCCCGCTGGTGGCCGAGCGGCCGGGCCTGCGGTCGCCCGGCGCCGCCGACCCCGAGGAACTGGCGGTCCGGACAGTACTGGGCGGCCCGCCGGAACGCGCCGCCGCACTGGTGAGGACATACGGCAAACCACTGGACGCGCCGGACGGCGGACTCACCCACCTCTTCCCGGCGCCCGGGGACCTGACCGGCGCGGAGGTCCCGGAGCCGGTGCGCACCCTGTGCACCGCACTGGCCGACGGCGCGATCACGCTGGACGCGGGCACGGACCGCGGCGCCACCGAACGGGCCCTGGCCGCCCTGCCCGGCATCGGCCCGCGCGCCGCCGCGTACCTCAGGATGCGGGCGCTGGGCGACCCCGACGTGGGGACGGGGACGGGGACGGCGGCGGGGGCGGATGCGGAGCGGGGCGGAACGGCGGGTCCGGCGGGCGCGGCCGCCTGGCGGCCCTGGGGTGCCTATGCCCTGCACCATCTCTGGCGGGCCGGGCTGCTGCCGGCGGGCGAGATGCCGGGGCCGGGCGTGATCCCCGGGTCGGGCCGGCCCCTCGCGCCAGGGGAGCCGTCGGCGTCGCCGGAATCACCCCCGTACGCCCTGGCCGCCCGCGCCGGGTGACGCCTCAGCCCGCCACTACGGCCCCGGTCCAGGCGCCGACGACCAGCAGACAGGCGAACAGCTCGACCAGCACGCTCAGCCCGATGGCGCGCAGGGCCGTACGGGTCGAGGCCCAGGCGTCGCCATGGCTGCCGAGCCGGACGCGTTCCAGCAGATAGAGACCGCCGACCGAGCCCAGCAGGCCCCCGATGACCGGGATCACGAAGAAGCCCACGATGCCGGCCACCCCCGCCAGGAACAGCGCCCGGTACGGGGTGCCCACGGCCCGCAGATCGCGGGCCGGCAACAGCCATTTGACGACCTGATTGAGCAGCAACACGGCGGTGGCGGACATCAGCACCACCCAGGCGAGCCCGGACTTCTCGGACAGCGCCCACCACACGACGCCCGCCCAGACGATCAGCGGCCCGGGAATGCCGGGCACCAGCACCCCGAGCAGCCCGAGCAGCATCACCAGACCGGCCGCGACCAGCTGCCACACACTCATGCGCCGACCGCATTCCGCCCGGCCCACCCGCCGTCGCCCCGCCGCGTCGCCCGCTCGCTCACGCGCCGGCCTCACTCCCGGCGGGCGCACGCCCCGTGACGGCTCGTACGCTGCACACTCTCATGGGCCCAGCGTGCCGGAAGCGGCCCGGAAGCGCTTGCCGGAGGGCGGGCGGAGTACGGGGGCAGGGGCACGGGGCCGGGGAGCATGACGGACGTATCCATCACCCCGAGGCCGAACCGGCCGCCGCCCAAGGAGCCCCGGCCCACCCCCGCCCATTCCCAGCCCCTCCCATGACATGTGCCGATCACCAACCTGCCGCCCGGTCACCCTTCGGAGGCCGAACGCCCGGTGGACGCTCTTTCGCGCCCTGTTGAGGGCGCGGCCGCGCAGGGACAATACGGCGCATGAACCAGCAGGGGGCCGGTTGCGGCCAGGAGGACGACTGGTGGCGGCAGTTGTACGGCGAGGGAGGGGGCGACGACGCCCCGGGACGCGCCACGGTGCGTGATGCCGGGCCGTCCGACGCCCCGGACACCCTCGATGACCGGGTCGCCTCGGCGCTCCGGGCGGTCGCCACACCTCGGCGGCCGGCGCCGGCACCCCAGCCGCCCCCGGCCCGCGCCGCGTCCTCCCCGTCGGCACCGATCCCGCTCCAGGCCACCGGCCCCCGCCCGGCATCCGCCGCCCGGCCGGCCGCCCCGCCCACACCCGAGGCACCCCGTGACACCGAACCGGCCCCCACCGGGCCCCCGGCCGACCGGCCGCCGCCGTCCGGGCCCGAGCTGGGCACCCTGCCCGCCGCCGACCCGGCCGCACTCGACGAACTGGTGCCGGACACCGCGCTGGACGGCGCCCGGTACGGCTCGCTGACCCTGCTCGCCGCCTCCCGGCGCGGCGACCTCGCCCGCCACCGCGGTGACGTACGCCGCGACGCGCTGCTCACCGCCCGCTTCGGGGCCGGCCGGCACGCCCTGATCCTGGTCGCCGTCGCCACCGGCCGCCCGGCCGGTGAGGGTGCGCATCGCGCCGCCCACGAGGCATGCGCCCGGATCGGCGGCGCGGTCGGCCGCAGTTACACCCGACTGGCCGAGGACATCCGTACAGACCACCGCAGCGCCCTCAAGTCCGGGCTTCAGCGGCTCACCGACCGCAGTTACGGCAGGCTGCGCGGCCGGTCCCGGGAGCCGGACGCCGCAGCGGAGCGGTACACCCCCGCGCTGCGCTGTCTGTTGCTGCCCGCCGACCCGGACTGCCGTACCCGGGTGTTCTTCGGCATCGGCGCGGGCGGCCTGTTCCGGCTCCGCGACGGCGCCTGGGAGGACTTGGAGCCCGCGGCGCCGGACCAGACCGGGTACGAGGGAGCGGACGGCACCGGCGGACGGTTGCGTTCCGCGGCCGGCCGGTCAGCTGCCCACGGCCTGGACCGGTCCGACGCGTTCCTCTTCCGGACGGCCTTCGCCCGTCCGGGCGACACCCTGCTGCTGTGCAGCGCCGGGCTCGCCGAGCCGCTCCAGCAGGAGTCCGCGTTCGCCGCCCGGCTGGCCGGACAGTGGTCCGCCGCCGAGCCTCCGGACCTGGTGGCATTCCTCGCCGCCGCGCAACTCCGGGTGGCGGGCCACCTGAAGGACCGTACGGCCGTCGGGGTCTGGGAGTCGTAGCGACGGCCGTCGGGTGTGGGAGTCGTAGCGACGGGCAGACGCGAACCCGGAGCGCGGGCGGGACGGAGCCGCGCAGCGGAGGCGGTGCGGGGCGCCCCATGGGTACATGGGACAGGGCCCCGGAGGTTCCCGGGACGGGGCCCACCGCGTCAGCGGGCCGTCACCCGCCCGCCGCACACCCGTCGAAGGAGCGAGCGCGACATGGCGAAGCAGACCGTGGCCGAGCAGTTCGTGGACATCCTCGTACGGGCCGGGGTGCAACGGCTCTACGGCGTCGTCGGCGACAGTCTGAACCCGGTGGTGGACGCCATCCGCCGGAACTCCGCGATCGACTGGATCCAGGTCCGGCACGAGGAGACCGCCGCCTTCGCCGCCGGGGCGGAAGCGCAGCTCACCGGCTCCCTCGCGGCCTGCGCCGGCTCCTGCGGCCCCGGCAATCTGCACCTCATCAACGGCCTGTTCGACGCCCACCGTTCGATGGCCCCGGTCCTCGCCCTGGCCTCCCACATCCCCTCCAGCGAGATCGGCACCACCTTCTTTCAGGAGACCCACCCCGACCGGCTGTTCACCGAATGCAGCCACTACAGCGAGCTGATCTCCAGCACCAAGCAGATGCCGAGGGTGCTCCAGACCGCGATCCAGCACGCCATCGGGCAGAGCGGCGTCGCGGTCGTCTCCCTCCCCGGCGACATCGCCGCCGAACCGGCCCCCGAGCGCGTCATCGAGCACGCCCTGGTCACCTCGCGCCCGTCGGTTCGCCCCGGAGACGCCGAACTCGACGCACTGGCCACGATGATCGACGAGGCCGACAAGGTCACGCTGTTCTGCGGCAGCGGCACGGCGGGCGCGCATGCCGAGGTGATGGAGTTCGCCGAGCGGGTGAAGTCCCCGGTCGGACACGCACTGCGCGGCAAGGAATGGATTCAGTACGACTGTCCCTATGACGTGGGCATGAGCGGACTGCTCGGCTACGGCGCGGCCTATGAGGCCACCCATGAATGCGATCTGCTGATCCTGCTCGGCACGGACTTCCCGTACAACGCGTTCCTGCCCGATGACGTCAAGATCGTCCAGGTCGATGTCCGGCCCGAACACCTGGGCCGTCGCACCACGCTCGACCTGGCCGTCTGGGGCGATGTCCGCGAGACGCTGCGCGGTCTGATCCCCAAGGTCCGGCCGAAGGAGAACCGTAAGTTCCTCGACCGGATGCTGAAGAAGCACGCCGAGGCGCTGGAAGGCGTGGTCAGGGCCTACACCCGCAAGGTCGAGAAGCACACCCCGATCCACCCCGAGTACGTCGCCTCCGTCCTGGACGAAGAGGCCGCCGACGACGCCGTCTTCACCGTCGACACCGGCATGTGCAATGTCTGGGCCGCCCGCTATCTCACCCCCAACGGCCGCCGCCGGGTGATCGGTTCGTTCAGCCACGGCTCGATGGCCAATGCGCTCCCGCAGGCGATCGGCGCCCAGTTCATCGACCGGCGGCGGCAGGTCGTCTCCATGTCGGGCGACGGCGGATTCTCCATGCTGATGGGCGACTTCCTCACCCTGGTCCAATACGACCTGCCGGTGAAGGTGGTGCTGTTCAACAACTCCTCGCTGGGCATGGTGGAGCTGGAGATGCTGGTCTCCGGTCTGCCGGCGTACGGCACCACCAACCAGAACCCGGACTTCGCCGCCATCGCCCGCGCGGCCGGAGCGCACGGCGTCCGGGTGGAGAAGCCCAAGCAACTGCGCGGCGCCCTGCGCGAGGCCTTCCGCCACAAGGGCCCGGCCCTGGTCGACATCGTCACCGACCCCAACGCCCTGTCCATGCCGCCGAAGATCAGCGCCGAGATGGTCTCCGGCTTCGCCCTGTCGGCCGGAAAGATGGTGCTGGACGGCGGAGTCGGCCGCATGCTGCAAATGGCCCGCTCCAACTTGCGGAACATTCCCCGGCCTTAGGCGGTGTGGGCCGGGGGCTCGCAACCCTTCGGGGACCCGCGGCCCTAACCGAACGGGCCGTCGACGGTGAACCGCCGCAGTTGGCGGGCGAACGCCTCGGCCTCACCCGGTGGCCACGAGGACAGGCCCGCCATGATGTGGGCGGCCAGCCGCTCCCGCAGTTCGGCCACCGCGCGTTGGCCCTGCTCGGTGAGGACGAGCAACTGCGCGCGCCGGTCGGCGGGATCGGCCTCGCGGCGGACGAGCCCGGCGGCCTCCAGCCGTGAGGCCCGCCGGGTGACACCGGAGCGGTCGACCCCGGCGTCGGGCGCCAGGTCGGCCGCGCTGCGGGGCCCGGTCCGGGCCAGTGCGCTGAGGACCGGGTACGTCAGTTCGTCCACCGCCTCCCCCATGCCCTCGGTGAGCTGCTTGTGCAGCTGCGTACGGGTGGTGCGCCTGAGCAGGATGCCCAGCGCTTCTGCGATCTCATGGCCTACTTCGTTCTCCACCTCACCAGAATAGCGTGCGCTGCGCACGCGTCTGCTGCTACAGTGCAGGAGATGCGTGCGCAACGCACGCACTTCTTCTTCCTTGAGGGGACCTCTCATGACGCGTACCGGCATCGAAGCCGCCCTGAACGACCTGCTCTTCGCCCGCGACCTCACCGTGCAGGACGCCGCCGACCGCCACTTCGCCCCGGAGTACCGTCAGCGCACGGACGGCGAGTGGATCGACCGCGCCGGGTTCGTCGAGCACATCACCCACCTGCGCACCCTCGTCGCCGACGGCCGGGTCGAGGTCCACGAGGAGCTGTGCGACGGCAGCAAGTACGCCGACCGGCACACCGTCGACATCACGAAGAAGGACGGCTCGGCCGTGCGCATGGAGGTCTATGTGTTCGCCGACTTCGCGCCCGACGGCCGGTTCCGCCGCATCGAGGAGACCACCCTGATGCTCCAGGGTGCCGACGCCGACCGCACCATGGGCAGCGCCCGCTGAGATCCGGCACGCGACCGCTGCCGCGGCCCCGCCCGCTCCCTCACCGCGCGCGGACGGTCCCGTTCCCCTCCGGGTGCTGAAGGGCGTTCACCAGCCCGGCGATCAGCCGCGCCCGCTCGGCCATGGCGTCGATCACCACATACTCGTGATCGGCGTGCGCACCGCCCCCGACCGCCCCCAGGCCATCGAGGGTGGGCACCCCCAGCGCGGCCGTGAAGTTGCCGTCGCTTCCGCCGCCGACGGCCACGGCCTCGATCCCGGGAAGTAGCTGCTGGGCCATCGCGAAGAGCCCGGCCGCCGCCGACTCGGGCATCGGCGGCCGGCCGACGGCGCCCGTCACCGCGATCTCCGCCTCGTCGAGGTGCGGAGCAAGTGCCGCGAAGGCGGCCTCGATTCGCTCCTTCTCCCCGGCCGACTCGACCCGGACATCGACGGTGACGGTCGCCTCCGCGGGCACAACGTTGTCCAGGGTTCCCGCGGAGGCGACCGTCGGGGTCACGGTCGTGCCGATCTCGGGCCGGCCGAGCGCCGCGATATCCAGCACCTGATGCGCCGCCTCGACCAGGGCGTTGACCCCGGCCGCCGGTTCCAGACCCGCGTGCGACGCCCGGCCCGTGATGGAGACCTGGAACGTGCCGCAGCCCTTGCGGCCGGTCTTGAGGGCCCCGCCCTCCGCGGCACCCTCTCCCACCAGTACGGCGCCGCAGGCGAGGGCGCGCTCCTCGATGAGAGCCCGGGAGGAGTGGGAGCCGACCTCTTCGTCGGCGGTCACCAGGATCTCGACGCCCGCGCGGTCCCCGGCCATGGCCACGCCGTGGATCGCCTGCACCAGCCCGCCGAGCATGTCGAAGACGCCGGGGCCGGTCGCCCGCCCGCCCGCGACCGTGAACGGGCGGCGCGCCAGCGTGCCGAGCGGGAACACCGTGTCGTGGTGACCGAGGATCAGGACCTTCGGATCGCCACCGCCGGACCAGTGCACATGCGGCCCGGCTGCGCTCTCGACGAGGACGGCCCGCCCGCCGAGCCGGCGCTCGATGACGGCGGCAACGGCCTTGGCCGACGCCCGCAAAGCGTCGAGATCGCGGGAGGGGGACTCGACCTCGACGAGCGTCCTGAGGTCCTCGGTCATCGCGTCGATGTCTGCGTCGGTGATGTGGTGCGGCGTCACGCCGCAAGCGTACGTCGAACGCCGTGCCGGAACAGGCGCACTTGCCCGCTTCCGCGCTCCTCGCCCGGGGTTCGGCCGAGCCCTTGACCTCACCACGCGATCTCTAAACCACACTTATCCCCGGAAAGAGTGAAATGTTCGCAAACTCTCTCAGTGTGGGGCCGTACGCGCCGAAGGAGAAGTACAGGAAGCGGCAGTGAGCCGCTTGGAGCTATCGGGAGATTGTTATGTCACGGATCACGCGGGTGACTGCTGTGGCCGCTCTTGCGGCAAGCACCGCCCTGGGGGGCATGTCGGCAGCGTTCGCAGACGCCGGCGCGGCCGGCGGCGCGGCCAATTCGCCGGGAGTGGTGTCGGGCAACGCGATTCAGGTCCCGATCCACATTCCGATCAATGTGTGCGGCAACACCGTCAACATCGTGGCGCTGCTGAACCCGGCCTTCGGCAACACCTGCATCAACGGTCACATCGAGCGCCGGGTGGAGGTGCACCGTCACCACCACGTCACGCACCACCACCACATCAAGCACGCCAAGAAGAAGCACCATGTCAAGAAGCACCACAACAAGAAGCACCACCACCGGCCGGCCGGTGGCGTGCACACCGGCGGTGGCGGCCTGGTCGACGTCGAGCGCTAGGCCGCTCGCTTGGATCGTCTGATCGTTGCAAGCGTGCGTGCACCGCGCCGCGGGCCCGGCCGACGCCGGTAAGCGCCCGCACCACGCGGTGTGGAAGCACTCCACGATCACGCATGCTCACCGGCACACGGCCGGGGTCCCGTTCCACGGGGCCCCGGCCGGCGCGTTGTCCGGCCCCTTCCCGCACGTCCGGTCCGCCGCCGATCCGGACCGAACGCCCGGGCTCATCCGGCAGGCGGATGCTGCGGCCGGAGCCGCAGGGTCAGGATCTGGAACGGGCGCAGCTCGACCGCCACATCGGACGTCGGGCCTTCCTCCTCCTCGTGCAGGGGACGCTCCAACAGGTCGGTCACGGTGGCGTGTTCAACGGGGAAGCTGGGGGAGACGGTGCCGGTGGCACGGCCGCCGTGGGACTCGTACAGCCGCACCACCACATCGCCGCTGCGGTCCTCGGCGAGCTTGACCGACTCGACGGTGACGGCCGGATGGTCGACACGGATCAGCGGGGGTACGGGCGGCGCGTCGGCCGTCCGGAGGGGCAGGTTGAGGGCCAGGCCCTCGGCGACCGCGTCGCCGACCCCGGCGCCCGGCAGCAGTGCGTAGGTGAAGCGGTGGGCGCCCTGGTCGGTCTCCGGGTCGGGGCTGTGCGGGGCGCGCAGCAGGGTCAGCCGTACCGTCGTGCCCAGGCCCTCGGGGTGCGGGGTGCGGGTGACGTCATGGCCGTAGGTCGAGTCGTTGAGCAGCGCGACGCCGTAGCCCGGCTCGGCGACCCGCAGCCAGCGGTGCGCACAGATCTCGAAACGGGCCGCGTCCCAGCTGGTGTTGGTGTGGGTGGGGCGGTGTACGTGTCCGAACTGCACCTCGGAGGTGGACCGTTCGGCGTGCACATCCAGGGGGAAGGCGGCCTTGAGGACTTTCTCCGACTCGTGCCAGTCGATGTCGGTGGTGATGTCGAGACGGTGTGAGCCGGCCCGCAGGGTCAGCTCCTGGGTGATCCGGGACGCGCCGAACGCCCTGGTCACCCGGACCGTCGCGGACAGCGGCCCGGCCGTGGCCAGCTCCACGGACTCGGCGTCGGTCAGATCGGTGTGCCGACGGCGGTAATGCCGGTCGAGGTCCCAGGCGTCGTACTGCGTGGGGTGATCGGGATGCAGCTGAAGCAGATTGCCGCGGGCGCCGGGCGCCAGCACCTCCCGTCCGGCGTGCAGATCGCGTACAGAGGTCAGCAGGCCGTCGGTGTCGACGCGTACCCGCAGCAGGCCGTTGTCGAGGGTGAGGGTGCCCTCGGCGCCGGTCTCCGCCCGTACGGCCGGCGGCGGTGGCGTGGGGGAGTCCGGGCCGGGCGGGCGGACGGGCGCCGAGCCCAGCGCGGGGACATGGACCGCGACGGCGGCCGGCCCGGCCGGTCCCGGGCCCGGCAGGGCGACGATCTCGACCCGGGCGTACGGCGAGGCATTGAACACCGTCGGCACCTCGGCCGGCGCGGCCGCGGAACGCTCCAGCGCCCCGAGCGCCGTCTCGATGATCCCGGTCAGCTCCGCCTCGACCGCCGCATACGTGGCCCGGGCCTCGCGGTGGACCCAGGCGATGGACGAGCCCGGCAGGATGTCGTGGAACTGGTGCAGCAGTACGGTCTTCCAGAGCCGGTCGAGCGCGTCGTACGGGTAGGCGTACGAGGCGTCGGCGCCCGCCCGTACCGCCGCCGTCGCCGCCCACAACTCCGCCTCGCGCAACAGATGTTCGCTGCGCCGGTTGCCCTGTTTGGTCTTCGCCTGCGAGGTGTACGTACCGCGGTGGAACTCCAGGTACAGCTCGCCCGACCAGACCGGCGCCGCCGCCCCGTACTCCTCATGGGCGGCCTCGAAGAACCGGGCCGGCGGCTCGATCTCGACCTGTGGTGAACCCTCCAGGGACCGCAGCCGGCGGGCCCGCTCCAGCATCTCGCGGGTCGGGCCGCCGCCGCCGTCCCCCCAGCCGAAGGGGACCAGGGAGCGGGTGGCGCGGCCCTTCTCGGCGAAGTTGCGTGCGGCGTGGGCGAGTTCGCGGGCGTGGAAGCGGGAGTTGTAGGTGTCGACGGGCGGGAAGTGGGTGAAGACGCGGGTGCCGTCGATGCCCTCCCACCAGAAGGTGTGGTGCGGCATCTTGTCGGTCTGGTTCCACGACAGCTTCTGGGTGAGAAACCACTTCGCGCCGGCCAGCCGGGCCAGCTGCGGGAAGGCGGCGGTGTAGCCGAACGAGTCCGGCAGCCAGATCTCCTCGGTCTCCACCCCCAGCTCCTCCAGGAAGAAGCGCTTGCCGTGCACGAGCTGCCGGGCCAGCGCCTCACCACCGGGCATATTGGCGTCGGACTCCACCCACATCGAACCGACCGGCGCCCAATTGCCGTCCCGTACGGCCTCCTTGATGCGCTCCCAGATGTGCGGCTGGTGCTCCTTGACCCAGGCGTACTGCTGCGCCTGGGAGCAGGCGAACACCAACTCCGGGTATTCCTTGGCCAGTTGGGTGACATTGGCGAAGGTGCGGGATGCCTTGCGCACGGTCTCGCGCAGCGGCCACAGCCAGGCCGAGTCGATGTGCGCATGCCCGGTGGCCGAGACGCGATGGGCGCTCGCGGTGGCCGGGCGGCACGGTACGTCCGCCAGCGCGGCCCGCCCCGCGGCCGCCGTGCCCCCGACGTCGTGCAGATCCAGCGCATCCAGCATGTCCTCCAGGGCCCGCAGGATCTCGTGCCGGCGCGAGCCGTCGGCGGGCAGTTCGTGCATCAGCTCCGAGAGCACCTCGATGTCCAGGATCAACTGCCAGACGGTCTCGTCGAGCACCGCGAGGTCCGCCGAGGCGAAGCGGTACAGCGGCCGGGCGGGCGCGGTCCGTACGTCGCCGAGGTCGGTGGGGCGGAAATCCCGCAGCACCGCCGGGTTCGCGGCGGCCTCCAGCAGCAGCCGCACCTCCTCACCACCGCTGACCGGCGCGCCGACCGGGAGGTGCCGGTTGCGCGGATGGATGCCCTTGAGCGGCACCCCGTCGGCGTCGTACAGCAGCCCCTCGGCCTGGAAGCCGGGCCCGTCGCCACTGAAGCCTGGATCGATGACGGCCTCCACCCGCCGCCCCGCCCACTCCTGCGGCACCTCACCCGCCAGCCGGAACCAGCTGGTGGACCACGGCGGCCCCCAGGGCTCGCCGACCGCGAACGGCTCGTAGGCGGCCCGCAGCGCCTCGTCCACCGGCAGAGGTTCTCCGGGCGCGTGCCAGACGGCCAGTCGCAGGGGCACCCGCGCGGCATACTGCGCGGGCCGGATGAACTGCCCCAGCGCCCGCTCCAGGCGCCCCTCCACCAGCAGTCGGTCGTCGTGCACAGCGGCTCCTCACGCTCGTACTCCCCACGCCCCGGGACGCGGGCGGGCTGCCCCGGCGGCAACCGGGGGAGTGCTCCCTCGTGTCCGGGCGCGGCCGGGTTTCGCGACAGGCTCGGGGTCAGGCATACCCACTGGAGCCCGGCCCGGCCCACCCGGCGCGCGGGCGGCGGACCGGCGACGTGGCGCGCGGAAGCATGGCGGCAGTTCCGATGGGCATGCTGACCGTGAGGCTGTTCGAGGCAGAGCGCCGAGGTTCGTTGGGGGCGGGGGAGAAAATGCGTCAGCCTGTGCGGCGCGAGGAACGGGACAGAAGGCAGGAAACGGCCGAGGGGGGCCGGAGCGGGGGGACCACCGCGCGAGTGCCACGTGTGCTGGAGCGGAAGGTGCGGCATGCGGATCTGAAGGCGGTCGGTGAGGTGCGGCGGGAGCTGCGCCAGCTGCTGAGCCGCTGGACGGTGCCGGGGGGCGGCGAGCTCGCGGAGGTCGCCACGCTGCTCACCAGCGAGCTGGTCACCAATGCTCTGGTGCACGCCGAGGGCGGCGCCGTCGTCACGGCCCGGGTCGGCGACCGGCTGCGGGTGGAGGTCCGGGACTTCGTCCCCGGACGCCCCGAGCCGCGCCCACCGACCACCGACGAGACCTCCGGCAGGGGGCTGATGCTGGTGCGTTCCTTAGCCGACGCATGGGGGATACGCACCGAGAGCCTCGGGAAGAGCGTGTGGTTCGAGCTCGGCGGCGGACCGGCCTGACCCATGGGCGGGGGCGTCGGTCGGCGCGGTCCGCCACCGGTCAGCCGAATTGCCGTTCGATCTCGGCGAGTTTCTCCTCCAGGGAGTCCAGACGGGGAATCGTCTGGGTGTCGTCCTCGGCGGTGAGATCCACGGCCCGCGGGGGCCCGGCCGGAGCCCCGGCACCCTCCGCCTCAGCGCCCGCCACGGCCTTGAGAGCCGGGCGGGAGCGCACCGGCGACTCTCCGGTGAGCAGCGGCTGAGGGGTACCCACTATTGCGGGGTCGGGGCCTGCCACCTCCGCGGCCGCCGCCTGGGGCACCGCCAGCTGCCGGCCGCCGGCCCTGCCCCAGCTGCGGTGCTGCCGGTTGATGGCCTTGATGCGCGCCCGGTCGAGCTTGCCCTGCTCGCGCCGCCGGTGTCGGTTCTGCTCCTTCTCCCGCCGGTCCTCGCGGACCTCCTCGACGGCCTCGTCCAGCGTCCGTACGCCCTCCAGCAGCATCAGCGACCAGGCCGCGAAGGTCTCGCGGGGCGCGCGCAGCCAGCGGACGATCCGGATCTGCGGCAGCGGCCGCGGCACCAGTCCCTGCTCGCGCAGCGCCGCCCGGCGGGTCTGCTTGAGCGCCCGGTCGAAGAGGACCGCGGCCGACAGCGACATCCCGGCGAAGAACTGCGGCGCGCCCGCGTGCCCCAGGCCGCGCGGCGCATGCACCCAGTTGAACCACGCCGCCGCGCCGGCGAACGTCCACACCAGCATCCGGGAGCCGAGCGCCGCATCGCCGTGACTGGCCTCCCGTACGGCGAGCACGGAACAGAACATCGCCGCACCGTCGAGCCCGAACGGCACCAGATACTCCCAGCCCCCGGAGAGGTTGAGATTCTGCACACCGAAGCCGACCAGCCCATGGAAGGACAGCGCGGCGGCGACCGCCGCACAGCAGAACAGCAGCAGATAGGAGGCCGACGCGAAAACGGTCTCCTTACGGCGCCGACGCTCCTCGCTGCGCTCCCAGGAGTCCTCACCGCCGGACCGGGCCGCCGCACGCTTCCCACGCACCACCAGCGCCGCGGCCGCAAATACACCGACGAGCAGCAGGGCGCCGGGAACCAGCCAGTCCAGCGATATATCGGTCATTCTCATTCTGGGATCCCTTTGCCTCGGGTACGCGATTTCCGCGACATCCTGGCGGAAGCCGTCGCCGTGACCGAGGCATTCGGTACAAGAGAACGCCAAGGGGGGCGAGAAGCCCCCCTGATCTCGAACTATCGTTCCGTAAAGGGAAGTTGAGTTCGAGTGAGAGCGGGTTCCTGCCGGGTGGCGTGGGGGGCACGGCGCGGCGTGGGGGCGCGGGGCGCGACGTCGAGCGTCGATTCCCTTCTGTGCATCGTGCCGTGCCGAGAAACGACTCGGTGCGCGGCCGTGGGCAGTGGTCGTGCCGGCTGTCCACGGCCGCGCTACCGGCTCAGCGGCTCACCGGCTCAGCGGACCTGCACCGTCACCACGTCAGAGGCGTGCAAGCGCACCGGATTCTGGTCGTGCGAGCTGGTCAGGCCGTACAGCACCGCACGGAATTCCAGGTTGCCGCGGCGCGCGGACGTGCCCTGTGTAGTGACCCGCGCATCGCCCTCCACCACAGCGCTGCAATTCTCCTGGTGCCACCCTTGGCCGAAGCCCTTCTCCTCCACGCACAACTGATGCAGGAAGCCGGCGCTGTCATCGCCGCCGTGCGCCTTGACCGTGATGGTCTTGCCGACCTGCGCCGTACGCGGCGCCGTGATCTCCACGCCGCCCTTGGCGAACGCCGGCCCGGCAGCCAGAGCCACCGTGGCCAGCCCCAGCGCACCGACCACCGCCACCCGGCCACCCCGCGCCTTTAACCCGGTCTTCTTCGTCCTGGTCATGGACTTCTTCCCTCCCGTGGATCCCCCACTTGATGAGACCCACCCTTCGCGAAGGCGCCCGGTGCGCCTCGCCGACTATCCAGATGAGCCGGCCGCCCCGCGCGTTGCCCCTCGCCCGACGCCGTTACAAATTCCCGGTATAGCAGGCTAAGAAGGACCTGATCCTGCCAACAGCTGCCAAATGGCTTCTTGGGGGCAGTGGTCCGCCAACCAGGACGCTCCGATATCGCGAACAGCCGGAGCGCTGCCCCAGGCTGTTCTCTTCGGTGACAACTCCGTGGCGTCCTCCCCGCTTCCGGACCGGCGGTCGCAACGGCGGGCAGCTGTCCAGGACTTGTCCGGCCGACCATCTGAGCCAGAGGACCCCTCGTCGATCGGCCCGAGGCTGTCGCAGCGTGACCGCAGCACATGAAGCGCATCGCTTCGTGGGGGCGTTTCGACGCCTCAACGGCTTGTGGCGGTGGAGCTCGCGAGTTCGTTCGCTGTGGCGTGCTTCATGTCGGATCCCGCCCGCCGGATGATCACAGCGAGCATGGCCGCCGCACAACAGAGTGCCCCGGTGGCCATCCACACCAGGTCGTAGGAGCCCAGGGCGTCTCGGGCCACGCCGCTGCCGAAGGCGACCAGGCCGGCACCTATCTGGTGGGCGGCGAGCACCCATCCGAAGGCGATGGCGCTGTCTTCTCCGTAGAACTCACGGCACAGCGCGATGGTGGGGGGGAACCGTGGCCACGTCCAGGACGCCGAACAGCACGACGAAGGAGACCAACGGAAACTGAACGGTCGGCCCCATCATGGCGGGCAGGAACATCAACAGCAGACCCCGGAGTGCGTAGTAACTTCCCAGCAGCCAGCGGGGGTTGATGCGATCGGTGAGCCAGCCCGAGGAAATCGTGCCCACTACGTTGAAGATCCCGACCATGGCCAGGAGCGAAGAGGCCACCGTGACCGGCATGCCGTGATCGTGAGCAGCAGGGGTGAAGTGCGTCCACATGATTCCGTTGGTCGACGCACCACAGATGGCGAAGGTGGCCGCCAGCAGCCAGAAGGGCCCCGTCCTGACCACGGCGGAGAGCACTTTGAGTGTGCGGCGCCCGGTGCCCGGAGCGGCGGGAGGTCCCGGCACGAACTCGTGGGACCCGTACGGCTTGAGACCGACATCCGCAGGGTGGTTGCGTAACAGCAGCCACACAAAGGGCACGACAATCAACGAGGTCAGTCCGACGGTCACGGTGCCGGCTCGCCAGTGATGGTGGTCGACGATCCAAGAGAGCACGGGCAGAAACACGAACTGCCCGAAGACGCTGGCCGCTGTGAGGAGGCCGGTGACCAGCCCACGACGTTTGACGAACCAGCGGTTGGTGACAGTAGCGGCGAACGCCATTGCCATGGAGCCGCAGCCGAGGCCCACCAGGACACCCCAATAGAGGGTGAGCTGCCAGGGTTCCGTCATCACCGTCGTCAGGGCGGCGCCCGCGGCGATGACAGCCAGCGCGCCGGCGACAACGCGACGCAAGCCGAAGCGGTCCATCAGAGCTGCGGCGAACGGGGCGGTTAACCCGTTCAGAGCCATGTTCACCCAGACCGCGAAGCTGATCTCGCCGTGCGACCAGCCGAATTCCTCGTGCAGTGGGTCCACGAGCAAGCCCGGCATGGTGCTGAACGCGCCGGCGGCAACGATTGCCAGAGCTGCGACCGCGGCGACCCACCAGGCACGGTGCACTCGGGGTTCATGAACAAGAGGCGGGGTTTCGATGCTTTGAGTCACTCTGATCATGATGGGAGACCAGGGGTGGGCGGCGCAGCAGTCAGGCAGACAGCCCGTGCAAGAATCTGGCCATGACCACCTTCTTACACCCTGGTCGGCACCACGTGGCAGTCTTCGTCCGCCACGGACTGATGCCCATGGAGTTGGGTCTGGTCCATCAGATGTTTGGCCAGACGAGGTCGGCCAAGGGCGATCCCCTGTATGAAGTGATCACTTGTGCCCTGTCCACGGGTGAGATCCGTACCGACGCCGACTTCCCCATCTACGTCGCACACGGTCCCGAGACGCTACGGGAGGCGGACACGGTCATCGTCCCGGCCTCGCACGAAGAGGACGAGACGCAGACCGAGGGGCGGCTCAGCAGCTCGCTCGCCGCGGCCTTCGCCGCCATCCGCCCCGGCACCCGGATCGCCTCCATCTGCACGGGAGCCTTCGTACTGGCGGCGGCCGGCCTTCTCAACGGCCGTCGTGCCACCACGCATTGGAAGTCCTCCCAGAACTTCCGGGAACTGTTCCCGCAGGTCGAACTCGACCCGGACGTCCTCTACACGGACGAAGGCGACGTCCTGACCTCGGCCGGCGAAGCCTCCGGAATCGACCTGTGCCTCCATATGATCCGCTGCGACCACGGCAGCGCGATCGCCAACGACGTCGCCCGCAGCACCATCGTCCCGCCACATCGCGACGGCGGGCAGGCGCAGTACATCCGCACCCCCGTCCCCGAACCGGAGTCCTCGTCCACGGGCAAAGCCCGGGCCTGGGCCATGGAGCGCCTTGACCAGCCGCTCACGCTCGACGACCTGGCCGCGCACGCGGCGATGAGCGTACGTACCCTCACCCGCCGCTTCCGGGAGGAAGTCGGCCTCACCCCGGTGCAGTGGCTGACCCAACAGCGCCTGGAACGCGCACGTCAGCTCCTTGAAGGCACCGACCTGCCGATCGACAGGATCGCGGTGACCGCGGGCTTCGGCACCGGGACCTCGCTGCGCCAGCACCTGCGAGCGGCACTGGGAGTGTCGCCGAGCGCCTATCGCAGCACCTTCCGTGGACCGGCAGCCCCCAAGGAGCACGGCCCACGGACGGCCGACCAGCACGGAGCGGCAAACCTGTAGGTCCCACGGCGCTTGGACGTGTCCTGGGGGCAGGAGTGCCGTTCCAACGATGTATTGCCCATGAAGGCGCATCATGTCTGTTGTGTGCCGCAGTGGGAGCCAAAGTTTCCTTTGTCGCGTCGGTCATCCGAATGGCCGAATTAGCGGTGCCGCAGATCGTGGAGTGGTTTAAGGCCGGTGAGTCATTCCTTCGGCCGTGAAGCGCTTAACCCTGTGTAACTCACCGCACTGCGCCGGAGATGCCGGCTTGGCGTATGCCGGAAGAGCTCCGGGACCGACTCCTGCGGCGCTCATATTCGGCCAACCAGTCACGCGCGACCCCCCGACCATTCCTTTGAACTGGGGGCGCAGCATGCGGCCCGGTCGGTTCTTTCCAGTAGCCAGGAACTTCGTGATCTCTGAACGCGTCATTCCGTCTCCAGACCTCCAGACCTCCAGACTTCCGCCGGCCCGACCTGAGGCACGATGCGACATAACGGACGACCAGCCAATGTGGTCGCTTGTTGACTCGTGTTTGATGAGCATGTCACGGTGGTTCTGCGGTTGCGATCAAGGAAAGAGATGCAGGGGATTCCTTCATCGATTCGATTTCCGGACGTATCTCATTCTGGTGCGTCGTAAGTAGCGTCACATTCTCGAAGAATCGGCTCGCTTTCAGGATGCAGAGCCGTGAGAGGAAACGCGGGAAATGCCCTTATGGACGAGTGATCGGTATACCAGCCAAGAAGCCTTCGACTTAGAGAGTCAGCGCATCTTCGGTCGTTCATGGATGTGTGTGGCGCATTCATCTGATATCCCGAATGCGGGATCTTTTATTCGAGTCGAACTCGGCGGAGAGAGCGTCTTACTGGTGCGTAACCGAAGTGGCGCTCTGGCCGGCATGCTGAATATTTGCCGGCATCGTGGAGCCCAGTTGTGTCTGGAGGACCAGGGCGACTTCGGGAAGTCGATCCGGTGCAGCTATCACGGATGGACGTACGGCCTTGATGGCCGACTCGTCGGAGTCCCGTGGCGTGACAAGTTGCCGCCGGGAACGGGCGATCGGCACCTTCATTCCGTGTCGGTCACAGAATGGTTGGGCTATGTCTGGGTAAATTTAGACGAGAAAGCATCTCCGCTTTCGGAACAAGTTGACCCGCTGATCCGGGATCGATTCGGGGAAACCAATCCGATTGCCCACTACGAAACCGAACGCCTGAAGGTAACCCACAAGATCACTTATGATGTGCGGGCAAACTGGAAGATCCTCTGGGAGAATTTCGACGAGTGTTACCACTGCCTCACGATGCATCCGGAACTGTGTGCAGCGGTACCGCAGTTCCGCGGCGGATATGGAACTGTCACAGGGCCGCAAGGGCTGGGTGCTCCCCTCGCTGATGAAGCAACGGGGTTCTCGATGTCTGGCCGACCTGTCGCACCGACGCTGCCCAAGGTGCCCGCTGAAGACGAACGGACCTTCTACGGAATTCTGCTGTGGCCGAATGTTTCCATCGTCTTCGTTCCTGACCACGTGTTCTGTATGCGGCTCGAACCGCAGGGGCCTGATCGCACCCGGGTCGTCGGAGAATGGCTCTTTCACCCTGATGTGGCCGATGACCCCATGTTCTCCCCGGAAGACGCAGTCAAAGTGCTTGACGTGACGAATCGTGAGGACTTTGACGCGTGTGAACGGGTGCAGCTGGGTGCCCATTCGCGGAGCTTTGACGATTCGCAGGTCTACTCACCCTTTGAACACCGTATCGACGAGTTCCGGAGCTGGGTGGATGCAAACCTCGTCCAGTGAGCGCGATTAGGACCGTAACGAACGCTCACCATGATCCGATCTCAAGTCGATTGGGTCGGAAAACAACACACTTCTGGAGGCATGGATGGACAAGCGTCTTGAGCTCCACTACGAAAAGCTTTCTGAGATCTACAACGACCTGTGGGAGACCCGGCCCGACTATCCCGACTGGATGGCCGAGCAGATCCGGGATCACCTCCGGGTGACGGAAGGTCAACGGATCGCCGACATCGGAGTGGGGACGGGGCTGTTCTTGAGCAGACTCCTGCCCTATGCCACGCCGCAGACACCGGTGGTCAGCGTCGATCCTTCGGCAGCTCTCCTGGAGTTACTGCCTGAAGATCCGCGGCTCCACGCCGTCCAGGCGACAGCGGAAGAAGTAGTTGCCGGAGATGTGTCGTTACCGTACGACACATTCGACGCCATTGTGATCAAGGAAGCGGTTCACCATTTCACAGACCTGGAGAACACTCTGTCGGGCCTCGCCCAGCGCCTCGCGCCGGGCGGCCGCTTCCTGATCGTCGCTCTTCCGCCTCAAATCGACTATCCGCTCTTCGAAGCAGCTTTGGGCCGATTTGCCACCGAGCAACCTGATCCTGAGGAGGTGGCAGCCGCGCTGGAGTTGGGTGGGCTTAAAGCAACTATTGGTTACAAGGAATTTCCGCTATCCGTCGATCGCAACAAATGGCTTCGACTGGTCAGTGATCGCTGGATGTCAGTTCTTTCCAACTTTTCGGAAGATGAGCTTGCTCAAGGTCTGAAGGAGATCGAGCACCGCTATACCACTCCGCAACTGGAGTTCAATGACCGGTTCGCGTTCATCCTGGGAGAGCGGCCGGCTGCTTGACCCGTAGCATGCGACTGGTCTGAACCATTCTAAGAAATGCCTGGCTGCATCGGCTGTCTATGTTCTGATGCCAGTGCCAGAACATAGACAGCCCGTGCTGACCCATTTGGGGGAAATCTGATGTCGTTAGAGCGCACCCTCCCAGCCCCTTCAGTGGAATCTCCTGATTCAGCGAATCAGCCCGAATTGAAATCTGCGCATGTTCACCTTGACGCCCCACGGGCAGGCGAGGGTCCTGCCCTGTGGAATCTGGCTCGCGAGGCAAGGACACTTGACGTCAACTCGCCGTACTTTTATGCACTATGGTGCAGGGATTTCGCCGCTAGTTCCGTCGTCGCTCGTTCGGCGGAGGGCACTCATGGATTCACCTTGGCGTTCGCGCGCCCAGGTGACCCGGAGACACTTTTTGTCTGGCAAACGGCAGTGGCTGCGGCGCATCAAGGGCAAGGGCTCGCCCGACGCATGGTGGATCACCTCGCCAATCATCGCTATCGATTCGTTGAAGCCACGGTGACACCCGACAACATGGCATCCGATCGTTTCCTGTCTGCCTTCGCCCGCGCCCGAGGAGCCACCCTCCGGCGTGAGCCGCTCTTCGGTCCAGAACTCTTCCCGCCCGGCCATGACCCCGAAGTACTTCTCCGGATCGGCCCGCTGAATCCACTGCAGAACACGAGTCGTGATCAGCGGACAAGCTGCCACAGTCACGTAGCGCCGCGCATTCGACGTGAAGGAGAATGAAATGAGTACGGCAGTACGCGCTGAAACGTCTTCTCGTCCTGATGACAGTTACCCGACGCGGGTACGCGAACCAGCCCTGCTCGGCCGGCAGGATCCGGTCGTCTACGGCGCTCCGGAGCACGGGCCGCTCGATTCACGGGAATTATCTCTTTTCGAGCAGAAGGGCTTTCTGTCGACGGAACAGCTCCTGCTGCCCGGTGAGGTGGAACGATATCGCTCGGAGCTCTGGCGGCTGACACAGGATGAGACCGTCATGCGCGACGAGCGGACAATCAGGGAGCGAGACTCTGATGAAGTTCGATCCATCTTTGAGATCCACAAGGTCAGTGAAGTATTCGCGGAACTCATCGCTGACCCTCGTGTTCACGGACGTGCTCGTCAAATCCTTGGGTCGGAAGTCTACGTTCACCAATCTCGGGTCAACTATAAGCCCGGGTTCAAGGGGAGGGACTTCTTCTGGCACTCTGACTTCGAGACCTGGCATTCGGAAGATGGCATGCCGCGTATGCGCGCCGTAAGTATCTCTATTGCGCTTACGGAGAACTATGAGCACAACGGCGGGCTCATGATCATGCCAGGATCTCACAAGACATTCGTCTCCTGTGCCGGAGAGACTCCGCAGGACTATCACAAGGAGTCGCTGCGCGAACCGACGGTGGGCACACCTGACTACGGCAGCCTGTCCACCCTGGCGGACACGCACGGAATCGAACTTCTCACCGGGCCGGCGGGCTCGGCAACAGTCTTCGACTGCAACTGCATGCACGGCTCGAACGGGAACATCACCCCCTTCCCCAGGGCCAATGTGTTCGTCGTTTTCAACAGTGTTGAGAACGTATGCACCGGGCCGATCGCTGCTCAGGACAGGCGTCCGGAATTCGTCGCCGCCCGTGACTTCACGCCACTACCTCGGGCATCCTTCGCGAACCTGATGGCTGAGCACCTGGGTGAGCCCTGCCAGCTCAGCGAGGCCGCTCTCGACTGAATTCGGCAACAGTAGATCGGCCCGGGGCTGCCCATTGGCGGCAAGCGCTGCCAGGAGAACGGGCAGCTTCGGGCCGATCCTCGGATGGCATGTGCCAAAGCTCTGCGTTGCGGCTGTGGGCATAGGGAGGGCCTGGGGCCTGTGGTGGCCGGTCTGTCTCCAAAGCAGCCCAATTCTTCAGCCAGCTAGCCGGGAGGCAGCTGAGTACCTAGCTGTTCTGTTCCGGCCGGCCGCGTGCTACCACGCGGTTTCCGGAGGAGGAGACCACGCGGGCCTGTAGTGAACCGCATGCGCAGCGGGTCCACACTGTGAGGCCGGCAGATGTCTGATGCTGCGAGATGATTTGTGCCGGCCGTTCATCGGCACCTTTGCAGTGCGGGCATCCAAGTGCCATGACGATGTTCCTCCTTGAGGTTTGTGCGTCCGCCCTGGCCAGGTCAGGGCGATATCGATTACTCGTTAATTCATTGATCACCAGGTGGAGAAGGCAGTGGAGGGTATCCGTGGATGCGACATGATGTCGTGTGCCCCTACTGCGAAGCCGTAAGTCCGTGAAATTACTGAGAGTTCCGCACCATGGAATCCATATTCTCGGTAATCCCGGTGGTGGCTGTCATGTTTCACAGTCTGGCAGTGGCGAAGGCAGCGAGACGAGGCGGTGAGCGGACAGACCGTGAAAGGATCTGGCCACGAGAGCCCACAATTTCGTGGCTGCCCGTTCGGCGCCAGCGGTGCGGCGACGCGCCCGCATGATTGGCGTTCGCCTCTGGGCGGCCCGGAAGCTTATCGAAGCCGTTGAAGTCACGCACCGGCCGAAGCGTAGTACCCGTGTTTGAGGCCGGCGCCCTCATGGCAGCAGCGTTGCGGGGGGAGAGAGATGCAGCTCTGCTGTGTGCGGTGGCGGAGTTCTTCGGGGGCGTACGACGCCGATTCGCCCGCGGCCCGCACCTGCGTGGACTGAGCGGGCGTCAGGTGGTAGCCGTCAGGCGCCGGACGCGGTCCTCGTCGAGGGTGCGGGGGCAGGTGAGGCAGGTGTCGTCGGGGCGCAGTGTGTAGTACATGCAGCAGCTGGCGCGGTCGCGGGTTGGGAGGGGTTCGCCGCGGGGGCCGGTCAGTGTGCGGAAGCCCGCGCTTCCGGCGTAGGGGGCGGTGGCGCCTGGCAATAGTTGCTCCAGCGCGGTCAGCGCCCGGGGCTCCTCGCCCAGTAGTTGTGCCACGTGCCAGAGGCCCTCGACGATCTCGTCGGATGCCATCCCCCAGAGGGCCCGCGACCCGCGTCGCATCCGGGTGCGGAAGCCCTCCAGGACGGGCCCGAGATGGCCGGCCACCGCGGCTCGGACCTCCGTGCGCAGTGCCTCCTCGTCCGGTACCACTCGGGCGCCGGGCAGCGCCGCCGCCGGGTCGTCCGGGAGGCAGGCGAATGCGCTGATGCGCACTGCCATGCGGCCCCGTTCGCGCTGCATCGAGACGTCCTGGACGGGCAGCAGCGGGACCCGGCGGTGCAGGAACCAGGGGACGGTGATCAGGAGGCAGGCCGGCCAGGCGTAGCGGTGCAACGCGAAGCTGGCGACCACGTCCGGCCGGGCGGGGCGGCCGTGGTCGCGGATGATCTGGGCGGCGTCCCAGGCGAGGAAGGCATCGAGGGTCTCGCCGCCGGCGGCCAGCCCGGCGGCGCAGACCCAGCCGTCGCCGCTGGGCGGGGCCGTGTGCCAGGTGGTCACCCGCAGCCCGGGAAATACCTCGGAGAGCCGGGCGTAAGCCTCGGCCACGGGGTGGGTCGCGGCCGGGGCGGCGAGAACAGAAGTCATGGGGGAGACCACCGAATCGCGGATCGATAGGAAGGCAAGGCTTACCTTACTCGAAAGTTACCCGCGGTCGAGCGGTGTCAGTCCCGCCGGTCCGGTGAGCTTCCGGGACCGGCGCACGGATTTGTACTGTGGCCCGCGCCGCCTATGGTGCTGGGATACGTCAGGAGGATCCGTCATGGAACAGGGCACAGCGGAACAGGAGCCGGCCGCGCGGGCGTGGGTGCCCGCGCAGCCCGGTCCCGCCGCGCCCCGGCGGCACTCCGTCCGCGGCCAGGTGCTGGCCGCGCTGCGCCATGCGCTGGCCGGTGGGGAGCTGACCCCGGGCGAGGTCTACTCCGCCCCCGCGCTGGCCGAGCGCTACGGCGTCTCCGCGACCCCGGTCCGGGAGGCCATGCAGCAGCTTGCGTGCGAGGGCGCCGTCGAGGTCGTGCCCAACCGCGGCTTCCGGGTCGCCGAGTGCAGCTCCCGCGACCTCGCCGAGCTGGCCGAGGTCCGCAGGATGCTGGAGGTGCCCGCGATCGTCCGGCTGGCGCGGGCGCTGCCCCCGGAGCGCTGGGAGGAGCTGCGCCCGCTCGCCGTGGCGGGTGTGGCCGCCGCCGCCCGCGGGGACCGGGCCGGCTACGCCGAGGCCGACCACGCCTTCCACGTGGCCCTGATGTCGCTCACCGGCAACCGCCGGCTCACCGAGGTCGCCGGCGACCTGCTGCGCCGCGCCCAGGGGCCGGCCGGCGGCCCCCGGCTGCGTACGGCCGAGCTGCTGGCCGACGCCTCCGAGCACACGGCGCTGCTCGACGCCCTGGTGGCCCAGGAGTATGCGGTCGTCGAGCGGATCGCCCGCGAGCATGTCTCGGTGGCCCGGCACCCGCACTAGGGGGTCTCGTCCCAGAGCCGCTCAGTCGGGGAGCAGCTCTTCCATGGGCAGCGCCGCGACATCGGCGGCGGGCCGGGAGAGATAGAGCTCGGCGTGGTAGAAGCCGTCGCTTTCCTTGCCCGCGGTGGACAGGCCGCGGCCGGCCAGTGCCTCGAAGGTTGCCTGGCGCTCGCCGCCGTCGGCGAACCGGCGCTGCCGGAAGGTGCGGGTGGTGAGCTTCTCCGTCACCAGGCCGGCCCGGGCCAGCAGTGCGGAGACGGGCTGGTAGGAGACCGTGCGCAGGACGAACGCGGCGACCCACGGCGGTGTGGAGACATGGTCGAAGAGATGACCGAAGGTACGCGCGGTGATGTAGCCGACGCCGCCGGTGACGGTGATCAGGTCGGTGCCGGTCAGGACCTTCCGCAGCTCCGGGCTCGGCTCGTCGAGCTCCAGGTTCTCCGCGAATCCGTGGTCGAGCAGACCGACCGCCCGGGCATAGGCGACCGCGCGGTCCGCCACGTCGATGCCGGTGATCCGGAAGGGCGCGGCGTTTCTCCGGGTGGCGAAGAACGTGCGGTCTTCTTCGAGGAGTTGGCGGGTGGTCGGCATGCCCGCGCCGGGCGCGGCGTAATGGCCGTAGAGGTCCGAGAGGGACAGCCGGTGGTTGAGCAGCGCGGCGTTGACCCCGTACGAGCAGCAGAGGTCGACGACGTTCAGCGGTGGGCGGTCGCTCCGGTGCCGCTGGAGGGTCTCGGCCACGGCGCGGAAGACCGCTTGGCCGTGGTGCGGAATCTGGTAGTCCAGGGGGTTCAGTGTGGTGAAGTACCGACGGGGATCCGGGCAGTTGTAAATCGCCTCGAAATCTGCCTTGCCCCAGTCCGTTCCAGCGGTCGTATTCGTCACTCCTGCTGTCATCTATGGCCTCCTGTCAAGGCTGTGCCAGTGGGTGGGGACCCCAGCTGGTCCCGGACCAGCATCCAAGTCCCTGCCGCCGCCTCACAGTGCGACTTGCGGCCATTCTCGGGGCCTGTGGGGCCCGATGGAACACCCCTGGCCCCGGCTTCCGCCCATGGTCCCACCTCATGGTTCCGCTGGCTCGTCGACCGCGGGGGCGGATGGCAACCACCGCGCCCCGGCCGATCCGCCGCGGGGACCGTCCAGATCCGGCCAATCGCAGCGCGAGGGGGCATGGCCGACTACGGGGGGTTGACGGCGCGGGGGTGAAGAGGCAAGGGCGGTGAGAAGAAGGGGCAAGGGCGGTGACAAACGGAGGACGGCCAACCGCTCGCCCTCGGCGTGTGGTTGGCCGTCCTCCGCGCTTCCCGGTGGCCGCCCTAGGTCGCCGTGACGGCGGTGGACAGATGGTCCGCGAGCCAGGTGGGGACGCCGCCCATGAGGCGGAAGAGCCGGGCGGCCTCGGCGCGCAGCCGGGGGGCGTCGGTGTCCGGGACGGCGTCGGCCAGCGCCGCCAGGGCCGGTGCCGTGCCGATGAGGAAGCCCAGCTCCTCGCGGATCCGCAGCGACTCGGCGAAACCGTGCCGGGCCTCCGCCACGTCGCCGTCGCGCAGCGCCAGCCCGGCCAGATGGCGCCAGGTGAAGGACAGCAGCAGGGTGTCGCCGTGCGCGGTGGCGCCGGCGTGCGCGCGGCGGTAGGCGGCGCGCGCCGAGTCCGGGCTGTCGGCGACGTGCTCGGCCATCAGCCCGCGGCGGAAGTCCAGCAGCGGGCGGCCGGGCGCGGCGGGCGCCAGCAGCGCGGCGGCCCGGCCGAGCGCCGAACGCGCCTCGTCGGCCCGGTCGCGCACGCTCAGGACCGTGGCGGCGTACGCGAGGTGGCCCCGCTCGCAGGCCGCGCCGCCGCGCTCGTCGTCGCCGCTCGCCAGGGCCTCGGCGCTGCGCAGTGCGTCCTCCGCCGCGGCCCAGCCGGTGGCCGTGAACATGCAGCGCTCCACCAGGAGCGCGGCGCGACGGAGCGCCGACGGGGCGTGATGGACGGAGTGTGGTTCCAGCAGCGCGGCCGCGTCGTCCCAGCAGCCGCGGGAGCGCAGTCGCCAAACGGCACGGTCGAGGGGGCTGTCCCCCTCGACCGTGCCGTGTGCCGGTGCCTCCGGTGCGGATGCGGGTCCCGGTACCGCGAGCGGTACCGGCTCCGCTGAACTGACCGGATCCACGGGATCCGCGGATCCTGACATGGCGGTATCCGCCACATTGCCCTCCCCTAGCGCGCCATTGAGCTGGAAGTTGCAAGACCGTGGGCGAATCTCAGCACGGATTCCGTCGTGGGGCCAAGGGGCTGAGTGAATGTTTTCACAATCACCGGGTGTGCGGTTCTGGCGGGGGGCGCGGCGCTGATCGGGCGCGCCGCGCGGTGCTGCGCCCGCTCGCGCCCGTCCGCCGCGAACGGGATGCCGCCCGATCGGATGACCCCGAACGGCGCAGCCCGGGCCGACGGGTTCGGCCCCGCCGCCGTCAGCTCATCCGCAGTGCGAGGAAGAAGTCGAGCTTGTCCTCCAGGCGGGACAGATCACGGCCGGTCAGCTGCTCGATCCGGCCCACCCGGTAGCGGAGCGTGTTGACGTGCAGGTGGAGGCGGCCGGCGCAGCGGGTCCAGGAGCCGTCGCAGTCCAGGAACGCCTCCAGCGTGGGGATCAGCTCGGCACGGTGGCGGCGGTCGTAGTCGCGCAGCGGGTCCAGGAGGCGGGCGGTGAAGGCCCGGCGGACGTCGTCCGGCACGAACGGCAGCAGCAGCACATGCGAGGCCAGCTCCTCGTGCCCGGCGGCGCAGACCCGGCCCGGACGGGCGGCGGCGACCCGGCGGGCGTGCCGGGCTTCCTCCAGCGCGCCGCGCAGCCCCTCCGCCGAGTGCACCGAGGCGCTCACCCCGACCGTCAGCCGCCCGTCGTCCGCCAGGCCCCGGCCCAGCGGTGCCTGGACGACGGCGAGCAGGTCGGCGGCGTGCAGACCGGCCGCCGAGGAGTCCCCGGGCTCGTCCGGGACGGGCAGCGGCACCAGCGCCACCGCCTCGTCGCCGGTGTGGGCCACGGCGATCCGGTCGGACGGCTCCGGACCGAAGGTGCCCGGGTCGACCAGCACCTCCTCCAGCAGGCTCTGGGCCACCGGGCCGCCGGGGACGTCGCCGTCCTCCCACTCGACCCTGGCCACCACGATCTGCCAGTGCGGCGCGGTGCCCAGTCCGGGCAGCAGCACCGGGGCCGCCACCCGCAGCCGGGCCGCGATCTCGGCCGGCGGTGCGCCGGTCTGGACGAGCTCCAGCACCTCCTGGGCGAGCCGGCGGCGGACCGTACGGGCCGCGTCGCGCCGGTCGCGTTCCACGGCGATCAGCTGGGTGACGCCGTGCAGCAGGTCGAGGCGCTCCTCGGGCCAGTCACCGGCGTCCGCCTCGACGGCCAGCAGCCAGTCGCTGAGCAGGGTCTGGCGCAGGTCACGGCCGTCGTGGCGGATCGGGAACAGCGAGAACGTGCCGCCGGCCCCCTCCAGGGTGACGCGGTACGGGCCGCGGCGGCCGCTGCGGGCGGCCGCCAGATGCTCCCCCGCGAGCCGGGCGGCCAGCTCGGTGGACAGCTCGGGCCCGGTGCCGGCCAGCGTCGACCCGGCGATCTGCCGTCCGGTGGGGGAGAGCACCCAGGCCCGCAGATCCAGGTCGGAGCCCAGCAGGTCCAGGACCACCTCCGGACCGCCGCCGGTGGGGCCCGACGTCATCAGCCGCCGGTGACGGTCCACCACGGCCGCGAGGTCACCGGCCCGTTCGCTGGAGACCTGGCGGACCACATGTTCGGTGATGGAGGCGAACGAGACGTCCTCGACGACCGAGAACAGCGGCAGCCGGTGCTGCACACAGGCCGCCACCAGGTCGTCCGGGACCGAGCCCAGCTCCGCCTCGCCCGCCGCGAGCCCGGCGACCCCGGCGGCGGCCAGGATGCGGACGAACCGCTCGGAGTCCTCGGGGGCGCGGCGCCAGGCCAGGCCCGTCAGCACCAGTTCGCCGCCGGAGAGGTAGCGGCTCGGGTCGCGCAGGTCGGTGGTCATCACGCCGCGTACGGTGCGGTCCAGCTCGTCCTCGCCCCCGAGCAGCCGCAGGCCCAGGGAGGGGGTGTCCAGGAGTGCGCGGAGCCGCATGACCTCGCCCGCCGTTCTTTGCTGTCTGGTATTGCCGGTGGAATTCCGCGAGGTTTCAGAGCCTCGTCTTTCGTTCGAATCTACAAGACAGGTGCCGTGGCCAGCCAACCGCTTCATGGTTTCGGTGACTGCACCGGGCGGGTCCGGGGCGCGTTCACTAAGGCTCAACCGTTAACAGGACATGAACGGCTCCATGGCGATGTGAGCGCAGCGTCCTCACCATGAGTAACGAACGACCGATTTCGCAGAAGAGGCCAACCATGGACTTCCTTCGCCCCGCCAGCTGGGAGGAGGCGCTCGCCGCCAAGGCCGAGCACCCTACCGCTGTGCCCATCGCGGGCGGCACGGACGTGATGGTCGAGATCAACTTCGACCATCGCCGCCCCGAGTATCTGCTCGACCTGAACCGCATCGGTGACCTGAGCGAGTGGGAGGTCGGCGAGAAGACCGTCCGTCTGGGCGCCTCCGTTTCCTACACCCAGATCATGGAGAACCTGCGGGCCGAACTCCCGGGCCTGGCACTGGCCTCGCACACCGTCGCCTCCCCGCAGATCCGCAACCGCGGCGGCGTCGGCGGCAACCTCGGCACCGCCTCCCCGGCCGGCGACGCGCACCCCGCGCTGCTCGCCTCGGGCGGTGCGGTCGAGGTCGAGTCCGTACGCGGCCGCCGGATGATCCCGGTCGACGACTTCTACGTGGGCGTCAAGCGCAACGCCATGGAGCCCGACGAGCTGATCCGGTCGGTGCATCTGCCGAAGGCCGACGGACCGCAGCAGTTCTCCAAGGTCGGCACCCGTAACGCCATGGTGATCGCGGTGTGCGCCTTCGGTATCGCGCTGCACCCCGGGACCCGCACGGTGCGCACCGGCATCGGTTCCGCCGCGCCCACCCCCGTACGGGCCCGCGAGGCCGAGGAGTTCCTCACCGCGGCGCTGGACGAGGGTGGCTACTGGGAGTCCGGCAACCCCATTCCGCCGTCCGTCGCCAAACAGTTCGCGCAGCTCGCCGCCGGCGCCTGCAACCCGATCGACGATGTGCGCGGCAGCGCCACGTACCGCCGGCACGCGGTCGGCATCATGGCCCGCCGCACCCTCGGCTGGACCTGGGAGTCCTACCGCGGCAAGGAGAGGAGCGCACAGTGCGCGTGACATTCACCGTCAACGGCCGCCGCCAGGAGGCCGATGACGTCTGGGAAGGCGAGAGCCTGCTGTACGTCCTCCGGGAGCGGATGGGCCTGCCGGGCTCCAAGAACGCCTGTGAGCAGGGCGAGTGCGGTTCGTGCACGGTCCGTCTCGACGGGGTGCCGGTGTGCTCCTGTCTGGTCGCCGCGGGCCAGGTCGAGGGCCGCGAGGTGGTCACGGTCGAGGGCCTGGCCGATTACGCCAAGCACCGCGAGGACGCCCACCCCGGCGCGGGCTGTCCCTCCGGCGCCTGTGGCACCTCCTTGCAGGACGCGCAGCGGTGGCAGGCCAAGGGCGACTCGCAGACCGGTGAGGGCGGTGAACTCTCCCCGATCCAGCAGGCGTTCATCGACGCGGGCGCCGTCCAGTGCGGCTTCTGCACGCCCGGCCTCCTGGTCGCCGCCGACGAGATGCTGGAGCACAACCCGCAGCCGACCGATGCGGACATCCGCGAGGCGCTCTCCGGCAACCTCTGCCGCTGCACCGGCTACGAGAAGATCCTGGACGCGGTACGGCTCGCGGCCGCCCGCCAGGGCCAGGAAGAGGTGGTCTGACCATGGGAACCACCGGAACCCCCACCAAGATCACCCAGGGTTCGCAGACCAAGGGCGGCATCGGCGAGTCCACCCTGCGTCCCGACGGGACGCTGAAGGTCACCGGCGAGTTCGCGTACTCCTCGGACATGTGGCACGAGGACATGCTGTGGGGCTTCACGCTCCGCTCCACCGTCGCGCACGCCGAGATTGTCTCCATCGACACCTCCGAGGCGCTCGCACAGTCCGGCGTCTACGCCGTGCTGACCTATGACGACCTGCCTACGTCGATCAAGAACTACGGCCTGGAGATCCAGGACACCCCGGTTCTGGCGCACGGCAAGGTCCGCCACCACGGCGAGCCGGTGGCCCTGGTCGCCGCCGACCACCCGGAGACGGCGCGGCGCGCGGCCGCCAAGATCAAGATCGAGTACCGGGAACTGCCCGTCGTCACCGACGAGGCCTCCGCGACCGCCGCCGACGCGCCGCTGCTCCACGAAGGCCGCAACGACCACCACGCCGGGCATGTCGCGCACCCCAACATCGTCCACCGTCAGCCGATCGTCCGAGGCGATGCCGGCGCGGCCGCCAAGAAGGCCGATGTCATCGTCTCCGGCGAGTACGTCTTCGGCATGCAGGACCAGGCATTCCTCGGCCCGGAGTCCGGCCTCGCGGTGCCCGCCGAGGACGGCGGGGTGGACCTCTACATCGCCACCCAGTGGCTGCACTCCGACCTCCGCCAGATCGCCCCCGTCCTCGGCCTGCCCGAGGAGAAGGTCCGGATGACGCTCTCCGGCGTCGGCGGCGCGTTCGGCGGCCGCGAGGACCTGTCGATGCAGATCCACGCCTGTCTGCTGGCGCTGCGTACGAACAAGCCGGTCAAGATCGTCTACAACCGGTTCGAGTCCTTCTTCGGCCATGTCCACCGGCACCCGGCGAAGCTCTGGTACGAGCACGGCGCCACCAAGGACGGCAAGATCACGCACATGAAGTGCCGGATCGTGCTGGACGGCGGTGCCTACGCCTCCGCGTCCCCGGCCGTGGTCGGCAACGCCGCCTCGCTGGCGGTGGGTCCGTACGTGATCGACGACGTCGACATCGAGGCCGTCGCGCTCTACACCAACAACCCGCCCTGCGGCGCCATGCGCGGCTTCGGTGCGGTCCAGGCGTGCTTCGCGTACGAGGCGCAGATGGACAAGCTGGCGGCCAAGCTGGGCCTGGACCCGGTCGAGCTGCGTCAGCTCAACGCCATGGAGCAGGGCACGCTCATGCCGACCGGGCAGCCGGTCGACTCGCCGGCCCCGGTCGCCGAGATCCTGCGCCGCGTCAAGGCCCGCCCGCTGCCGCCGGAGCGCCAGTGGGAGTCCAGCGAGGGCGCCGACGTTCGTCAGCTGCCCGGCGGGCTGTCCAACACCACCCACGGCGAGGGTGTCGTCCGCGGTGTCGGCTATGCGGTCGGCATCAAGAACGTCGGCTTCTCCGAGGGCTTCGACGACTACTCCACCGCCAAGGTGCGGATGGAGGTCATCGGCGGCGAGCCGGTCGCCACGGTCCACACCGCGATGGCGGAGGTCGGCCAGGGCGGTGTCACCGTCCATGCGCAGATCGCCCGCACCGAGCTCGGGGTCACCCAGGTGACGATCCACCCGGCCGACACCCAGGTGGGCAGCGCCGGTTCGACGTCGGCCTCCCGTCAGACGTACGTCACCGGCGGCGCGGTCAAGCACTCCTGCGAGCTCGTCCGCGAGAAGGTCCTGGCGCTCGGCCGCCGCAAGATGGGCACGTACCACCCGGCGTGGGCCACCGCCGAACTCCTGCTGGAGGGCGGCAAGGTCGTCACCGACGGCGGTGAGGTCCTCGCCGACCTGGTGGACGTCCTCGAAGGCGAGGCCGTCGAGATCGAGGCCGAGTGGCGCCACCGCCCGACCGAGCCCTTCGACCTGGTCACCGGCCAGGGCCACGGCCATGTCCAGTACTCCTTCGCCGCCCACCGCGCGGTCGTCGAGGTGGACACCGAACTCGGCCTGGTCAAGGTCATCGAGCTGGCCTGCGCCCAGGACGTCGGCAAGGCGCTCAACCCGCTGTCCGTCGTCGGCCAGATCCAGGGCGGTACCACCCAGGGCCTGGGCGTGGCGGTGATGGAGGAGATCCTCGTCGACCCCAAGACCGCGAAGGTGCGCAACCCCTCCTTCACGGACTACCTCATCCCCACGATTCTCGACACACCGACCATCCCGGTCGATGTGCTCGAACTCGCCGACGAGCACGCCCCCTACGGGCTGCGCGGCATCGGCGAGGCCCCCACCCTGTCGTCCACGCCGGCCGTCCTCGCGGCGATCCGGAACGCGACCGGGCTGGAGCTCAACAAGACGCCGGTGCGCCCCGAGCACCTCACCGGCACATAGAGAGCCGTCCGGGGGCGACCCCGGACCCCGGCCTCCGGGCGGTGCGTGTCAGGGGTGTCCCTGTCCGTCCTCCTCCGCGTACCGCCCGGAGACCGGCCCGCACAGTCGCAGTACGCAGTCGCTGCTCCGGTCCGCCGGAGCCAGTACCCCCGTTCGTCTCGGGCCGTCCCCCGGGTCGTGCAGCCGAAGATCCATCCCAAATCTCGCACCCCGTGCGAGTGCCCCTGTGAACCTTGGGAGTAAGGCACCATGACCCAGCAGTCCACTGAGCCGAGGACGACGGCGGAAGACGCGGGCGCCGGCTCACGTCAGCCCGCCGGCCGCTCCTGGCTCGACCGGTACTTCCACATCTCCGACAGAGGATCGACGGTCGCGCAAGAGGTGCGCGGCGGCATCACCACCTTCATGGCGATGTGCTACATCCTCCTGCTCAACCCGCTGATCCTCTCGACACCGGACGTGGAGAAGCACACCCTCGCGCATGCCGGCGTGGTCACCGCGACCGCGCTCGCCGCGGCGGTCTCCACACTGCTGATGGGCTTCATCGGCAAGGTGCCGCTGGCGCTCGCGGCCGGTCTGAACGTCTCCGCCGCGCTGACCGCCCAGGTCGTCCCGAACATGACCTGGCCGCAGGCCATGGGGATGTGTGTGGTGTACGGCGTGGTCATCTGCCTGCTGGTGGTGACCGGGCTGCGCGAGATGATCATGAACGCCATCCCGCTCGCGCTCAAGCACGCGATCACCATGGGCATCGGGATGTTCGTCGCGCTGCTGGGGCTGGTGAAGGCCGGTTTCGTGGGCAAGGGTGAGGGCGGCCCGGTCACCCTCGGCCTCACCGGGCAGCTGGCCGGCTGGCCCGTCCTGTTCTTCTGTGTGACGCTGCTGCTGATCTTCATGCTCCAGGCCCGCAAGGTGCCCGGCGCCATCCTCATCGGCATCGTCATCGGCAGCGTCCTGTCCATCGCCGCCACCAGGATCGGCGGGCTGACGGCCAAGGACTGGGGCGGCACACCCCCGGAGCTGACCGGCAGCGCCGTCGCGATGCCCGACTTCGGCCTCTTCGGTCATGTGGAGTTCGGCGGCTGGAGCTCCATCGGCGCACTCAGCGTCGGCATGATCGTCTTCACCCTGGTGCTGGCCGGCTTCTTCGACGCCATGGCCACCATCATCGGCGTCGGCACCGAGGCCAAGCTCGCCGACGACAAGGGCCGGATGCCGGGCCTGTCCAAGGCGCTGTTCGTGGACGGCGCGGGCGGTGCCATCGGCGGCATCACCGGCTCGTCCGGTCAGACCGTGTTCATCGAGTCGGCGAGCGGTGTCGGCGAGGGGGCGCGGACCGGCCTGTCGTCCGTCATCACCGGCCTGTTCTTCGCGGCCTGTCTGTTCTTCACGCCGCTCACCCAGCTCGTCCCGGCCCAGGTCGCCTCGGCCGCCCTCGTCGTCATCGGCTCGATGATGATGAGCGCCGCCGGCCATGTGGACTGGCGCGACCGCTCGGTGTCCATACCGGTCTTCCTGACCGTGGCCCTGATGCCGTTCACCTACAGCATCACCGCGGGCGTCGGCGCCGGTGTCATCGCCTACGCCGCCATCAAGGCGGCCCAGGGCAAGTGGCGGGAGGTCGGCGGCTTCATGTGGGTGCTGACCGCCGTCTTCGTCGTCTACTTCTCGCTCCATCCGATCGAGCAGTGGCTGGGCGTCAAGTAACCGCCCGCCGGCTGCCCCCCGTCCGTTAGGAGACCGACATGCTGGACATCGCCGAAGAGCTGCACCGGTGGGTCGAGCAGGGCCGTGATTTCGCGGTGGCCACCGTGGTGGACACCAACGGCAGCGCGCCCCGCCAGCCCGGGGCCGCGCTGGCCGTCGACAGTGACGGCACGGCGATCGGGTCGGTCTCCGGCGGATGTGTGGAGGGGGCGGTGTACGAGCTGTGCCAACAGGCGCTGGAGACCGGTGAGCCGGTTCTGGAGCGCTTCGGCTACAGCGACGAGGACGCCTTCGCCGTGGGTCTGACCTGCGGCGGCATCATCGACATCCTCGTCCAGCCGATACGGACGAGCGCCCCCGCGACCACCGGCGACGGCGGCTTCGCGGGGGAGCGGGTGGACCGCACCGCCGGCACGCTCGCCGCCGGGCTGGCCGCCGCCGCGTCCGGCGAGGCGGCGGCGCTCGCCCGGGTCGTCCAGGGCCCCGCCGGACTCCTCGGCCGCGCCCTGCTCGTACGCGCCGACGGCAGCCACACCGGCACCCTCGGCGGCCACCCCGCCCTCGACCGCACCGCGGTCGAGGAGACCCGCGCCCTGCTGGACGCCGGGCGCACCACCAGCCTGGAGATCGGCACGGGCTTCGCGCCCGGCGAGGAAGCGGAGAGCGACGACGGTGCGCAGCGCAGCGGATCGCGCTGCGGCCAGCCCGTGGTCCTGCTCGTCGAGTCCGCCGTCCCCCCGCCGCGCATGATCGTCTTCGGTGCGATCGACTTCGCCGCCGCGCTGGTCAGGGTCGGCAAGTTCCTCAACTACCACGTCACGGTCTGCGACGCCCGCCCCGTCTTCGCCACCAGGGCCCGCTTCCCGGACGCCGACGAGATCGTCGTCGACTGGCCGCACCGCTACCTGGACTCCCAGGACCTCGACGCCCGCACGGTGCTCTGCGTCCTGACCCACGACGCCAAGTTCGACGTCCCGTTGCTGGAGCGGGCGCTCAAGCTCCCGGTCGCCTACGTCGGCGCGATGGGCTCGCGCCGCACCCACCTGGACCGCCAGCAACGGCTGCGGGACGTCGGCCTGACCGAACTCGAACTGAACCGGCTGCGCTCACCCATCGGCCTCGACCTCGGCGCACGCACGCCGGAGGAGACCGCCCTCTCCATCGCAGCCGAGATCGTCGCCAACCGCCGCGGCGGCACCGGCAGCCCGCTGACCGGCGCGCACACGCCGATCCATCACGACACGGGCATGACGCTGGGGCGGATCGGGTCGGTGGCGTGAGGGGGGCGGCTGTGGGGTGCCCCCCCCCCGCAAAAACAGGGTGAAGCTCCCGGGGCGCCGGGTTAGCGTCCCGGGGTGACCAGTGACGACGACGCGCGCGCGACCACGGCCCTCCAGGACATCCCCGAGGCCGACCTCGACCAGGCCCTGGACCTGGTCCACCTCGCCTTCCACCTCAAGCCCGCCGACAAGACCCGCGCATACCACCGCAGGACGCTGCGCGCCTGCACCCGTATCGGTGCCTACGACGACGGGCGGCTGAGCGGGGTGGCCGGCGCCCACCGCCTCACCCTCACCGTGCCGGGCGGTCAACTCCCCTGCGCCGCACTGGACTTCGTCTCCGTCGCGCCCACCCACCGGCGCCGCGGAATCCTCACCGCGATGCTGGACGAACTCTGGCGCCGCTGTGCCGCCGAGGAGCGCCCGGTGTCCTGCCTCTGGGCGTCCGAGAGCGCCATCTACGGCCGCTTCGGCTACGGCGCCGCCACCGAGTCGTACCGTGTCGAGATCGACTCCGCCCGCCCGCTCGCGCTGCGCGTCACCCCCGACCGCCGCCCGCTGCGGCTGATCGACCCGGCCGACGCGCCCACCGTGCTCGCCCCGCGCTACGACGCGACCCTGCCGCAGCGCGCCGGCCGCTTCACCCGCGACGCGGCCTGGTGGCGCGAGCATGTGCTGGACCTCGACGGGTCGCGCGGCGGCGACGACCGGGACGGCTTCGGCGCGGCGCGGGTGGTGACGCTGGGCGACCCCGGCGAGATACCCGCCGGCTACGCCGTCTACCGCACCCGCGGCCCGGGCGAGGACCGCCCCGGAGTGGTCCTCGTCGACGAACTGGAGGCGGAGTCCGCCCCCGTCGCCGCCGCCCTGTGGTCCTACCTCGCCTCGATCGACCTCACCTCGACGGTACGGGTCCCGGCCCGCCCCGCCGACGACCCGCTCCTGCACCTCGCCGCCGACCGCGACCAGGTACGCGTCACCGGCCAGGAACCCTCCCTGTGGCTCCGGCTCGTGGACGTCCGCGCCGCGCTGACCACCCGCTCCTGGGTGGCCCCCGTCGACCTGGTCCTCGACCTGCGCGATGCCGCCCTCCCGGCCAACGCGGGCCGCTTCCGCCTGACCGCCGGCCCCGACGGCGCCACCTGGGACCCGACCACCGAGGCACCCGATCTCTCCCTGGACGTACGGGAGTTGGCCTCCTGCTACCTCGGCGCCACCCCCCTGCGCCACTTCGTCCACGCCGGACTGGTCACCGAACACACCCCGGGCGCGGCCCGCCGCCTGGACGCCGCGCTGGCGACCGAGTGGCTGCCGTTCACCGGGGAGAACTACTGAGCTCGTCGCTGTTCCGGACGGCGGGCCGGGGAACCGGCCCGCCGGGCCCGGTCCTCGATGGCGAGGTCCAGACGGTCCGCGCGGTCGGCACTGCCGGCGCACCAGGTCTGCAACTCCGCCAGCGTGAAATCATGGTGAGTGCCGGTCAGCCGACGCGTCTCCGGGTCCTGGCAGGCGGTGTGGAAGGCGGCCGCATGCCGTAGGGACAGCGGGGCGAGACGGACCCGGGGGCCGGTGAGCACCGGCTTCTCGGCGAGTGCGGTGGCGTCGATCATGGGGGGATGATGTCCGGGCGGCGGCATCGCGGCAACGCAATTGTCCGGCCGGGAGGGGAGAGGCGTGGAGCTGCGGCAGGTGCGGTACTTCGTCACGGTGGCGCAGGAGCTGCATTTCGGGCGGGCGGCCGAGAGGCTGCATATCGTCCAGTCGGCGGTGAGCCAGCAGATCCGGCGGCTGGAGCGGGAGTTGAAGACCGAGCTGTTCGACCGTTCGGCCCGCCAGGTGCGGCTGACGGCCGTCGGCGAGCGGTTCCTGCCGGAGGCGCGGGCGCTGCTCGCCGCCGAGGAACGGGCCCGCGCCGCCGTCGCCGAGCTGACCGGCGGACGGGGTGCCACCCTGCGCCTGGGCACGAGCACGGGCCTGGGCGCCCACCTCGACCGGGTGCTGGACACACTGGCCCGACTCGCCCCGGAGACCCGGGTGGAGCTGGTGGCCGTACGGGCCCGGGACCGGCTCGACCGGGTGGCGTCCGGCGAGCTGGACGCCGCCTTCCTCCGCGGCGACCCGGATGACGCCGGCCGGGACGGGCTGCGCTTCGTCCCGCTGTGGCAGGACCCGCTGGTGGCGGTCGTCCCGGCCCGGCACCCCCTGGCCGCCGCCCCCGGCCCGGTCACGCTCGCCGACCTCGGCCCCGTCCCACTGGTGCTGACCGCCCGCCGCAACAACCGCGCCCTGGTCGACCTGGTCGTCAACGCCTGCCACGACGCCGGCTTCGTCCCCGTACCGGGCCCCGCCTACGGCTCGTTGGACGACACCCTGACCGCGATCGGCGCCCGCGGCCCGGAGGACGGCCTGTGGACCGTCGTCTACGCCTCGCACGCCCGCCGGCTGAGCACGCCCCGGGTCGCCTTCCTCCCGTTCCGCGACCCGGGCATGGAGCTCACCACCTCACTTGCGGTACGCCGGTCCGACCCGCCCGCCGGGATGGATCCGCTGCTGCGGGCCTGTACGGCGCCGGACGCGAGCGAGGCGCTCGATCTCGATCGGTGATCGCTGTGTGCACGATCCGCTTCTTGGTCGCACGAGCCGTTCGCGATGGACTGAGGACACGCCGGTCAACCACCGGAAGCCCGGGAAATCCCCGGGACCCCCAGGCCGGGCAAAATCGCGAACCTCCGCGTTCCCGCTGCCCAACGGCCTCTCTCCACAAGGGAGTTCCCTCATGCCCACGGTCACCGTTCAGCAGGGCCCGCGCAGCGTCGAACTGAAGCGGGAGCTCGTCAAGCAGATCACCGATGCGTTCGTGGACGCATACCGCATCCCCGCCGAGACCGTCACGGTCTGGATCCAGGAAGTCCCCGCAGACAGCTGGGCGGCGGCGGGGACTTTGACTGCCGACAAGTAGCCGTCGGACGGGCGGTCCGGCCTTCACGGGGGAGGGCCGGGCCGCTGCCCGTCACGTAGCCCCCGCTCGCCCTACGGCAACACCCCCGCCCTGCGCGCCGCGATCACCGCCTGGAGGCGGGTATGGGCGCCCAACTTCCGCATCGCGGAGCGGAGGTAGCTCTTCACGGTTTCCGGGCGGAGGAGCAGGCGCTCCGCCGCCTCCGCGTTCGTGGCGCCCGAGGCGACGCAGGCCAGTACGTCGAGTTCGCGTGGTGAGAGGGCGGGGGCCGCGGCGTCCGTGCCGGGGCGACGGGATGCGGCCGTCGCGAGGCGTCCGCAGGCCGCCAGCAGCTGTTGCCGCAGCAGCGGATCGCCGACCCGCTGGGCCAGGCCGCGCAGTTCGCCGTGTGCCTCGCGGACCTCTTCCCACCGGGCCGGATCGTCGGCGGTGGATGGGGCCCCCTGGGCCACCGACAGCAGCCGTGCGGCCTCGTCCTGGAGCAGGAGTGCCTGTTCCAGCTCCCGTGCCACGTCCATGGCCGCCGAGAGCGGACGGTCGCCGAGCCGTACCGGGCGGCGCAGTGCCCCGTACAGGACACCGCGCACCCGGCGCCGGACGATCACCGGTACGGCGAGCACCGAGCGCAGCCCCTCGGCGGCCACCGCCGCGTCGTACTCATGGCTGATCACCGATGAGGCGCTGTAGTCGGTGACCGCGAGCGGGCGGGACAGCGCCACGGCCTTCCCGCCCAGCCCGTTGCCCCGCACGATGTCCAGGCCGCGCAGCACCGCGGTCTCCGTACCGGCCAGCTCGTTGATGCGGTAGTGGCCCGCACGGGCCCGCAGACCGCCGAATGCCACCGGCAGCCCGCTGTCCCGCCGCAGCCGCGACAGCGCCGCCCGTACGTCCGCCGTCTCGTGGGCATCCGGGTCGAGCCGCACGCCGAACCTCCGCTTCCCCCCATTCGGGGGTGGTGAGACATGGGCCACTGATTACACGATGGCAGGTAGCGGTGCGGCAATGAGGAGGACATATGACGGACACGGAATCCGGTGCGGCGGGGCGCGCACCGGCCGCCACCGAGGAGTTCCGGGCGGCGCGGGATCTGCTGCTGCGGCACCGGGAGGACTATGCCGCGGCCCGCGCGGCGTTTCGGTGGCCGCGCCCGGAGCACTTCAACTGGGCGCTGGACTGGTTCGACACCATGGCCCACGGCAATGACCGCACCGCGCTGCACATCGTCGAGGAGGACGGCAGCGAGACCCGGCTGAGCTTCGACGCCCTGCGCCGCCGCTCCGGCCAGGCCGCCAACTGGCTGTCCGCCCAGGGCGTGGGCGCCGGTGACCGCATCGTCATGATGCTCGGCAACCAGGTGGAGCTGTGGGAGACCGCGCTCGCCGCCATGAAGCTGCGCGCCGTCGTCATCCCCGCGACGCCGCTGCTGGGCCCCGTCGACCTCGCCGACCGGATCGACCGTGGCCATGCCCGGCATGTCATCGTGCGCGCCGACGACACCGCCAAGTTCGACGGCGTGGCGGGTGACTACAGCCGGATCGCGGTCGGTGGTGCGCCGGACGGCTGGCTGGCGTACGAGGACGCGTACGAGAGCCCCGAGACCTTCGAGCCGGGCGGGCCCACCCGGGCGGACGACGCCCTGATGCTCTACTTCACCTCCGGCACCACCGCGCGCCCCAAGCTCGTCGAGCACACCCACGCCTCGTACCCCATCGGGCATCTCGCGACGATGTACTGGATCGGTCTGCGGCCCGGCGATGTGCATCTGAACATCTCCTCGCCCGGATGGGCCAAGCACGCCTGGTCCAATCTCTTCGCGCCCTGGAACGCCGAGGCCACCGTCTTCATCCACAACTACACCCGCTTCGACGCGGCCCGCCTGATGGCGGAGATGGACCGGGCCCGCGTCACCAGCTTCTGCGCCCCGCCGACCGTCTGGCGGATGCTCATCCAGGCCGATCTGTCCGCGCTCCGCCAACCGCCGCGGGAGATCGTCGCGGCCGGTGAACCGCTCAACCCGGAGATCATCGAGCAGGTGCGGCAGTCCTGGGGCGTCACCATCCGGGACGGCTTCGGACAGACCGAGACCGCCGTCCAGGTGGCCAACACCCCAGGTCAGACCGTCAAACCGGGCTCCATGGGCCGTCCCACCCCCGGCTTCGACGTCGTCCTCCTCGACCCGGTCAGCGGCACACCGGGCGACGAGGGGGAGATCGCCCTCGACCTCTCCGCCCGGCCGGTCGGCCTGATGACCGGCTACCACGGGGACCCGGCACGCACCGCGGAGGCGATGGCCGACGGCTACTACCGCACCAGCGACATCGGCAGCCGCGACCGCGGCGGCTGGATCACCTACATCGGACGCGCCGACGACGTCTTCAAGGCGTCCGACTACAAGATCTCCCCGTTCGAGCTGGAGAGCGCCCTGCTGGAGCACGAGGCGGTCGCCGAGGCCGCCGTGGTGCCGGCCCCCGATCCGCTGCGGCTGGCCGTCCCCAAGGCGTATGTGGTGCTGGCGGCCGGGTGGTCGCCCGGCCCGGAGACCGCGAAGCTGATCTTCGAGCACTCCCGTGCGGTGCTGGCCCCCTACAAGCGCATCCGGCGGCTGGAGTTCGCCGAGCTGCCGAAGACCGTCTCCGGCAAGATCCGCCGTATCGAGCTGCGCGAGCGCACCGCGCAGGGCGACGGCGGTGCCGAGTACTGGGAGGAGAACCACCGATGAGCCAGCAGCAACCGGAGCTGTCGTACGCCTGCGGGACCGCCGGGCGGCCGCTGCTCGGCCACACCATCGGCACCGATCTGACCCGCACCATCGCCCGGTTCGGCGACCGTGAGGCGCTGGTCGAAGTGGCGAGCGGCCGCCGCTGGACCTACGACGAACTGGGCCGCGCGGTCGACGAGGTGGCGCTCGGCCTGCTCGCCAGGGGCGTCGTCAAGGGCGACCGGGTCGGCATCTGGGCGCCCAACTGCGCCGAGTGGGTCCTCGTCCAGTACGCCACCGCCCGGATCGGCGCGATCCTCGTCAATGTCAACCCCGCCTACCGCGTCCACGAGTTGGGCTACGTCCTGCGGCAGGCCGGCATCAGCGTCCTGGTGTCCGCCACGCACCACAAGACCAGCGACTACCGCGGGATGATCGAGCAGGTACGCGCCGAGTGCCCGGCGCTGCGCGAGGTGATCTACCTCGGCGACGACACCTGGGGCGAACTGCTGGCCGCCGGCGCCACCGTCCCGCCGCACCGGCTCACCGCCTGCGAACAGGAGCTGACCGCCGACGACCCGGTCAACATCCAGTACACCTCGGGCACCACCGGCTTCCCCGAGGGCGCCACCCTCTCCCACCACAACATCCTCAACAACGGCTACTGGGTCGGCGAGACCCTCGCCTACACCGAAGCGGACCGGGTGTGTCTGCCGGTGCCCTTCTACCACTGCTTCGGCATGGTCATGGGCAACCTCGGCAGCACCTCGCACGGCGCCTGCATCGTCATCCCGGGCCCCGCCTTCGACCCCGCCGCCACCCTGCGGGCCGTCCAGGACGAACGCTGTACCTCCCTCTACGGCGTCCCCACCATGTTCATCGCCGAGCTCAACCACCCCGACTTCGCCTCCTACGACCTCTCCTCGCTGCGCACCGGCATCATGGCGGGCTCGCCGTGCCCCGAGGAGGTGATGAAGCGGGTGGTCACCGAGATGCATATGTCCGAGGTCTCCATCTGCTACGGCATGACCGAGACCTCACCGGTCTCCACCCAGACCCGCTGCGACGACGACCTCGCCCACCGCACCGCGACCGTCGGCCGGGTGCTGCCGCACATCGAGGTGAAGGTCGCCGATCCGGCGAGCGGAGTGACCGTGCCCCGCGGCACCCCCGGCGAACTGCGCACCCGCGGCTACAGCGTGATGCTCGGCTACTGGGCGGAACCCGAGCGCACCGCCGAGGTCATCGACCCGGCCCGGTGGATGCACACCGGTGATCTCGCGGTGATGAACGACGACGGCTACGTCCGGATCGTCGGCCGCATCAAGGACATGATCATCAGGGGCGGCGAGAACGTCTACCCCCGCGAGATCGAGGAGTTCCTCTACTCCCACCCCAAGATCGCCGATGTCCAGGTCGTCGGCGTCCCCGACGAGAAGTACGGCGAGGAGATCGCCGCCTGCGTCATCCTCCGCGACCCCGAAGACCCGCTCACCCTCGACGAGTTGGCCGCCTACTGCCGCTCCCACCTCGCCCACTACAAGGTGCCCCGCCGCCTGGAGATCCTCGACGCCTTCCCGATGACCGTCAGCGGCAAGGTCCGCAAGATCGAACTGCGCGAGCGGCTGGCGAAGGAGGTGGGACGGGTGCCGCGGTGAGGCCGGGGCGGGGGTGCGGGCGCGGGGTGCTCAGTGTGGCCGCGCCGCCTCCCGCGGGACGTACCCCAGGTCGACCGGCCCGGGTGCCGCGGTGGCGTGACCGGCCGCGCCCCGCCACGGTGCGAGCAGATCGGCGAGGCGGGGCGGCCAGAGCGGGTCGGCGGAGGCGGCCAGCTCGGCCGGACTCCACCAGCGCCAGCCCAGGATCTTGTCGTCCACATGGGCGGCCGCCACCCCCTCGGCCGGCTCCCGCCGCGGCCCGTGGGCCAGATAGAGATGCTCGTGCTGGCGTACGGGGACGCCGACCCGGGTGAAATCGTGCTCCCAGGTGCCCAGCAGCGGCCCCGGCTCCAGATCGGTCCAGCCGGTCTCCTCCCGCAGCTCGCGCCGCGCCCCCGCCCGCGGCGCCTCGCCGGGGTCCAGCCCGCCGCCGGGCATCGCCCAGTGCACCCCCACCTCTTCGTTGTCGTACCGGAGGAGGAAGAGCGCACCGTCGGGGTCGAGCACCGCAACCCGGGCCGCCTGGCGGGGAGTTCGCATCGCGCCAGCCTACGCCGCGGGGCGGTGGGGCTGGGGCTCGTCACGCATGGGGCGGTCAGCGGCCGTTCAGGCCCGCCGCTCTCCCGGCCAGTCCAGCAGCAGCCGCTGCGCCTTGGGCAGCGAGGCGACCACGAGGTCGTACGAGTCCTCGATCATGTCCAGCACCAGCCGGTCGGGAAGGTCCCCGTCCAGCGAAACGGTGTTCCAATGCCGCTTGTTGAGGTGGTAGCCCGGCACCACTTCGGGGTGCGCCGCCCGCAGCCGCTCCGCCAGCTCGGGCTCGCACTTGAGGCTCACGGTGAGCGGCGTATCCGTCAGCGTCGTCAGCGCGAAGATCTTGCCGCCGACCTTGAAGGTGGACACATCAGGGTGCCGCGGAAAGGGGAATTCCTCGGTCGCACCATTGAAATCCAGGCAGACGTCCCGCAGGGCATTCGCGTCGATCATGCTCACATTCTCCCCGGCCGGGGGCCGGTCGCGGGCGTGGCGGGCGCACCCGGCCGCAGGATTCACGGAGTCGGCCGGGCGCTCCCCGGCCCTCTCCGCCCCCTCCCGGGTATCGATTCTCAAATCACCGAAGGCGGAGTACTGTTTCTGAAATCGAAGCAGAGTCGGTGGTCCGGGACGGGAACGGCGAGCAGCGGTACGCCCTCAACTCCCGTAACGACAAACCGAGTCCGCGCCACACAGAAATGAGGAGCAATGGATTTCCCTGCGTTAGCGGTACGTGACGCCGTCGCCCGTGCGCTTGCCGAGGACGGCTGTCGGGACGATGTCACCACCCGCTGGAGTGTGCCCGCGGGGCTGCGTACGCAGGCCGAGATCATCGCGAAGCAGCCGGGGGTGGTCAGCGGACTGCCCGCCGTCTCCGAGGTGTTCCGCCAGCTCGACCCCGATGTGACGGTGGAGGTGCTGGTGGCGGACGGGACGCTCGTTTCACCGGGCCGGACGCTGGTCCGCCTAGCCGGCGAGGCGCGCAGCCTGATCACCGGGGAACGCACCGCGCTGAATTTCCTCCAGCGCATGTGCGGCATCGCCACGCTGACGAAGCAGTACGCGGACCTGGTCGCCGACCTGGACGTCAAGGTCCTCGACACCCGCAAGACGGCCCCCGGGCTGCGGTCCCTGGACAAGTACGCCGTGACGTCCGGGGGCGGCACCAGCCACCGGCTCGACCTCTCGGCCATGGTGCTGCTCAAGGAGAACCACCTGGCAGCTGCCGGCGGCGTCACCGCGGCGATCGACGCGGTCCGCGCCGGAATGGCGGCCGAGGGCCGGGAGACGCTCATCGACGTCGAGGTGGAGACCGTGGCGGAGGCGGAGGAAGCACTGCGTGCGCGGGTGACCTGGATCATGCTCGATGACATGACGGTCGACGAGATCAGGCGGGTCGTGCGGGCCCGGGCGGAGCTCGCCCCCGGCGCCGGAGTCGTTCTCGAAGCCTCCGGCGGAGTCACCCCGGAACGATTGCGGCCGATCGCCGAGGCCGGGGTGGACATGGTCTCCATCGGCGCGCTCACCCACAGCGCCCCGGCCCTGGACCTCAGCATGCTGCTGACCGGCACACCCCGCGCATGACGGCCACGAGCCCGATGTCCCCCGGCCCCGTACCGGCAGCGGACATCACCGTCGACGGCACCGGCCTGCTCTGCGTGACCCTCCTCCTGCGGCTGCGGGCCGAGATCGCCGAAGCCGGGCCGGGCACGGTCGTGCATGTCCTCGCGACCGATCCGGCGGCTCCGCTCGATCTGCCGGCCTGGTGCCATATGACCGGCCATCACTATCTCGGACCGGTAGCGAACGACGATCCGGACGGCGCTGTCTACGCTCTCCGCCTCGCCGCCGATGCCCGCCCGACCCGCCCCGACGCACCGTGGCGCACAGACCCGCCGAGCGCAGATACGGAGTTCTGACCCGCCGTCTCAGCCCTCCCCGGGCTCCCAGTCGGCCTCGCGGCGCATCGCCACCCGCGGCCAGCGGTCCAGCCCCAGCGTCGCCTCGTGGGCGCGGATCGCCCGTAGGCCGGGGGTGAGTTCGGCCTCGGGGAGGACCCGGAATCCGATCCGGGCGTAATACGGCGCGTTCCAGGGCACCTCGGTGAAGGTGGTCAGGGTCAGCGCGACCCGGCCGCCGTCCTTTCCGGATTGCCGTGAGGGTGTGGAAGGTTCCGACATCGCCCGGTCGATGAGAGCCCGGCCGATGCCACGGTGGGCGTACTCCGGGTGGACCGAGACCTGCTCGATATGGGTGCAGCCGTCGACCGGTTCCCAGAGCAGATAGCCGACCGGGTGGCCGCCCTCGCCGTCCGGCCCGGCTTCCTCGTACGCGGCCAGCGCCCGCCCCGCCCGCTGGAACTCCGTCAACTGCTCGATCGACGGGGGCTCGTCGTCGGCGATCGCCGCCATGCCGAGGGCGCGGAAGGGCTCGCCGGCCGCTCGCTCGATGGCGCGCAGTGCGGGCAGTTCGTCGAGTGTGGGCACCTGGATGATCACGACATCAGTGTCGCCGGTTCCGAGGGGGCGGGCTAGTGGGTTTTGTGGCCGGCGGGGGCTGCGGCGGCCCAGTGGTGTCCGCGGCAGTCACCCCGGCCGCCCCCCGCTCACCGCCCTGCCGCCCCGTACTTGATCAGTTCGTCGGCCGGGTCGTTGACCGGCTGTGGGGTGCCGGTGAGGTCCATGACGAAGAGGGGGATGTGGAGGTCGTCGGCGCGGGTGCGGGCGTCCCGTGCGTAGCCGGCGAGGGAGAAGAAGACGGCTATGGCGGAGTCGTTGAGGCCGTTGAGCCAGACGCATTCGATCTCGCGGAGCTTGGTGGCGCGGGTGGTCGGGTCGACCTGGGCGACCACGCCCGTGCCGCGCAGGTCCACGCCGGAGGCGGTGCGTTCCTGGGTGCGGGCGACATCGGCGTAACCCAGCCACTTCAGATACTGCTCGGCGGCGGTGACGCAGTCGCGGGCCGTGCGGATGGTGACGGGGCGGAACGCGGGCCGCAGGAGGGCGCGTGCGGGGTCGGCGGCCGGTGGTGGGGCGGGCTTCGGCGCGGGGTTCGGTGTGGGCATCGGTACGGGTGGGCCGGACGACGGGAAGTTCGGGGGCGGCAGCGGGGGCGCGGGGGCGACGGGGACCCGGACGACCGTGCCGCAGGCGCAGCCGGACTCCGGCGCCGGCCATTCGTCCTGCCGGCCGCAGACCTCGCAGCGCACCTCCACCCAGGACGCCTGCCAGGTGCGGTGGAGTATCTCGACGGGAATCCCGCCGCGCAGTACGGGCATGGTGAGCGGGGCCCCGCAGGCGCACGGGAAGGTGGGCGGGGTGAAGGCGTTCTCGCGGCGGCACGTGGGGCACCGCACCGGCACGCTGTCGGCCATGGTCGACTCCTGGCAGGTCGGGCGGCAGACAGTCGGATCTGCTGCTGCCCCCATGGTCCCTCCAAAGTCGGGTGCCGGGGGCCGAATTGCGGCGGTGAGTGCCGGGTGGGGGAGAACCGAGGGGGAGTCACGGCGCCCGGAGGTGCGTATCGCGGCGCGCAGGACTCGCCGTGGTGCGACAGGGCCCGGCGTCCGTGACCGTACGGAGGCCGGGCCCTGTAGTGGTTTCCGTCCGGCAGCGCGGGCAATCGGGCGCGACGGGACATCGCACCGCCGGACGGAGTCTGGGGGAGGAGGCGGGCTCCGCGGCGGGGGAGCGGGCGCGCCCTTCCTGTCGGGCGAGCGCTGCCACCGCACTGCGTGCTCCCGTATGCCGCGGAGCTCGCACTCCCACTCCGTACCGCCGGCACCCCTCAATGGACCGCCGGTACGGAAGCACGAGGAACTGACCTCCCGTCAGTCCTCGTGCAGCTCGCGGACCCTGGCCTCGACGCGCTTGCCGTAGTCCGTGTCGGCGGCGTGGAAGTGGGCGAGGTTCTTCTCGATCACATCGTCGCGGCTGACCTGGGAGAGACCGCCGGCGATGTTGTTCACCAGCCGCTGCTTCTCGTCCTCCGACATCAGCCGGTAGAGCTCACCGGCCTGGAAGAAGTCGTCGTCCTTGGTGTGCGCGGGCGCCTCATGGGTGCCGACGTGGCCGGAGACGGCGAGCGGGGCGGAGAGCGGCCGGCCGGTCTGCACCGGGCCGCTGTAGGAGTTGGGCTCGTAGTTCTTGGCGTACCGGTCGTAGCCGTTGGTCGCCATGAGACCGTCCCGGCCGTAGTTGGCGGCCTCGGTCGCCTTGGGGGCGTTCACCGGCAGCTGGGTGTGGTTGACGCCCAGGCGGTAGCGGTGTGCGTCGGCGTAGGCGAACAGCCGGCCCTGGAGCATCTTGTCCGGGGACGGGCCGATGCCCGGCACGAAGTTGTTCGGGGAGAACGCGGACTGCTCGACCTCGGCGAAGACATTGTCGGGGTTGCGGTCCAGGACCAGGCGGCCCACGCGCTGAAGCGGGTAGTCGCGGTGCGGCCACACCTTCGTCAGGTCGAACGGGTTGAAGCGGTAGTCGGCCGCCTCGGCCGCCGGCATGATCTGCACATACAGCGTCCAGGAGGGGTACACGCCCCGCTCGATCGACTGGAGCAGGTCGGTCTGGTGGCTGTTCGGGTCCGAGCCGGACAGCGCGGCGCCCTGCTCGGCGTCCAGGCAGCGGATGCCCTGGTTGGTCTTGAAGTGGTACTTGACGAAGAAGCCCTCGCCCTCGGCGTTCGTCCACTGGTAGGTGTGCGAGCCGTAGCCGTTCATGTGGCGGTAGGAGGCCGGGATCCCGCGGTCGCCCATGAGCCAGGTGATCTGGTGGGTGGCCTCGGGGGCGTGCGCCCAGAAGTCCCAGACGTTGTCCGGCTCCTGCTTGCCCGTGAAGGGGTCGCGCTTCTGCGAGTGGATGAAGTCGGGGAACTTGATCGGGTCCTTGATGAAGAACACCGGGGTGTTGTTGCCGACGAGGTCGTAGTTGCCCTCCTCGGTGTAGAACTTCAGGGCGAAGCCACGCGGGTCACGGGCCGCGTCCGGGCCGCCGAGGCTGTCGGCGACGGTCGAGAAGCGGATGAAGGTCTCGGTCCGCTTGCCGACGGTGTCGAGGAAGCCGGCGTGGGTGAAGGCGGTGACGTCGTCGGTCACCTCGAAGTAGCCGTACGCGCCGGAGCCACGGGCGTGCACCACGCGCTCCGGGATGCGCTCGCGGTTGAAGCGGGCGAGCTTCTCCAGCAGGTGCTGGTCCTGGAGGACGATCGGGCCGCCGACGCCGGCGGTGGCGGAGTTCTGGTTGTCGGCGACGGGGGCGCCAGCCTCCGTAGTGAGAAAGCGCGCCGTCAGCGTGGGCTTCGACATGGTGACCTTCCGTACGAGAGCGCGGAAGTTGGCTTCCGCGTGTCGGAGCGTAAGAAGCGCTACGACCAAACGTCAACAGTTTGTTGAAACAAAGCTGAGAGGTGTCCGGTGTTGTTCCGGGCGGCGGCCGTGCCTGGGCGCGACAGGACAAGTGTCGGCGCGGCCGCCGCCCGGAAGCGGAGGGGAAGGGAAGCGTTCAGGGGACCCGGGCCTCCAGGGGGGCGGGTCGGCGCGTGAGACGGCTTCCTCGTGGGGCGGCGGACAGGGGCCCCGGGGTGGCGGCCCCTGCGCCGCCGTGGA
>NZ_JBYISA010000037.1:0-70696 GCF_057708345.1 Streptomyces sp. bgisy130
CCACAATCCGGGGCCCCACCCCTACACACCCCCTCCCGCCGACAGGCGAAAAACAGGCACGGCGGGGCCACCCGACAACGTGGCCGTCACTTCGCGGACGTTCGGTGGAACACCAGAAGGTCCGCCGTGTCGCCGACCACCACATACGTGGAGCGGGGATGGCGGGCGGTCGTCTCCGCCAATACCTGCCGCGGGGTGCGGTCACCACGTAGCTGGACAGCGACGTACTGGGGCGACAGCCCCCCCGTGTCGCCGATCCAGAAGACCTGGGTGCGGTGGGTGAGGCGGCTCAGCGGCCGGATGTCGGACTCCACGGTCGCGCCGTCGGGTATCCGTTCCAGCAGCTTCTCGTCGGCGGTGACGTTCGGCGGGGTGCGGTAGGTGGCGGCCTCGGTGAGCCGGGCCAGAGGGAGGTTGGCGGTCAGGGCGAGGGCGGCGGCCAGGACGGCGGCCGGCAGATGGTGGGCGTACGAGCGCAGCCAGGGGCGGGCCGAGACCCGTATGCGCGGCAGGGCGTCGATCAGCGCGAGGAAGACGACCGGCATCAGGACGGCGTTGTAGTGCCAGTCGGTGCCCCAGTAGTGCGGCTCGTGGGAGAGGAAGCGCCAGCCGAGGGTGGGCAGTGCGACCAGGAGGAGGGGGGAGCGCAGGGCGAGCAGTCCGGTGGTGGGGAGCAGGACCCACAGGGTGGTGCGGAGGGCGTCGTCGAGGGGGATGGTGGCCCCGCCGCCGTCGGCGCCGAACTTGGTCCAGTAGTCGTACGAGCCGGAGCCGTTGAAGCCGGGTATCAGCAGGCCGAGGGTGACGGCGGTGGCGGTGATGCCGAAGGCGACCAGTCCGATGGCCAGGGGGCTGGCCCGGCGGGTGCGTATCAGGGCGAGCGTGCCGATGGTGGCCGCGGTCACCCCGAGGTCTTCCTTCACTAGGACCAGGGGCGCGGCCCAGCAGACCACCGCGGTCCACCGCCCGCGCAGCACCGCTTCGAGCGCGAACGCGATCAGCGGCAGCGCGAAGGCGATCTCGTGGAAGTCGAATTCGACGGCCTTCTGCACACCCCAGGACAGGCCGTAGGCGATGCCGAGGGCCAGGCCCGGGATGCGGCCGAGGTGGCGGGCGGCGGCGCGGGTGACCGGCAGCACGGACAGGGCGAACAGCGCGGCCTGCGCGGTCAGCAGGGTCACGGGTGAGGGGAACACCCGGTAGAGGGGGGCGAGCACGATCAGTACGGGGCTGAAGTGGTCGCCGAGGATGTTCGTGCCGGGGCCCTTGAGGTCGACTATCGGCGCCTGGAAGTGCGCGTAGCCCCGTACGGCCTGCTCGAAGATGCCCAGGTCCCAGGAGGAGATGGACATCGTGCGGTACCGGTAGACGGACAGCAGCGCGTACGCGAGGAAGAAGAACCCGGCGGTCCAGTACGGGTCCAGGCGCGGGGCGCGGAGGGGCGCGGTCCGGGTCCGCAGGCGGTCGGCGGTGTGCCGCAGCCGGCCGGGCCGGGGCGGTGGTGCGCCGGTGGTCGTGGTCGCGGCGGCGGCCGGCCCGGCGGTCCGGGGCGGCGGCACGGTGCCGCGGTCCGCTACCGGAGTCCGTCCGGGGGCGCCCCCAGCCGTTGCTGCGGCCGTGTCCATGCGGATCCTCACTCTCCCCTGCCCGAAAAGATACTCGAACCGGCTGACCGGTCCGCCTGGTGGCCGCTGCGCTACGGCGGCCGGGCCGGCAGTGGGTCAGACGTGGTCCTGGGGCGGTGCGTTCCCGGGGAGGGACGGCCGCCGGCCCGGCACCGCGGGGTCGCGGTGTCGGGCCGGGGTCCGGAGCGGGGCGGGGAGCCGGTGGCTCAGAGGGCCAGCTTCCAGCTCACGGCGTCGAGCAGGAAGTCCGGGGTGACCTCGACGTCGAGCTGCTTGGCGGCCGGCGGTGCGTCGAAGACCATCTCCACGCTGGCGGATTCGCCGGGGCTGATCGCGTTGCCGAAGTCGTGGTGCAGGATGCCGTGCTTGTCGTCGTCGACCTCCTCGGCCTCCTTGCCGTTGACCCGGGCCTTGGCCGAGACGAGGGGCTTGTCGAAGGCCTTGCTGCCGGTGTTCTTGACGGTGACGGTGAGCTTGTAGGCCTTGTTGCCCTGGGTGTGGCCGCTGACGAGGGTGCTCGGGTCGACGGTGTAGGGGGCCGCCTTGGAGACGGTCACCTGCACGCCGTTGTTGTACTTCGCCGTCTCGCCCGGGCCGAGGTCCTCGGCGCTCTGGCCGGAGCCGTTCTTCGGCTGGCCGGAGCGCTGCTCCACCTGCTTGTGCACCTCGTCGACCGCCTTGTTGACGGCCAGCACGGTGACGATGACGCCGACGACCGCCAGGACGAGCGCGAGGGCGCCCAGGATCGTGCCGGTCACCGCCACGCCCTTGTTCGTGGCCTGGCCCTTCTTGGCGCGGCTGAGGCCCACCAGGCCGAAGATCAGGGCGAGCACACCGAGCGGTCCGGCGAGCCAGAACAGGATCATCGGGATGCCGCTGAGCGCGCCGATGATGCCGAGGATCAGGGCGGCGACACCGAGCCCGTTGCGGGCCGCCTGGGGGGCCGGAGCGCCGGTGGGCCCCTGTGGTGCGGGCTGGTAGTGCATCTGCTGAGACATGCGAAGGGGCCCCTTCCGGGCGCTCAAGAATCGATTGCTGCCGAAGCGATGGGTCAATAAGAACAGAGGCTGTGAACCGAGTCAACATGAATGGATGAAGCTGAGTGGTTCACGCTGTGAAGGGGCAGGTGTATCGCTGCTGGGTATGCTTGCCGACACAGCGGTCGGGGGCCACGGATGGGAGTCAGCCAGGTGCCGGACAACGCATCACCGGACAACGCGACGGGCGGTACGGCCGGGGTGACCGCCACCGGCACCGCCGAGGTGACCGCCGCCGGTATCGCCCGGCTCGCCGGGGTCGGCCGGGCCGCGGTCAGCAACTGGCGGCGCCGGCACGCGGACTTCCCCAAGCCGGTCGGCGGCACCGAGACCAGCCCCGCCTTCGCCCTCCGCGACATCGAGCAATGGCTGCGCGACCAGGGCAAACTCGCCGAGGTCCCGCTCCGTGAACGGGTCTGGCAGCAGCTCGTCGGACACCCGGCCGGCACCGCGACCGCACTGCGCCAGGCCGGCGCCGTCCTGCTGCTGGTCCATGAGCGGCCCGCGGTCTGGCAGCAGCTGCGCACTGCCGCCGACGACGCCGAACTGACCGGTGTGCTCCCCGCGATGCTGGACGCCGTCCTCGCCGCCCGGCTCGGCCCGGAGCACCCCGTACGCGGACTGACCCGCGAGGCGCTCGCCCCGTCCGCCGCGCTGGTGCGGGCCGCCGGTGACCTCGCGGCGGCGGACGGCGCCCCCCAGGCGTACACCTTCCTGCTCGGCCGTCACCTGGACGCCAACCCCCGGCAGTACACCCTCACCCCGCCGGGACCGGCCGCGCTGATGGCCGAACTGGCCGCGTCGGCTGCGCCGTTGGGCACCGTCCTCGACCCGGCCTGCGGCGCCGGGGCGCTGCTGACCGCGGCCCGGGAGCGCGCCGGGCAGGAGGCCGCCGCCGGGCAAGAGACGGCTGGGCAGGAGACCGCTGACGGAACGGACGGTGCGGGCGCCACCTCATCGCAGGCCGGCGCCCCCGCCGCCCCCGTCACCCTGCACGGCCAGGAAGCCGACCCCGACCTCGCCGCGCTCACCGCGCTGCGCCTCGCCCTGAGCGCCCCCGGTGCCCCGGTCCGGGTCCGCGCTGCCGACACCCTGCGCGCCGATGCCTTCCCGGAACTCGCCGCCGACGCCGTCCTGGTGCACCCGCCGTTCAACGAGCGCAACTGGGGCCATGACGAACTCGCCTACGACCCCCGGTGGGAGTACGGCTTCCCGGCCCGTACCGAATCCGAACTGGCCTGGGTGCAGCACGCGCTGGCCCGGCTCCGGCCGGGCGGCACCGCCGTCCTCCTCATGCCGCCCGCCGCCGCCTCCCGCCGCTCCGGCCGCCGGATCCGCGCCGACCTGCTGCGCCGCGGCGCCCTGCGCGCGGTCATCGCCCTGCCCGCCGGCGCCGCCCCGCCCAACGGCGTCCCGCTGCATCTGTGGGTGCTGCGCAAGCCCGGCGGCGGTCAGCCCCCCGCGCCCCACCTCCTTGTCGTCGACACCGCCGACCTCGCCACCGGCACCCCCGCCGGCCGGGACCGGCCCGACTGGCAGAGCGTCCACACCACCGCCGTCGAGGCCTGGCAGACCTTTGACCGCGAGGGCGGCATCGAGGAACTGCCCGGCGTGCGCCGGTCGTTGGCCGCCATCGACCTCCTCGACGACGATGTCGATCTCGCTCCGGCCCGGCACCTCCCGCCGCCCGCGGCAGCCGGCGGCCCGGCCGAACTCGCCCGGGTCCGCGAGCGGCTGACCGCCACCCTCGCCCGAACGACGGAGCTCACCCCGCGGCCCGCGCCCGGCGACACCGTCCCGGACCCCGCCGCCACCGCCCGTCGGCCGCTGACCACCGTCGGCGAACTAGCTCGCTCCGGCGCCCTGGTGCTGCGCGCGGGCGGCGCCGGCACCGCGGCGACCAGCGGGGGCACCACCCTGCTCACGGGCACCACCCTGCTCACGGGCACCACCCCGCCCGAGGGCGGCCGGGAGCCCGGGGAGGCGCCCGCGGTACTCACCGACCATGACGTGATCGGCGGCGGCGCCCCGTCCGGTGCCCTCCCCGAAGCGCCCGCCTCCGGGCCCGCGGAGGAGGCGGTACTGCTCCGCGAGGGCGATGTGGTCGTCCCGGTCCTCGGCGGCGGCGCCGTCGCCCGGGTCGTCGACGAGGCCACCGCCGGGGCCGCCCTCGGCCGCAACCTCACCCTGCTGCGGCCCGACCCGGCCGCCCTCGACTCCTGGTTCCTGGCCGGCTTCCTGCGCGGTACCGCCAACACCCGCCAGGCCAGCAGCTACGCCTCCACCGCCACCCGGCTCGACGTCCGCCGGCTGCACCTGCCCCGGCTGCCACTCGCCGAACAGCGCCGCTACGGGCAGCGCTTCCGCGAACTGGCCGACTTCGAAGGCGCGTTGCGACTGGCGTCCCGCCTCGGCGAGCAACTCATCCAGGGGCTGCACGATGGGCTGACGGAGGGGTCGGTGGCGCCGGACTGACGGGGGCTGGGCGGCGTCGGACTGACGGGCGGCTGGGAGGCGTTGGGCTGACGGTGGCCCGATGGCGCCGGGCCGGCTCGGGCGGGCTGCCCGTCGGAAGGGGCGGAGGGCAAGCCGTCGGAGGGGCGGAGGGCAAGCCGTCGGGCGGAGTGGGGTTGTTGTACGGGCTGAGGCTCTCGGGCGGGCTGGGGAGGCCGGCGCACGTGCCGTCGGACGGGCCATCGGTCGAACCGCCGAGGAGCGCCCCCGCGGCCCGGCCCCGGCCCCGCAGATCCGATCGTCCAATCCGTACAACCTCGCACGCGCGCGCGGCGTCGTATATACGCTCGCAAGCACGTATGCGCAGCCGGGCCCGCCCGCGCCAGGGGGTGTCCGCAAAGTCCCGTCGCGGACACCCCCTAGCGGGTGGCGGGCGGGCCGCTACGACGCCGCCCCGCCCGCCACGAACGATTCGTCAGGAGCAGCAATGCACGGCCCCGCCCAGGCCCCTCCGCCGTACCGTCCCCCGGCACCGGGCACGGTCGTTCTGCTGCGGGTGCTCTTCGTGGCCGTCGGGGTGCTCAGCCTGGGCTTTCTGTCCTGGGCCACGCTGCTGCGGGCCGCGCTCGTCCAGCGCAAGCCGCTGGGATGGTGGCTGTTCGGCGCCGATGTGGCCCTGCTCGGCGCCACCATCATGTGGTCCGGGGGCTACCCCGACACGGACTGGCACACGGACGTCGCGGTCGCCGTGATCCTGCTTCAGATGGCCGGCGCCGTGGCCTATTACCTCGTGGTCGACCTGCGGGCGGCACGGACGGCGCTCCCGACGGCCGGCCGGCCGTACGGGCCGCCGGCCGGGCAGCTGCCGGGCTTCGGAGCCGCTTACGGTGCCGGACCGGCGGGCTATCCGGCCGGGGGACCGGCCGCCGGGGCGGCGCCGCACCCGTACGGTCCGGCGCCGGTCCCGCACCACGCCCCGGAGCACCGGCCGTACGGCGCACCGGGCGGCGCCACCCCCGTCAACCCGTACGCCCTGACCGAGACCCGGCTGCCCCAGCCAGGGGGACCGGCCGCACCGCCCCACCCCTCGCCGCCGCCCGCGGGCCCGTATGCCGCGCCCCCGGACCGGCCCCAGCCGCCGCAGCGCATCGACCGGGTGCGGGCCGAGCTCGATGAGCTCAGCGACTTCCTCCGCAAGGAGGAGGGCCGGTGAACGGCCGGGTCATCGGCGGGCGTTACGAACTCTCCGCACTGCTCGGCCAGGGCGGGATGGGTCAGGTCTGGATCGGCTACGACCGCCGCCTGGACCGCCGGGTCGGCGTCAAACTGCTGCGCCCCGACCGGGTGGCGGGTACCCCGGACGGTGAGGAGATGCGCCGCCGCTTCGTCCGCGAATGCCGGGTCACCGCACAGGTCGACCACCCCGGGCTGGTCACCGTCCATGACGCGGGCAGCGACGACGAGGACCTCTACCTCGTCATGCAGTACGTCGAGGGCGCCGACCTCTCCGACCACCTCGCCGAGCACGACCCCTACCCCTGGCCCTGGGCGGTCTCCGTCGCGGCCCAGCTCTGCGCCGTACTGGCCTCCGTCCACGCCGTCCCGATCGTGCACCGCGACCTCAAGCCCCGCAATGTCATGATCCGGCCGGACGGCTCGGTGGTCATCCTCGACCTGGGCATCGCCTCCGCCCTGGACACCGACACCACCCGTCTCACCCACACCGGTTCCCCCATCGGCAGCCCCGCCTACATGGCGCCCGAGCAGGCGATGGGCGGCGCGGTCGGCCCGCACACCGACCTCTACGCCCTCGGGGTCCTGCTCCACGAACTCCTCAGCGGCGAGGTCCCGTTCGCCGGCTCCACGGCCCTCGGCGTGCTCCACCGCCACCTCCACGAGGAGCCCGTCCCGGTAGGCACCCTGCGCCCCGACGTCCCCGAGGCCCTCGAAGCCCTGGTCCTCCGCCTCCTCCGCAAGGACCCCCAGGCCCGCCCCGCCGACGCCCAAGAGGTCTACCAGGCGCTGGCCCCCCTGCTGCCCACCGCCACCACCGGCCCGCAGGCCGCCCAGTCCCCGCCCGCCCCGCTCGCTCCCATGGACCCCACCCGCCCCTTCCGCCAGCCCCACGCCCCCTGGCCCGTCCGCTCCGCCGGCCCTCCGGCTGCCGCCCCGACACCGACCGCCCTCGCCACCCCACAAGTGCCGGTGTCCTCCCCTCTTACCGGGCCGGGCCTCGTACCCCGCCAAGGCAGCTCCGCCCGCCCGGCCGGAACCCCGCACCCGGCCAGGGACCCGCGCACCTCCGCCGTCCCCGCCGCGGCCCGCACCTCCCGCCCCGGCGCCTGGACCTCCGCAGCCATCCCCCACACCCCCGCCCCCGCTTACGCACCTGCCTCCCCCTACACCCCCACGCCCAACTCCCCGTCCCCCTCCACCTCCTCCCCCTCCACCTCCGGACCGGACGTCGCCGCCGCCGTCGACGAGGTCAAGGGCCTGCTCGACCAGGGCCGGATCACCCGCGCCGTGGACATCCTCGGCGGCATCCTGCCGGCCGCCGCCGCACGGCACGGCGCCCACTCCCCGGTCGTCCGCACCCTGCGCAAGCAGTACGCCGCCACCCTCATGGACGACGGCCAGTACCGCCGCGCCCTGCCCGAACTCCGCCTGCTGGCCGAGGAGTTCGGTCAGGAATCCGGCGCCGGCGCCACCCGCCAGGCCCTCCAGTTCCACTACGAGGCCGCCCAGTGCCTGGAACAACTCGGCGAGGTCGCCCAGGCCCTGGAGGAGTACCGCGCCCTCCTCCCCTACTTCGAGCACTACGCCGACGACCCCGTACGCCCCCTGGAAATCCGCCGCTCCATAGGCCACCTGCTCCTGGCCCAGGGCGAACGCGGCGCCGCCCACGAAACCCTCACCCGCCTCCTCCACGACGCCGAACGCCTCCACGGCCCCCACCACCCGTTCCCGGAGGAGCTGCGGAGGACGTTGTATTGGTTGGGGCGGGTGCAGGGGTGAGCGGCTCCACAGGGCAGAGTTTCCTGGGCTCTCCCTGGCCAGGCAGAGGTACCGTTCTGGTGTCGAGTCAGAACGGAGCCTCGTAGTGCGACACGAAGTCGCTGCCCCAGCAGCGGTTGATGGCAGGGAGGTAGCCATGAACCCCGACCCGTGACCGACGGTCGGTCCCCAGCCTCGGGTGCGTCTGCGGCAACGCGGGGGTGCTGAGCCGAGGTGGTCAAGTCCAAGGGCAGGGTGGGCCATCACCCAGCCACAGGCGAAGGGGAAGACCAGGCGGGCGAGCGAGAGCGAACCCTTGTAGTTAAGGGCCGTTATCCGTACACCGCGTCAATGGTGAGTACACGGCGGTGGAAGCCTCTGGCGTTGAGAAGCGCAGCACGGCGCAGTCCCATTACTGGGGGGCGTGAGGTCTTGTGGGCCTCGTGCGTAGGTCACCGTGGAGGCCGGCTCAAAGAGGGCGCCCAATCTGGTCGCAACTGCAGGCAGCGGAACGTGGAAACCCCGTACAGGTCCGGTGAGTCAGCCGGTAGGCCGGAGGCAACGAAGGCGGAAATCCTGTGCGGGAACAGGATGGTCCAAGAAGCGAACGTCGTCAGGGCGAAAGCCCAGGGGAAACCCCAGCCGGAACGGCATCTCTCGCCAGGCTGGCATAACCCGGCGGATACCGGCGTTGCCGGGCGTGAAAGCGAGCTGACGTGGACCAGGTAGGTCATGTAGGGACAACGGCAAGAAACCGGCACCGAGGCGCAAGTTAGGCAGAGAGGGGAGACGCCGGTGATAGAGACTACGGAGGTCGTCCCCTCGATGAACGGAACCGAGGGCGGCGACGCTGAATTCTGGAACAGCATCGACTGGAGCCAGGAGGAAGCAGCTGTACGGCGGATTCGCCAGAGAATCTACAGGGCCACTCGTGAAGGCAACCTGAAGCAGGCGCGCAACCTGCAAAAGCTCATGCTGCGCTCCAAGGCCAACACCTTGACAAGTGTCAGGCGGGTAGCGCAGCAGAGCACCGGTAAGAAGACGGCCGGGATAGACGGGGCGGTTGCGCTCGCTCCGGCAGACAGGGGAAGGCTGGCAAGGAGCATCTTAGCCAAGCCGGACATCCCCGCGAGGCCCGTCAAGCGTGTGTATATCCCGAAGGCCAACGGGAAGAAGCGCCCTCTGGGAATTCCGGTCATCCGTGACCGGGCGAACCAGGCCAGGGTGAAGAATGCTCTCGAACCGGAGTGGGAAGCCCGGTTCGAAGGGCGAAGTTATGGGTTCCGGCCGGGTCGTGGCTGCCACGACGCGATCGAAGCCATCTTCCACGTGACCGCCAAGAAGGCCGCTCGGAGGCTGTGGGTACTTGACGCAGATCTTTCGGCGGCCTTCGACCGCATCAGCCATCAGCACATCATGAACTCGCTCGGCCTCTTCCCAGGGCGCGAGCAGGTACGAGGATGGCTCAGGGCCGGTGTGATGGAGCAGAACACGTTCGCGCACACCGTGGAGGGAACACCCCAAGGCGGGGTGATCAGCCCACTGTTGCTAAACGTGGCTCTGCACGGGATGGGCGATGCCGTGGGGGCCAACCAGCCCCTGAAACATGGGAGGGACAAGTACTCTCCCCCGGCACTGATCAGATACGCCGACGATTTCGTGGGGCTCTGCTCCACGAAGGAGGAGGCGGAGGGCCTCAAGAACAAACTGTCAGACTGGCTGGATCCCAGAGGTCTCACCTTCAACGAGGAAAAGACGCGGATTGTCCACCTCAATGAAGGCTTCGACTTTCTGGGCTTCACCGTCCGCCGGTTCGGGGACAAACTGATCATCAAGCCCAGCAAAGAAGCAGTACGACGTGCCAGGAGGAGAGTCAAAGAGATCATCCGGCTTCACCGGGGGCACCCGGAGGAGCTGCTGGTGTTCTCACTCAGCCCTTTTATCAGGGGGTGGGCGACCTACTACAGGCACGTGGTTTCGAGCGACACCTTCGGGAAGCTGGACACCTACACCTACACGGCCTTGAGGCGGTGGGCTCTTCACAGCCACCCGAACAAGACTGCCCGGTGGATCCGGGAACGGTACTGGGGACAGTTCGCGAAGGGCAGGAGAGACAAATGGGTGTTCGGGAATCCTTCCCGTTACCTCCCCAAGTTCTCCTGGACCAGCATCGTCCGGCATGTGGCTGTCAAGGGGGAAAGCTCCCGGGACGACCCAAGTCTGGAGGACTACTGGCGCAATCGAGCCCGGAAGCGGATGCCACAAGCAGAGTCCAAGCGGATTCTGCAACTGGCCTACCGGCAGAAGGGACTGTGCACCAGGTGCGGACAGGACCTCATCGAAGGAGCGGGTTTCGACCCCGACGACGTGCGGGACTGGGCTCGGTGGTTCACGGCCTCCTACAGAGGAGTTCACGTGCATCACCTGGTCTACCGCAGCCGAGGTGGCTCCGATCACCTCAGCAACCTGGAAGTGATTCACGCGCAATGCCATCGGCAATTACATGCCGGTGACCGGAAGAAGGAGCTGGAATGATGGCCAAAGACCCGCTTGAGCCGGATGCCGCGACGAGTGGCACGTCCGGTTCTGAGGGGGCCGGGTCGTGGCAACACGACCCGGCTACCCGACTGCCCGAACACGCTGACATGCACATCGGTACCCGTCTGCGCGAAATCAGGAAGCGTCGCGGGCTCAACCAACGGGAGCTGGCGGCCGCTTCGGGCGTCTCACTCTCCCTCATCCGTCAACTGGAGCAGGGGGCGGTGGCTGGGACTCGTTTGGAAACCGCCCACAAGTTCGCTGCTGCGCTGCGGGTGTCGACCAGCAGCCTGCTGGACCGTGACGACTGCGGGGCCAAAGCCGATATGGCCGAGCCATGGCGGCCGCTTCTGTGTGCTGTCCAGGTCGCATCGGCGGTGCCTGCGGAGGCGCCCACGGTAGAGGGGATCCGAGCCGCGCTCCCTGCTGTGCGCTCCGCCTACTTCGACAACCGCCTTGCCGAGTTGTCCGTGCTGCTCGCCCCGATGCTGCGGGATGCCGACGCTCTCGGGGATTCCACAGCGGCCCGCGGCCTGCGAGCGCAACTCCTGCAGATCGCAGGTTCCGTCCTCACACAAGTGCGGCAGTTCGATGCCGCCGAGACCGCACTGCAACGCGCCCTGGACGATGCGCCGGATCGCATCCGTGGCGCTGCGGTGGCCACGACCTGGAGCTGGCTCCTGCTCCGGCAGGGCAAACTGCGCAGGGCCCGTGAACTGGCCACCCGATGGGCCGACGACATTGAGCCCCGCGTGTCGCGGGCAACGCCCGAAGAACTCGCTGCGTGGGGCTGGCTCCTGTTGCAGGCGTCGGCTGCGAACCTTCGGGACAACCGGCCCGGCGAGGCCGCGGACACCATGCGGCTCGCGCGATCGGTCTCGGTGCTGACCGGGCGGGAACTGCCGCGGGGCAGGGAGCGGCTCACGACGTGGGGGCCTGCCACGGTCAGCTACAAGGCGGCCGAACGTCACATCGTTTTGGACCAGCCCGACAAGGTGCTTGTTATGGCCCGCCGTTCCGGTAGTCAGGCGGTCAGTACGGAGTATCACCGGCACCGCCTCGACGTGGCCAAGGCGCACACGATGATGAGGCAGTACGGAGAGGCTGTCGACGCACTGTCGGACATTCACGCCACGGCACCGGAGTGGTTGACCAGTCAACGATATGCGCAGGACATCCTGGCGGAGGTGGTGAAGAGGCGTCGCACGCTGACTCCGCAGATGCGAGGCTTGACCGACGCTCTGTCAGTTCCCTTGTGAGCGTTGACACTTCTGGGAGCAGCCTGAAGAAAGTGCCATTGAGAGGCAGGGTCTCCAACTCCTACTGTCACGGCATGAATACCGAGAGTGAGCAAGTTCGGTCGGGTGAGGCTGTGGTCGGGGTGACAGGGCAGCAGCCCATCGATGTGGCGACGATCCGGGCATCCATCGCTCGGGCGCAGACCCTGCGCCGGGAGTCGCCGGAACTCGACGAACTCGTCGAGTTGGAGGCGCTGCTGCGTGGGCACATCGAGGTGTTGCTCCCTGAAGTCCAGGCCGCTTATGACCGGCTCTGGCGCGGAAGTGTCGGATGGTCTCGCGGAGCGGGCCGGTTGAGCGGCGTCCGCTTCCAGGTCAGGCAAGGCCTCGGTGAAGGCGTCGTCTCTGCTCATGTGCAAGTCAACCAGTTGGCTCGGGACTGCCAGTGGCTCCTCGACGAGCGCGAGGCGCGGCAGCAGTGACCCTGGGGAGCAGCGCCCCAGGCCCGAGTCACCTGCGGCCGGTTCGGCTGCGGGCTGCATGATGCGTAAGTGTCCGGTGCCCGGACACCAGCGGCAGCAGGTCACCAAGCCCCTCGATGTGCCAGTCCGCTGCTGCGGCTTCAGGGGTGTCAACCCAGAGGTGTCCCCAGGGGCCGCGCCGCAGATGTGCGGTCCGGAGGCCGGCGGCGGCCGGTGCGATGTCGTTGGCCGGGTGGTCCCCGACGTACACGATGCGGTCGGGGGCGGTACCGGCGAGCGCGATCACCCGTGTGAAGAATTCCGGTGTCGGTTTGGCGACGCCCCAGTCGCCCGACGTGGCGAGGGCATCGACCGGCAGATTCAGTCCCCGCAGCAACTCGCCCGCGCGAACGGTCTGATTCCCGGCGACAAGGACCCGAAAGCCGGCCGCGCGCAAGGAAGCGAGCGCCGGCCGCACGTCGGGGTACAGGTCGCTCTCGTCGAGGGTCTCCCCGCGCCCCGCTTCCTCCCGCGCGGCGTACGCCGCGGCCAGGTCGATGCCGGGCTTGAGCAGGCGCACGGCGTCGGCGTTGTCCCGCCCCTGGGCAACCACGGCGCCGACCAGGGCGGACAGGGTATGACGCGGGACATCGAGCCAGTCCGCCCACGCTGCCCAGTATCGATTGTCGCTGGTCAGAGTCTCACCGACGTCAAAAACCACCGCTTCGATCATGCTGCCAACCCTACGGCCGCCGGAAACGGAGTAGCTGCCGACGGTGACGGCAACGAGAAGGGACACCGCAGCAGAAACCGACCCCACCCCAGATCGTTGGCCGAAGCAGTGGCCTGGGCCACGCCGACTCCATAGCATCGATCAATCAAGGTCGAGACTCCGTCGCACGATCTGCCGGGAGGCCATGTGTTCCGCCGAAGGACAGCGCTCTCCGTATCCACCGCCGCCGCCCTGCTGACCGCGGCCCCGTTGCTGGCCGCGTGCGGCAACGACGCCCATCCCGGTGCCGCGGCCATCGTGGACGGGAAGCGGATCACCGTCTCGCAGCTTCAGGCGAAGGTGAAGGACGTGCGTGCCGCGCAGGCCAAGTCCCCGCAGGGCGGGCAGCTCATCATGAGCACCGGGCGGCTGAGCCTGGCCACTCTCAACGGCATGATCTTCGACGAGGTGCTGGCGCGCGGTGCGCGGGACGCCGGGGTGACGGTCAGCCGCGGGGACATCCAGAAGTGGCGGGGCCGGGCCGAGAAGCAGGCCGGCAGTGCCGAGCGGCTGAAGGCGATGTGGCTTCAGCAGGGTGTCGCTCCGGATGAGATCGACGCCATGGTCCGCAATCAGCTGCTGCTCGACGGTGTCGCCGAGCATCTGCACGCGGACCGCCGCGCGCCGCAGGGCCAGCAGAAGCTCGCCCGCGCGCTGGCCAAGACCTCCCGGTCCATGGGGATCGACGTCAATCCGCGGTTCGGCAAGTGGGACGACCAGCAGGTGATCCTCGGGGAGACCAAGGACCCGTGGATCACCCGGGAGCCCGCGAAGCAGCAGGCCTGAGCGGGCGCACGCGGCACGGTCGGCGGCCGGAAGCGGTCAGGTGGAAGCGGTCAGGCGCTGGCCGTCAGGCGGCGGCCGGGCTTGGGGCCGGAGCCCACTCGCCGACCGCCGGCCGCCGCCGGCCCCCGCCAGCCCCGGCCACCCACCGCCACCCATCGGTGTCAGTGCCGTGCGTTACGTTCGAGACGTGAACGCTGACGCCTCCGCCTCCGCCGCCGGCACCGGCGCCGATGCCCGCCCCGAGGGCACCGGTACCGGACGCCTGGTTCTGCTCACCACCAGCCACCGGGTCGCCCCCGGGCTCCTGTCCTGGCCCGCCTGGCAGATATTGCGGGCCGCCGACCGTGTGGTGAGCGCCGATCCGGACCATCCGCAGCTGCCCTATCTGCGGGAGGCCGGTATCGAGGTGGAGACCGCCGCGCCCGCCGCCCGTGAACTGGTCGACTACTGCGTGCCGGAAGCCCGTACGGCCGTCGTGCTGACCTCGGCGGACGGCGAGAGCGCGCTGACCGACGGCCTGGCACGGCTGGCCGGTTCCGGCCGGGAGACCATGCCGGATCTGGAGCTGCTGCCCGGCTCCTACGACCTGCCCGGTGCCCGGCTGCTCGATCTCGTCCAGGTCATGGACCAGATCCGCGCCGAGTGCCCCTGGAGCAGCGTCCGTACGCACCGCGATCTTGCCAAGTACGGCATCGAGGAGGCGTATGAGCTGGTCGAGGCCATCGAGGAGGGCGACCGCGCGGAGCTGAGGGAAGAGCTCGGCGATGTGCTCCTCCAGGTCGTCTTCCATGCCCGGATCGCGCAGGACGATCCGGACGAGCCGTTCTCCATCGACGACGTGGCGGGCACGATCGTGGAGAAGCTGCTGCACCGCCACCCCCATGTCTTCGGGGAGGAGGACGCGGCCACCCCGGAGGACGTCAAGGCGCACTGGCTGCGGAAGAAGGCGGAGGAGAAGCAGCGGGAGTCGGTGACCGAGGGGATTCCGCTGGCGCAGCCGGGGCTGGCGCTCGCGGCGAAGCTGGCGTCGCGGGTGCGGACGGCGGGCATCGAGGTCGCGCCGCCGGCCGGGGAGGGCATCGGCTACGAACTGCTGGCGCTCGCCGTGCGGGCGGAGGCGGAGGGCGTCGACCCGGAGGCCGCCCTGCGCGCGGCGGCGCGGACCTACCGCGACGCGGTGGTGGCCGCCGAGGGCGCTGCCAACTAGGCGGTGGCAGGTGCCCATTAATACGGAGGGCGCGCGCCGGGTGAGCGGGCGCCCTCCGGTCACCGCGTGAGCGACGGCGCAGGCGCGTCGGCTGCGGTGACCGTCCCCTTCCGGCCCCCGCCGGCCGCCCGCCGTCGCATGCGCTCCAGCGCCCACAGCGCCACGACCACGGCGGCCAGTGCCGCGCCCAGCACGCAGACCCCCGGCCAGCCCGCGGCGGCCCAGACCGCCGAGGTCAGTGCGGAGCCCACCGCGCCGCCCACGAAGTAGCTGGTCATGTAGGCGGAGTTGAGGCGGTTACGGGACTCGGGGCGCACCGCGTAGACCAGGTTCTGGTTGCTGATGTGGACCGCCTGCGCGGACAGGTCCAGGACGATCACCCCGGCGAGCAGCGCGGCCAGTGACCAGGCGCCGCCCGCTCCGCCGAGGGCCAGCAGGCCCCATGAACCCAGCAGCAGGAACGCCGCCGCGCCGGTGACCCGGTGTGCCAGGCCGCGGTCCGCCAGCCGCCCGGCCACCGAGGCGGACAGCGAGCCGGCCGCGCCGACCAGTCCCAGCAGCCCGATGGCCGACTCCTGCCAGCCGTAGGAGGGCCCGGACATCAGGAACGCCAGCGCCGTCCACAGCACGCTGAAGCCCGCGAAGGTCAGGGCGCCCAGCGCGCCCCGCCACCGCAGCACCGGCTCCTGGCGGAACAGCGCCAGCGTGGAGCGCAGCAGCGCCGGATAGCGCAGCCCGACGGTGGTGCGCAGGGCCGGCAGCCGGAGCCGCAGCAGCACCGCCATCAGCAGCATCAGCGCCGCGTTGACCCAGTAGACGGTGCGCCAGCCGCCCAGCTCGGCGAGGAGCCCGGCGGCCGTACGGGCCAGCAGGATGCCGAGCAGCAGCCCGGTCATGACGGTGCCGACGGTCCGGCCGCGTTCGGCGGGCGCCGCGAGGGTCGCCGCGTACGGCACCACGACCTGGGCGGCGACCGAGGCGAGGCCGGTCAGGGCGGTGCCGGTGAGCAGGAGGGCGCCGTTCGGCGCGCTCGCCGTGACGGTGAGGAAGACCGCGGTCGCCGCGGTCAGGGTGACGGCCAGCCGGCGCCGCTCCAGCAGATCGCCGAGCGGGACGAGCAGCAGCAGGCCGAGTCCGTAGCCGACCTGGGCGACGGTGACGACCAGCGCGGCGGTGGACGCGGACAGGTGCAGATCGCGGCCGATGACGTCCAGCAGCGGCTGGGCGAAGTAGTTGCCGGCGACGGAGAGTCCGGCGGCGACCGACATCAGCAGCAGGGTGCCGCGGCCCAGGCCCGGCCGAGGCACGGGGGCGTCCCCGGCAGCCGGCTCCGGTATGTGCTCGGTCTCCATGACCTGACCTCCTCGGTGCGCCCACGGCCACCGCGGCGGCGGGCAGGTTCCAGCCTGGGGCGGGGCGATCCATGAGTCCAACACATTGTTGTCATCGCATCGATCGTGGATTCAGATCGATGGGCTTTAGGGTCGGTGGGTATGGAGCTTCAGCAGATGCGGTATGTGGTCGCGGTCGCCGAGACCGGTGGGTTCACCCGGGCCGCCGAGCGCTGTCATGTGGTGCAGTCCGCGCTCAGCCATCAGATCGCCCGGCTGGAGAAGGAGCTCGGCGCCCGGCTCTTCGACCGGACCAGCCGCAGTGTCCGGCTGACCGCCGCCGGGGAGGCTTTCGTTCCGGTCGCCCGGCAGGCGCTGGAGGCGGCCGAACGGGCCCGCGCCGAGGTGGCGGCGGCGACCGGGGAGGTGCGCGGCCGGCTCGCGGTCGGCGCGATCACCACCGTCGCGGCCGTGGATCTCGCCCGTGAGCTGGGGGCCTTCCGGACGCGGTGCCCGCAGGTGCGGATCAGTCTCCAGACCGATATGAGCGACGAGCTGATCGAGCAGGTGCGGCAGGGCATGCTGGACGTCGCGTTCGTCGGGCTGGTGCCCGCGGCCCGCACCGTCGGCGTACGGGAGATGGAGCTGGCGCGCGGCGAGCTGGTCGCCGTCGTGCCGCCAGGGCATCCGCTGGCGGGGCGGGAGTGGACCACGCTGTCGCGGATGGCGCGGGAGACCTTCGTCGACTTCACGGCGGGGTCGGCGGCCCGCCGGCAGCGCGATGACGCGTTCCGTGCGGCGGGGCTGACCTCGGAGGTGGCGTTCGAGGTGACCACGGTCGAGTTCCTGGCGAAGCTGGTGCGGGCGGGCTTGGGTGTCGGCATGGTCCCGGAGGCCATCGCCTCCGAGCTGGCCGGGCTGCACACCGTGCGGGTGCGCCCGGCGCCCGAGCGGACCGAGCGGGTGGTGTGGAGCGGCCTCGGCCCGTCTCCGGCGGCGGTGGCCTTCTTGACCGGGCTGGGGGTGGAGGTGGCGTAGGCCCCCGCCCGGTGCGCGGGCGCGCCGTTGTGCGCCCAGCGGTTACGGTCGGAAGGTGCACGACAAGCCCCACACCCCCGCCGCCGGCGCCCCGGCGGGCTGCCCCGCCGCCGGGCCCGCCCCTGCCCTGTTCACCTGGGAGTTCGCCTCCGACCCGTACCCCGCGTACGCCTGGCTGCGCGAGCATGCGCCGGTGCACCGGACCGAGCTGCCCAGCGGTGTCGAGGCGTGGCTGGTGACGCGGTACACGGAGGCGCGGCAGGCGCTCGCCGACGCCCGGCTGTCCAAGAACCCGGTCCACCACAGCGAGGCCGCGCACGGCAAGGGCAAGGTCGGCATCCCGGGGGAGCGCAGCGCCAACCTGATGACGCATCTGCTCAATATCGACCCCCCGGACCACACCCGGCTGCGCCGGCTGGTCTCGAAGGCGTTCACCCCGCGCCGGGTCGCCGCCTTCGCCCCGCGGGTCCAGGAGCTGACCGACCAGCTTATCGACGCCATGATCGCCAAGCCGGGCGGCGCGGGGGAGGCCGATCTGATCCATGAGTTCGCGTTCCCGCTGCCCATCTACGCGATCTGCGATCTGCTGGGGGTGCCGCGCGAGGACCAGGACGACTTCCGGGACTGGGCGGGCATGATGATCCGACACGGTGGCGGGCCGCGCGGCGGCGTCGCCCGCTCCGTGAAGAAGATGCGCGGCTATCTCGCCGAGCTGATCCACCGCAAGCGCGCGTCGCTGGGCGACACCGCCGAGGCGGACGAGGATCTGATCTCCGCCCTGATCAGGGCCTCCGACCACGGCGAGCAGCTGACCGAGAACGAGGCCGCCGCGATGGCCTTCATCCTGCTCTTCGCGGGCTTCGAGACCACCGTCAACCTCATCGGCAACGGCCTCTACGCGCTGCTGCGCCACCCCGCCCAGCGGGAGCTGCTCCAGAAGTCGATCGCGGCGGGCGACACCGAGCTGCTCGCCACCGGCATCGAGGAACTGCTCCGTTACGACGGCCCTGTGGAGCTGGCCACCTGGCGGTTCGCGACCCAGGAGCTGACGCTCGCGGGGCAGCGGATCGCCGAGGGGGACCCGGTCCTGGTGGTGCTGGCCGCCGCCGACCGGGACCCGGCGCGCTTCGACGAGCCGGATGTGCTCGATCTGACCCGGCGTGACAACCAGCATCTGGGATACGGGCACGGCATCCACTACTGCCTGGGGGCGCCGCTCGCCCGGCTCGAAGGACAGACCGCGCTGGCGACCCTGCTGACCCGGCTCCCGGACATCCGGCTTGCGGCGGAACCGGATGATTTGCGCTGGCGCGGCGGACTCATCATGCGCGGACTGCGTTCACTTCCGGTGGAGTTCACTCCGGATCGGCCCTGACCAGCAACAAGGCCATATGTGACACAGAGTCAACCGCGTGACCATTACGTGATCTCCGATACACCGACTTGTGACTACCCGTGACCCCGGCTACCTTTCGACCGGACGATCGACAGGCTTCACTCGATCGGTCGAAGCGGTGATGTGGGGGACCGGTGTAACGGTGCCGCTCGCGTGCGTCGGCCGGCCGGAGGCCCCGTCGAGCAGCTCGAAGAGCTCGTCGAACAACTCAACCGCCGCGCGAAAGGCATCCGCATGCGTTCCGGGAACGGCCGACATCGTCGCCCCCGTCAGGCACCGGCCATCTTTGTCACGGCGGGCGTGACCGGCTCCGCCTTCGCCCTCCCCCTCCTCGGGGCGAGCGGCGCACACGCCGCCGACACCGCGACCTGGGACAAGGTCGCCCAGTGCGAGAGCGCTGGAGTGTGGAGCGCCGCCTCGGGCAACGGCTACTACGGCGGCCTCCAGCTGACCCAGGAGATGTGGGACAGCTACGGCGGCTCGGCCTACGCCTCGCGACCCGACTACGCCAGCCGCTCCCAGCAGATCGCCGTGGCCCAGTCGATCCTCGACGACCGCGGGCCGGACGCCTGGCCGAGCTGTGCGGTGAACGCGGGGCTGACCGGCGACGGCGAGGCCCCGGAGGTCGACCCCGGCAGCACCAGCACCCCCGCGCCCGACCCGTCGGACTCCCGGGGCGGCCTCGACCCCTGGGACACCCCCGGTTCGTCCCGCTCCCACGACGACGGGGACTCCGCCGGGAAGGACCACGGGCCGCGCGACGAGGACGGCGACCGGTCGGACCGGCGGCCGTCCGACGCGACGCCCTCGCCCGACGCCTCCGACTCCGGCGAGCCCGGCGACGCGTCCACGAGCCCGGAGCCGTCCGACCCGGCGACGCCCGGCGACCGGGACGGCGACCAGGGCGACGGCCAGGGCGACGACCCGTCGCAGTCCGCCGACCCGTCCGGCGATGCCCCGTCCGACGACGACCCGTCCGGCAGCCCCTCCACGGACCCGTCCGGGGACGGCAGCCGTACGGACAGCGCCGGCACGCCGCACAAGCCCGCCAAGGGCAAGCACCGCGGCGAGGCGGGCGACGAGGACGCCAAGGGCAGCGGCGACGGCAGGTCCGGCGGCCGGCACGCCTCGCGCGGCGACGACGCGCACCGTACGGGCCCGGCGGCCGACGGCGACTACACGGTGCGCCCGGGTGACAGCCTGTCAGCCATCGCCACGGCCCACCGGCTGTCCGGCGGCTGGTCCGCGCTCTACGACCGCAACGAGGGCGTCATCGGGTCCGACGCGGACCTGATCCAGCCCGGTCAGCAGCTCGATCTCGGGCGGAACGCAGGGTAGTTCGGCCCCCTTCGCCCTCTTTTGGGAAAGTGAGACAAGGGTCTCGTTGACTCCTGTGGGGTCCGGTGTGCTCAACACCGGCATACCGGGCCTCACCTGCGGATATGTAACCAACCCGTGATCAAAAGCGGTCAACTTGGTTCAGATGAGGGGGTTTGAACCCCAGGGGCATTACTGCTTAACGTCAGGATCGCTCGCCAAAGCGAGCCCCTCGATCACACGCCGAATCCTGCCGGTGGTCGAAGGCACTTGACGCGCAAGCGCCGAAGGCAGGAGCGGGGGACCCAAGGTAAGTGCCGGCCCCGCCCGTGAAAACGGGTCAACCGGCTTGGGGTGAAGCCAGGTGCGCGTGCGCGCCGGCCGGGCGACTCATCAGCCCGAACCCGACAGCTCACCTCGTAGGCGTCGGTGAGGAAACGAACGAACCATGCTGATCTTCAAGGGCAAGCACCGTCGTCCCTCCAAGGCAGTCCGCGTCGCCACCCTCGCCGGTGTCGCCGGTGCCGCCGTGGCCGTCCCGATGATGGGCGCCACCTCCGCCTCCGCCGCCTCCGTCGCCACCTGGGACAAGGTCGCCCAGTGCGAGTCCGGCGGCAACTGGTCGATCAACACCGGTAACGGCTACTACGGTGGCCTCCAGTTCTCCAACTCCAGCTGGGCCGCCGCCGGTGGCACCAAGTTCGCGCCGCGCGCCGACCTGGCCACCAAGGCCCAGCAGATCCAGGCCGCCGAGAAGCTCCTCGCCATCCAGGGCCCGGGCGCCTGGTCCTGCGCCGGTGCGGGCAACCTGACCGCCGGCGGCCCGGCCCCCGACCTCGGCACCTCCGCGCAGACCAAGTCCGCGCCGAAGCAGGAGTCCGCCAAGCCGGAGGTCAAGAAGGCCCCGTCCCAGGACCGTGCCTCGCGCTCCACCGAGCGCAAGTCCACCGGCCACGGCAACTACACCGTCAAGGCGGGCGACACCCTCGCCAAGATCGCCAAGGCCCACGGCACCGACTGGAAGTCCGTCTACAAGGCCAACAAGTCGGTCATCGGCGGCAACCCGAACCTGATCATCCCGGGCCAGCAGCTCAACGTCTGAGCCACAGCTCACCGGGGCTCCTGAGGGCCCGAGCGGCGGGCCCCCTTCCTCCGTGAGACCGCCCCGTCAGGGCGCGCCCTTCCCCCAGCGCGCCGTGGCGGGGCTTCTCATGTCCCGGGCCGCATCCGAGGCGCCCGGCCGGCGGCAGGCCGCTGACCGGCGCTGTTCCGCGACTTTCCCCGTTCGGCGAACAATGTGCCGAACGTCCCGGGAACTGGGCCTTTGGGCAGGATTTCGGGGGCGTTCCGTCCCACGGAGCGGGCCAAGGGCAGGCGGACGAGCCCGGGGCCGTTAGGCTCGTGCGCAGAACGCCAGACACCCACGAAGGAGACAACGTGCCGTCGATCGACGTCGTCGTAGCCCGCGAAATTCTCGACTCGCGAGGTAATCCCACGGTCGAGGTCGAGGTCGGCCTCGACGACGGCAGCACCGGCCGTGCCGCCGTCCCGTCCGGCGCCTCCACCGGAGCCTTCGAGGCCATCGAGCTCCGTGACGGCGACCCGAACCGCTACCTCGGCAAGGGCGTCGAGAAGGCCGTGCTGGCCGTCATCGAGCAGATCGGCCCGGAGCTCGTCGGCTACGACGCGACCGAGCAGCGGCTGATCGACCAGGCGATGTTCGACCTGGACGCCACCGACAACAAGGGCTCGCTCGGCGCCAACGCCATCCTCGGCGTCTCCCTCGCCGTCGCGCACGCCGCCTCCGAGGCCAGCGACCTCCCGCTGTTCCGCTACCTCGGCGGCCCGAACGCGCACGTCCTGCCCGTCCCGATGATGAACATCCTCAACGGTGGGTCGCACGCCGACTCCAACGTGGACATCCAGGAGTTCATGATCGCCCCGATCGGCGCGGAGTCCTTCTCCGAGGCGCTGCGCTGGGGCACCGAGGTCTACCACACCCTCAAGAAGGTCCTGAAGGAGCGCGGCCTGTCCACCGGTCTCGGTGACGAGGGTGGCTTCGCCCCGAACCTGGGCTCCAACCGTGAGGCCCTCGACCTCATCCTGGAGGCGATCAAGCAGGCCGGTTACGCCCCCGGCCAGGACATCGCGCTCGCGCTGGACGTCGCCGCCTCCGAGTTCTACAAGGACGGCAAGTACCAGTTCGAGGGTAAGGACCGCTCGGCCGCCGAGATGACCGAGTACTACGAGGAGCTGGTGGCGGCCTACCCGCTGGTCTCCATCGAGGACCCGCTGTTCGAGGACGACTGGGCCGGCTGGAAGGTCATCACCGACAAGCTCGGCGCCAAGGTCCAGCTCGTCGGCGACGACCTGTTCGTCACCAACCCCGAGCGCCTCGCCCGCGGCATCGAGGAGGGCTCCGCCAACGCGCTGCTGGTGAAGGTCAACCAGATCGGCTCGCTGACCGAGACCCTGGACGCCGTCGAGCTGGCCCAGCGCAACGGCTTCAAGTGCATGATGTCGCACCGCTCCGGTGAGACCGAGGATGTCACCATCGCCGACCTCGCCGTCGCCACCAACTGCGGCCAGATCAAGACCGGCGCCCCGGCCCGCTCCGAGCGCGTCGCCAAGTACAACCAGCTGCTGCGCATCGAGGAGATCCTCGACGACGCCGCGGTCTACGCCGGCCGCTCCGCCTTCCCGCGCTTCCGTCACGGCAGCTGACGCAGGCGGCCCGCTGCCAGGCCGGACAGGGCAGCAGGGGCTGAACGGGCGAGGAAATCGCCCCGCGCCCCGTACGTCCCCGGCGACGGTCCCGTACCGTTGCCGGGGGCGTACCTGCTTCAAGCAGTCAGGCGTCCGTCAGTGAAGGAGAGACGACGTGCCCGCGGACCGGTTCTCGACCGCGACCCGACTCAAGGCGCTCGGCGAGCAGGCCGCCGCCCGCGTCTACCGCGCCCGCCCGCCCCGCCGCAACCGCCTCACCGGCCGTGCCGCCCTGCTGGCGTTGGTGATGTGCTCCCTGGTCGTCGCGCTCGCGTATCCCATAAGGCAGTACGTCTCCCAGCGCTCCGACATCGCCGAGCAGCGCCGCAAGGCCCAGGACGCCGGGGCGGCGCTGGAACGGCTGCGGGAGCAGAAGGCCCGCTGGCAGGACCCCGCGTTCGTACGCCAGCAGGCCCGCCTGCATCTGCACTACGTCATGCCGGGCGAGGCCGGATACATCGTCCCGGACGGCTCCGGCACCGGCCCCGCACCCAAGGGGGCGCGGGCGGCGCAGCGTCCCTGGTACGAGAATCTGTGGGACGCCGCCGACGCCGCCGACAAGCGGTGACGCCGGCCCGTACCGCCGGCGGGCGGCAGCCCGTACTGTCGACAGCGGACGGCCCGCCCCGCCGCACCGCCCCCTCCACACCACTCACCTCACCGAAAGCGCACATGGACACCCCCCCGCCCCAGACCGAGCCCACCGAGCCCACCGCCGCGGACATCGCCGCCTTCAAGGAGCAGCTCGGCCGCCCGCCGCGCGGGCTGCGCGCCATCGCGCACCGCTGCCCCTGCGGCCAGCCGGATGTCGTCGAGACGGCGCCGCGCCTGGAGGACGGCACGCCCTTCCCCACGCTCTACTACCTCACCTGCCCGCGCGCGGCCTCCGCGATCGGCACGCTGGAGGCCAACGGCGTGATGAAGGAGATGTCCGAGCGGCTGGCGGCCGACCCGGAGCTCGCCGCCGCCTACCGCGCCGCCCACGAGGACTACATCCGGCGGCGGGACGCCATCGAGGTGCTGGCGGGCTTCCCGAGCGCCGGCGGTATGCCCGACCGGGTCAAGTGCCTGCACGTCCTCGTCGGCCATTCGCTGGCGGCCGGGCCGGGCGTCAACCCGCTCGGTGACGAGGCCCTGGCCATGCTGCCGGAGTGGTGGAAGAAGGGGCCGTGTGTGACCCCGTGCCAGGAGACCGCCGGAGACCGGGACGCCGCCGAAGGAGACGCCACGTGAAGCGGGTCGCCGCCATCGACTGCGGTACGAACTCCATCCGGCTGCTGGTCGCGGACGCCGACCCGGCGACCGGCGAGCTGAAGGACCTCGACCGCCGGATGCAGATCGTCCGGCTGGGCCAGGGCGTGGACCGCACCGGGCGGCTGGCGCCCGAGGCGCTGGAGCGCACCTTCGCGGCCTGCCGGGAGTACGCCGCGGTGATCAAGGGCCTGGGCGCCGAACAGGTCCGCTTCGTGGCGACCTCCGCCTCCCGGGACGCGGAGAACCGCGACGACTTCGTCCGCGGCGTGGTGGACATCCTGGGCGTGGAGCCCGAGGTGATCACCGGCGACCAGGAGGCCGAGTTCTCCTTCAACGGCGCCACCAAGGAGCTGACCGGCCGCGCCGACCTGGAAAGGCCGTTCCTGGTGGTCGACATCGGCGGCGGCTCGACCGAGTTCGTCCTCGGCACGGACTCGGTCCGCGCCGCCCGCTCGGTCGACGTCGGCTGCGTACGGATGACCGAGCGGCATCTGGTGCACGAGGGCGAGATCAGCGACCCGCCGAGCCAAGGCCAGATCGCCGCGATAAAGGCCGATGTCGCCACGGCGCTGGACCGGGCCGAGGAGACCGTCCCGCTGCGCGAGGCGGCCACCCTGGTGGGCCTGGCCGGCTCGGTGACCACGGTCGCCGCGATCGCGCTGGGCCTCGACCGGTACGAGTCCGAGGCCATTCACCACTCCCGGATCTCCCTGGCGAAGGTCCGCGAGATCACCGACCGGCTGATGTCCTCCACCCACGCCGAGCGCGCGGCCATCCCCGTCATGCACCCGGGCCGGGTCGATGTGATCGCCGCGGGCGCGCTCGTGCTGCTGTCGATCATGGAGCGGACCGGCGCCGCGGAGGTCGTCGTCAGCGAGCACGACATCCTGGACGGCATCGCCTGGCACGCCGCACTCGACGACGAGTGACCCTCTAGCTGTGAGGCGACCCGGAGTCTCAGGGCTTCGGGCTGCCTGCTCTCAGATGTTGCGGTAGACGTCGCGCCGGTCGCCGATCTTGACGACGAGGATGATGAGCTCGCCGTCTTCGACCTGATAGGCGACCCGGTAGCTGCCGACCCGGAGCCGATAAAGGCCAGACGGGCCGGTGAGTTTCTTGATGTCGGCGTCCTCAGGGTACGGATCGTCGCCGAGCGCGGTCAGCGCGGCCAGGATGCGCATGGCGGCAGGCCGGTCGATGGCTCGAAGTTGCCGCTGTGCCGCCGTAGTGAACCGGAACGCGTACTTCACGCCGCGTCGTCAGTGCGATCGGTGAACAGGTCTGCCAGCAGCTCAGCCATAGACACCGTCGGGCCGTCCTGGGCCAGGACCGCTTCCGCCTCCCGGGCCAGCAACACGTCGGCTGCTTCCTCCAGTGCGTTGAAGTCCGCGATCGGCACCACGGCCGCGACGGGCTCGCCGTTGCGGGTGATCACCGTAGGTGTGCCCTCCTCGGCACGATTGATGTGGTCCGCCAGGTGTGCGCGGGCTTCCCGTACAGTCACAGTGCTCTCGGCCATGAAGAAAGTGTACGCACGATTGTGTACACATGCACGGGCTCGGGAGTGAGTGACGCTTTGGAGGCGGCGCCCGACGCATCGCCTGGAGCCTCGCCGGCTGAGGTGGGCACGGTGCGGCAGAGGTCGGCAACGGCCTCTGCCGTCCGGCTTTTTGAGCGGGCCGGGCCGGCCGGATGAGCGGCCTTCAGGGGCCTTTCGAGGGTCTCGCGGAGGGCTCCGGGAAGAAAGTTCGTGAAATCCTTCACATGAAAAAGCCTGTCGTTGGACGAACAATCTCAGCGTGTGGCCCTCATTCGAAGGTCCTAGGACCCCTGGACCCGGAGAATGCGCGGTTCCGCAGATCGCGGCGGCGCGCTCGCGGAGGCGGTGGTCCAGTCGCTCGACGGGCCGTGGCAGCGGAACAACGCCTGATCAACAGGGGTCTCCAACGCCTTGCGTCCTACAGTGGTTCCGCTTTGGACTATGGCATCGGTCACGAAGCCGGCGGAGTGTAGCAGATGCCCCTCCGGTGCTTGTGAAGGGGCTCACGAGCGACCCCCCATGTGGGGGTGGATACTCGATTGCATGAGCACCACGGAGCGTCCCAGGATCCTCGTTGTAGGCGGTGGGTACGTAGGCCTGTACGCGGCACGCCGCATCCTCAAGCAGATGCGGTACGGCGAGGCGACCGTCACGGTCGTCGACCCGCGCTCGTACATGACGTACCAGCCCTTCCTCCCCGAAGCTGCTGCCGGCAGCATCTCCCCCCGCCACGTCGTGGTGCCGCTACGACGCGTGCTGCCCAAGGCGGAGGTCCTCACCGGCCGGGTCACCACCATCGACCAGGACCGCAAGGTCGCCACGATCGCCCCGCTGGTCGGCGAGGCGTACGAACTGCCCTTCGACTACCTGGTCATCGCGATGGGCGCGGTCTCCCGTACCTTCCCGATCCCCGGCCTGGCCGAGAGCGGCATCGGCATGAAGGGCGTGGAAGAGGCCATCGGCCTGCGCAACCACGTGCTGGAGCAGCTGGACAAGGCCGACTCCACGACCGACGAGGACGTCCGCCGCAAGGCGCTGACCTTCGTCTTCGTCGGCGGTGGCTTCGCGGGTGCGGAGACCATCGGTGAGGTCGAGGACATGGCCCGCGACGCCGCGAAGTACTACAACAACGTGAAGCGCGAGGACATGCGCTTCCTGCTGGTCGACGTCGCCGACAAGATCCTCCCCGAGGTCGGCCCGAAGCTGGGCGCCTACGGCAAGGAGCACCTCGAGGGCCGCGGTGTCGAGGTCTACCTCAAGACCGGCATGGACTCCTGCGTCGACGGCCACGTGAAGCTCAACAACGGCCTCGAGGTCGACTCCAACACCATCGTGTGGACCGCGGGCGTCAAGCCGAACCCGGCGCTGTCCCGCTTCGGTCTGCCGCTCGGCCCGCGCGGCCACGTCGACACCGGCACCACCCTCCAGGTGCAGGGCACCGACTACATCTGGGCCGCCGGCGACAACGCCCAGGTCCCGGACCTGGTCGGGCGCAAGAACGGCAACGAGAACGCCTGGTGCCCGCCGAACGCGCAGCACGCGCTGCGGCAGGCCAAGATCCTCGGCGACAACGTGCTCTCCGGCATGCGGGGCTTCCCGCAGAAGGAGTACAGCCACGCCAACAAGGGTGCGGTCGCCGGTCTGGGCCTGCACAAGGGCGTCGCGATGATCGTCATGGGCAAGATGAAGATCAAGCTCAAGGGCCGTCTCGCCTGGTACATGCACCGCGCGTACCACGGCATGGCGATGCCGACGTTCAACCGCAAGATCCGGGTCTTCGCCGACTGGACGCTGGCCATGTTCCTCAAGCGCGAGGTCGTCTCGCTCGGCGCCATGGAGAACCCCCGCGAGGAGTTCTACGAGGCCGCCAAGCCGGCGCCGGCCCCGCCGACCGCCGCCGAGGCCGGGGACAAGACCAAGGCCAAGGCTTCCTGAATTCCCGGTCGGTTACTCCGACCAGCCCGAAGGGCGTCCGCCATCCGTGGGGCGGGCGCCCTTTGGCGTGTCCGCAGGCGTGTCCACCCTGGCGCAAAGCGGGCGGTGTGCGGTTCTCTTACGTGTGAACGGGACTAACTGGGCGCCCCATTGGCGTTTACGTGGTGGGTGAAGCTTCTTTGCCCGACTCGTCAACACGGAGGTGTGCGACATGGCCGATGCCGCTGGACGGCTCACCAAGCTCGCCGAGGAGCTACTGGGAGCACCGCTCCCGGTACGCATCCGCGCCTGGGACCGTAGCGAGTCCGGCCCGCCGGGGGCACCGACCCTCGTGATCCGCCATCGCCGGGCGCTGCGCCGGCTGCTGTTCAAGCCGGGCGAACTCGGCCTGGCCCGCGCCTGGGTGGCCGGCGACCTCGACATCGAGGGCGACCTCTACGAAGCGCTCGACCGGCTCGCCGGGCTGATCTGGGAGCGCGGTGACGCCCCCAGGCCGCCGCGGGCCGCTCTCCTGCGCGCCCTGGCCCGCCCGGAGATCCGCGCCGCCGCCCGGGAACTGCTCACCCTGGCCGGCGCCCCGGTCCCGCCGGCCCCGCCCGCGGAAGAGCTCCGGCGCCGCCACGGACCGCTGCACACCCTGCGGCGCGACAAGGAAGCCATCAGCCACCACTACGACGTCGGCAACGACTTCTACGCGCTGGTCCTCGGCCCGTCCATGGTCTACTCCTGCGCCTACTGGGAGAGCCCCGAGGCCACTCTGGAGGATGCCCAGCGCGACAAGCTCGACCTGATCTGCCGCAAGCTCGGCCTCCAGAAGGACCGGCGGCTGCTCGACGTGGGCTGCGGCTGGGGCTCGATGGTGCTGCACGCCGCCCGCGAGTACGGCGTCCGGGCGGTCGGCATCACCCTCTCCGAGGAGCAGGCCGGCTTCGCCCGTAAGCGGATCGCCGAGGCCGGGCTCGCCGACCGGATCGAGATCCGGGTGCAGGACTACCGCGAGATCCACGACGAGCCGTTCGACGCGATCTCCTCGGTCGGGATGGCCGAGCACGTCGGCCGCACGCAGTACGCGGAGTACGCCGCGGCCCTGTACTCCCTGCTCAGGCCCGGCGGGCGGCTGCTCAACCACCAGATCGCCCGGCGGCCGGTGGCGGACGAGGAGGCGTACCACGTCGATGAGTTCATCGACCGGTATGTGTTCCCGGACGGTGAGCTGGCCCCGGTCGGCCGGACCGTCGGCCAGCTGGAGGAGGCCGGGTTCGAGGTACGGGACGTGGAGGCGATCCGGGAGCACTACGCGCTGACGCTGCGGAGCTGGGTCGCCAACCTGGAGCGGCACTGGGACGAGGCGGCGCGGCTCACCTCCACCGGCCGGGCCCGGGTGTGGCGGCTCTACATGGCCGCGTCGGCCCTGTCCTTCGAGCGCAACCGCATAGGAGTCAACCAGGTGCTGGCGGTCCGGACCCCGGAGAGCGGGGAGTCGGGGCTGCCGCTGCGGGGGCGGGACTGGACCGGCTGACACGGCGGTGCGCCGGACCCGTCCGGGCCCGGCGCACCCACCGCGTGCTACTCCGCCTTGATGGCGGTCAGCATGTTCAGCCGCGCCGCCCGGCGGGCCGGCCACAGGGCCGCCAGTACGCCGATGAGCGCCGCCGCCGCGAAGAAGAGGCCGAGCCGCCCCCAGGGCAGCACCAGCCCGTACCCCGGCATGCTGCTGCTGATCATCGGACCCGCCGCCCAGCCGAAGAAGACGCCCAGGCCGATGCCGAGCACCCCGCCGAAGAGCGAGATCACCAGGGACTCCAGGCGCACCATCTGCTTGATACCGGGGCGGTCCAGTCCGATGGCGCGCAGCATGCCGATCTCCTGCGAGCGTTCGAAGACCGACATCGCCAGGGTGTTGATGACGCCGAGCACCGCGACGATCACGGCCATGGCGAGCAGTGCGTACAGCATGTTCAGCATCATGGTGACCATGCCGGCGATCGCTTCGGTGACCTCCTGCTTATCGGCGACGGCGAGCGCCGGGTTCTTGCCGAGCGCCGTGACCAGCGCGTCCTTGGTGGCGTCGGTGGCGCCGTCCTTGGTCTTCACCAGCACCCGCGAATCGTCGGCCTGCTTCTCGTGCGGGGCCAGCGTGGCGTTGTCCAGGATGACGCCCTGGATGAGGTCGTTGCCCTCGTAGACACCCGAGACGCTGAGCGTGCTCTTCTTGCCGTCCGCGAAGGTCACCGGGAAGCGGGAGCCGGGGTGCAGCCCCTTCTTCTCGGCGGTGTGGGTGTCCACGACCACCTGGTTGCCCTGGATCGTGCCCAGTGAGCCCTGGGTGAAGTCGAGCCGGGCGACCTTGTCGAAGTCCTTGCCGTTGACGCCGGTCAGGACCGTGCGGTCCGTGAAGGACAGGCGCAGCGGGCTGACGGCGGTGACCTCGTCCAGGGTGCTGAGCTTCTTCGCCACGTCGGGGGAGAGCGGCGCCGGGCCGGCCATGGAGACCACGTAGTCGGACTTGAGCGAGGCGACGGCCTGCTTCTCGACGGAGGTCTGCACACTGGTCGCGACCACCGTCAGACCGGTGATCAGGGTCAGTCCGACCATCAGCGCGGAGGCGGTGGTCGCCGTACGGCGCGGATTGCGGACCGAGTTCTGCCGGGCGAGGGTGCCGGCGACCCCGAAGATCCGCAGGACGGGCGCGGCCACTGCGATCAGTGGGCGGGACAGCAGCGGCGTCAGGATGAACACGCCGATCATCAGCAGCGTCGCACCGCCTGCCAGTACCACGTCGGCGTTCTTGCCGGCGGATGAGCTGGTGCCGTAGAGCACCACGGCGACACCGGCGCCGGCGAAGAGCGCACCGATGGTGTTGCGCAGCACCAGGGATTTGGTGGTGGCGGTGGCGTGCACGCTGTTCATCGCGGCGATCGGCGGGATCTTCGCGGCGCGCCGGCCCGGCAGCCAGGCGGCCAGGACGGTGACGAGGGTGCCGACGAGCAGCGAGGTCAGCACGGCCGACAGGGGCACCACCAGGGGGCCGTCGGGAACGCTGCCGCTCAGGCTGCCCATCAGGGCGCGCAGCCCGGCGCCGACGCCGATGCCGGCGGCCAGGCCGACGACGGAGGCGATCGCGCCGACGACGAATGCCTCGGTCAGCACCGAGCGGGTGACCTGGCGGCGGCTGGCGCCGACCGCGCGCAGCAGCGCCAGTTCCCGGGTGCGCTGGGCGACCAGCATGGTGAAGGTGTTGACGATGAGGAAGATGCCGACGAAGAGCGCGATACCGGCGAAGATCAGCAGTGCGTTCTGCATGGCGCTGTTCTTCTCGGCGTTCGCCTTGCCGATGTCGTCGGCGAGTTGCTTGCCGGTGGTGGCCACGACGCTGCCCTTGGGCAGCGCGGACTCGACCGCGGACTTCAGGGCGGTCTGGGAGGTGCCCGGGTCGGCCTTGATCCGGATCTCCTGGAACCCGCCGGGGGTGCCCAGCAGCTTCTGGGCGGTCGGGGTGTCGAACAGGGCGAGGCTGCCGCCGGCCGCGACCGCACTGTCGTCGGTGGTGAAGATGCCGGTCAGCTTCTGCTCGTGGACCGGTCCGTTGGCGGACAGCCGTACGGTGTCGCCGACTTTGTAGCCGGCCTCGTCCGCGGTGCGGGCGTCCAGTGCGAACTCGTGCGGGCCGTGCGGGGCCGCGCCGTCGCGCATCGGGTAGCGGGCGTCCTTGCCGTCGGCGCCGGGGAAGTAGTTGCCGCCCTGGCTGGAGTTGGGGTCGCCGATCAGCGCGCCGTTCTTGCCGGCGATGCCGGTGAAGCCGGAGATGAGGCCGGTGGCGGAGGCCGCGCCGGGTACCCGGGCGGACTTGTCGAGCAGCTTCTGGTCGATGACGGGCAACCCGGAGCCGCTGCCGTGCGGCGCGTGGAGCACCACGTCGACGTCACGGAGGTCCTCGCGGGACTGGGCCTGGGATGCCTGGGAGACGGTCTCGGTGAAGACCAGGGTGCCGGAGACGAAGGCCACGCCGAGCATCACGGCGAGCACGGTCATCAGCAGCCGGGCCTTGTGCGCAAGCACATTGCGCAAGGCGGTTTTGAACATGAGGGGTCCTGGGGGAGAGGTCCGGTCGTACGGGGCGGCTGCTGTTGATCAGGTCGTGCGGGCCTTGGCGTCGAAGCCCTTCATCCGCTCCAGCACGGCGTCGGAGGTCGGGTCGGCCATGTCGTCGACGATCCGGCCGTCGGCGAGGAAGACCACCCGGTCCGCGTAGGAGGCGGCGACCGGGTCGTGGGTCACCATCACCACGGTCTGGCCCAGTTCGCGTACGGAGTTGCGCAGAAAGCCGAGGACCTCGGCGCCGGAGCGCGAGTCGAGGTTGCCGGTGGGCTCGTCGGCGAAGATGATCTCGGGCTGGGAGGCGAGCGCGCGGGCGACCGCGACGCGCTGCTGCTGGCCGCCGGAGAGCTGGCTGGGGCGGTGCTTGAGGCGGTCGGCCAGGCCGACGGTCTGCACAACGCGGTCCAGCCAGGCGCGGTCGGGCTTACGGCCCGCGATGTCCATCGGCAGCGTGATGTTCTCCAGGGCGGACAGGGTCGGCAGCAGGTTGAACGCCTGGAAGACGAAGCCGATCTTGTCGCGCCGGAGTTGGGTGAGCTTCTTGTCCTTGAGGCCGGTGAGTTCGGTCTCGCCGATCAGGGCGGAACCGCCGGAGATCGAGTCCAGCCCGGCCATGCAGTGCATCAGCGTCGACTTGCCGGACCCGGAGGGGCCCATGATCGCGGTGAACTCGGCCTGCCGGAATTCGACGGAGACCGCGTCCAGGGCGACCACCTGGGTCTCGCCCTGTCCGTAGACCTTGGTGAGGTCCGTGGCGCGGGCGGCCGCCATGGTGGCGCGGGAGGCGCTGGCGACGCCGGAGTGGTGGGTGGTCACGGGGTGCTCCTGTCGTGGGAGGGGGCATCAGGTCCGCGGCGGCCCCAAGGACTCGGGTGACGGACGAGTGCGGACGGTCTCCATCGTGGGCCCGGGGGCGGGGCGGGGGCGTCAACCCCTGTGGTCGCTTTTGACCACCCCTGGGACGTATCAGGGGTTCGCCCGTCATCCCTGCGGAGGAGGTGACTCCAGATGCTGTTGCCTTGATCACGGCCGCCGGAGGGGCGGCCGGACGGGGGTGACGGTCACGCTGACGAGGCGTCGAGTTTCCGTCAATTCGGGCATGAAAATGCGCCGGGGGGCTTCCCACCGAAGGTGGGCTTCAGGCATGTGCCGAAGGCCTGTACCGGTCGCTGATGCTCACTCAGTTGCCAATAAAATAAGACAACCTCGGGAAGAGCGGCCGATCTGTGTCGTGCACTGCGGGCTACGCTCGTGCTGCCCTCTTTGAGGTGGCATGGGGGATCCCAGGCCCGGATGGTGGAATGCAGACACGGCGAGCTTAAACCTCGCTGGCCTACGGCCGTGCCGGTTCAAGTCCGGCTCCGGGCACTCCGCACGCGGCGGAGCTTAACTGAATTTTCAACGAGAAGGGGCCACCGGGGAAAGCCGGCGGCCCCTTCTCGCATTGTGCGTTGTCGGCTCAGCGCTCCACGAGCGCGAACAAGCTCTCCCAGCGGCCGACAATCTCCTCCGTGGAGAACCGCTGGATGTTCTCCCGGGCGGCTTCGCCCATCGTGTCCCGGAGCTCCTTGTCGGACATCAGGGCGTCGAGATGCCGGGCGAATTCGGTGATATTGCCCGGCGGGGCGAGGAAACCGTCCACACCGTCCGTGATGATCTCGTGGACGCCGGGCGCCACATCGAACGCCACACACGGCACGGCCGTCGCCATCGCCTCCATGGGCGCCAGCGGGAAGCCCTCGCCCCGCGAACTGAGCGCGAAGACCGCACTCTCCCGCAGCGCCCCGGGTACGTCGCCGGTCCGGCCCATCCACGCGACCGTGGCGGTGATCCCCAGCTCCGCGGCCTGCTTGCGCAGCGCCTCCTCTTCCTCACCGGAGCCGTAGACCCGCAGCGTCCAGTCGGGGTGCTGCGGGGAGACCTTGGCCCAGGCCTCCAACAGCAGGTCCACGCCCTTCTCTTCGTGCAGCCGGCCGATGCTGACCACGCACTTGGCGGAGCGGTCCGAGGGCACCTCGGGGAAGAAGGGCAGCGGGTTCGGCATGAAGCCGACGTTGTCCATCCGCTGCCGGATCCAGCGGTCCGCGTCCTCCCGGGTGAGCGTCAGCATTCGGTCGACGTCCTGGTAAAACCGCTTGACCCGGGCGAAGCGGGAGGACTTGCGGCAGGTGTCGAAGGATTCGTGGCTCATCCCGAACACCGTCAGCCCCGCGGTATCGGCCAGCGCGACCCACTCCATGGCCCACACCTGAGTGACGATCACCACCCCGCCCGGCTTGGCCGCCCGGAACAGCGCGCTCAACTTGGCCGCCTGCTCCCGCATCCCGGCCTCCCGGGCCGCCCGCCGGCGCTGCTCGACGAGGTTGAGCTTGTCCTTGAGGCCGCGCACGGGGGCGACGGAGGGCGGGTGTTCGGAGTACAGCGTGGTGGTCCCGAACGGCTCGTCGGGGGCCAGCTCCTGGACCCGCCCTTCGGGGGGCGGCACCACGCCGACGAGGTGCACCCGGTGGCCCCGCTCGCTGAACAGCCGCGCCATCTGGTGCGACCAGCTGGTGATGCCACCCAGCTCGTTGACGCTGTTGGACACGAAGAAGATGTCCCGCGGCTCGGCTGCGTTCGACTTGGTCATCAACGGCTCCACTGCGCAAAAAACTGATCGACGATGCTCCGGGAGGCGTCGCCCCGGTCGTATTCGCCGAACTTGGCGACGAATTCCCTGCGGCTCTTCGCGTATTCCAGTGCCTGCGACTCGAACGACTTGATCGTCTCGTGGAAATCGTCCTCGGTGCGGACCACCGGGCCCGGTGCGTGCTCCAGCAGATCGAAGTAGGTGCCGCGGCCCTCGTGCACATACTCGTCGTAGTCGTAGGTGAAGAACACCAGGGGACGGTCGAGCAGCGCATAGTCGAACATCACTGACGAATAGTCGGTGATCAGCCCGTCGGCCAGCTCCAGCAGGGGCGTCACATCGTGGCGCGCCGATACGTCGATGACCCGGCCCTGCACGGTCGGTGGCAGCACCACATGATTGAGGTAGTGCGAACGCACCAGGAGGACATAGCGGTCGCCGAACTGATCGGCGAAACGCTCCACGTCGAAGGGCAATTCGAAGCGCCCGTGCCGGCCGCCCGCCTTGCGGAACGTCGGCGCGTAAAGCAGTACGGTCCGGTCCTCGGGAATGCCCAACTCCGCGGCCAGCGGCCCCCGTTCACGCACTCCCCGCTCGGCCTCCCGCTGCCGGGCGTGCACCAGCGCGTCATTGCGCGGGTATCCCACCCGCAGCAGCGTCTTCTCCTGGAGCCGGAAAGCCTTGGCCAGGGTGTGCACATCGTGCTCGGAGCGGACCAGGAAGCGGTCGAAGCGGTCCAGCGAACGCTGCTGCTCCTCCTGCTGCCGGCGGGTCTGCGCCTTCAGCGCCGGCTGGTCGAAGCCCATGTTCTTCAGCGCCGAGCCGTGCCAGGTCTGGAGGTAGGTGGTCTCCGGGCGCTTGGTGAGCTTGAGCGGGTAGCTCTGGTTGTCCACCCAGAACTCGGCCTGCGCCAGCGCCTTGAGATAGGGCAGCGACCAGCGCCGTACGAGGGTGACGTCCTTGGGGAAGTCCTTCGGGGACCCGGCGTACGACCAGATCGCCTCGAACTCCAGGCCCTGCCGCCGCATCTCCTCGTAGAGGGCGCGCGGGCTGTCGCTGTACTGCTTGCCCAGGTGGCTCTCGAAGACCACCGTGCGCTTCTTGACCGGCAGCCGGCAGAACACCTCGTGGTAGGCGCGGAGTTTGTTGTCGCCGGAGGTGACCTTCTTGCGCAGCGCCTTCGCCTTGCGGTAGCCGGTCTTGGCCAGTGTCCCCGGCTTGCCGCGCACCCCGCGGTTGATCAGCTCCTGGATGCGCTCGGCGTTGCGGCCCTCGCTGACCAGGCGGAACGCCAGATGCCCCTTGGCCGAGACATGCGGTTCGAGGTGGTCGGCGACCATCCGCGTCAGCCGCGGCCTCACCGGCAGCGGCGCGGAGAGCCCGGTGTCGGCGACGGTGAGCCGGGTCGTGGTGCGCACCCCGTCCACGTCCAGGCGCAGCCGTACGTCCCAGATGGTGTCGACGATGCCGAGCGGGCGCAGCTTCGCGGTGAGGTCCGCCGCGGCCTCCCAGTGGACGGTGTCGCCCTCGTGGCGCAGCTCGCGCACCGGGAAGTGGAAGGACTGGAGGCTGCGCCGCCGGGCGCTGAACTCCAGCTGCCCCTTGAGGCGGGCGCCGGGCGGGATGACGCCGAGCGGATTGGTGATCCGGCCGGCCAGCGAGACGGCCTTGCCGGACGCGCTGAAGCGGGTGAGCTGGTTGCGCAGGAAGAGCTGGTTGACCGGCTTCTCGTGGTAGCCGATGTCGGTCACGTCCAGGATCTCGCGCCCGAGCGCATCGTCGAAGTGGCCGCCGCACCAGTAGATCCGGCCGTCGTGCTCGGTGAGCGGGGAGGAGAGCTTGTCGCGGTTGATGAGGGTGTCGACCGCCGGGATCAGGTGGTCCCAGTCACCCTGCTGGAGCAGGTAGGCGCAGATGGCCTGTATCGGCTGGACCCGCTCGTACGCCTCCGGGGCGATGCTCGCGAGGTACTCCCGGGAGAGTTCGGAGAATTCCTGGCGGTAGGAATCTTCGCGGAACGGCAGATCCCGCAGATGCAGCACCAGATCGTGCTTGAGGAATTTCACGTCCTTGGCGAGCTTCAGCTCGTCCAGCCCGCGTTCCGCCAGCAATGCGTCGATGCGCCGGTGGATCTCCAGCCGGTGCGTATAGTTGGTCATTTCGTGGCGCCGGTTCGTCACCGACTTCACGGCGGCCCGCTCGTATACGTGCCAGAAATAGACCTGATTGGGAATCAGGGTGATGCGGCGCGCCGCCAGATATGCATCGGCGATAAACATCAGGTCCTCGTAGAACATCCCCCTGGGGAATCGGAGATTGTTCTCGATGAGGAAATCGCGGCGATAGCACTTGTTGGTGGACAGGGTGTCCCAGACGAACAGGTCCGGCAGTTCCGTGACGGATTCCAGCGTGCGGGTCGTGGAATACAGCCAGGCGTACCACTCGTCGCGCTTCTGATTGCGGGTGTCCTTGTGCAGCCGGACGCACAGACCGGAAACGATATCTGAGCCGGATTCCTCGGCGGCCTCCAGCATATTGCGGCACGCATTGATTTCCAGGACGTCATCGCTGTCCAGGAACATGACGTAGCGGCCCTCGGTGTGCTCGATGCCGACGTTCCGCGGTTCGCCTCCCGCACCGCTGTTCTCCGGCAGCTGGAAGGCTCTGACCCGTCCGGGGTGATCGGCCGCGAGCCGCTGCGCCACTTCGAAAGAACGGTCGGTGCTGCAATCGTCGACGATCACCACCTCGACGTCCCGGAGCGTTTGGTCCAGCACGGACTGAACCGCGGTCGGCAACCGGTCGGCGTCGTTGTAGACGATGACGACTACTGAGACGTCAGGCACAGGCACCTCAACCCTCTTTCGCTGCTGTTTCCCGCCAGAATAGCCCTATCTGTACCCTCGGATTACAACCGATCGCGCCCATAGCGCTACGGACGGTGAGACGCGGGTGCATCGAGAAGGGGCACTCCGGGGTCGGACCTTGACCATGCGTCAGCTCTGTGGAACCACCTACCAGGGCAGCTCCGGCCGGCAGGGAAGACGGCCCCTCCCGTGAATCGGTTGCCTGCCGGGTCTGATGGCGTCCGTTGCGATCAGACATTTATCGGATTCCGTTCGGCGGCAGCGGGAAGAAGCCCCGGGCGGAGCAGAAGGAAAATCCCAGTTCGGGCCGGTCGGCAGCGGACGGCGGCAACGGACGATGGCAAGAGGACGACAAGAAGACGGCAAGGCGGTGGACGGAGATCGAATACCCGTAATGCCTGGGACCGGGCGGTGTGACGGTGCGACAGCGGTCCGTCGCGGTGCCCGCCGCGCCGCGGTCCGCATCCTGCTCCGGGCACGTTCGCGGCCTCCCGCACGTCCTCCTCATGGCGGATGTGCCGTCCCGGGTTCAGGGAAAGATCCTGCTCAAGAACTAGCGACGCGCCTTTGCCAAGCCATTACGCTTGCCGTCAAGGCCGCGCAGGGCGGCCATGGAGGAGTGAGATGAGGAGCAGCAACCCGGTCTTCTCGCGACGGGGCTTCAGCCGCGACACCGGCTACGCGGGCTTCAACGCGCCGCCGCAGGCCGGGGGCGCCGCGAACCCGTACGCCGGAGCCAACCCCTACGCACAGGGCGGCAACCCCTACGCGCAGGATGCGACCAACCCGTACGCCCAGGGCCAGCAGCCCATCACCGAAGCACCGCCGCAGTACACCCCGCAGACCCGCCCGATGACGATGGACGATGTCGTCGCGCGGACGGGCATGACGCTCGGCACGGTCATCGCGGGCGCCACCGTCGGCTGGCTGTTCCTGACCCAGAGCCTCGGCTTCGCGATCGGGGCCGGCCTGGTCGCGATGGTGCTGGCGCTGGTCCAGTCCTTCAAGCGGAAGCCGTCGCCCGCGCTGATCCTGGCGTACGCGGCGCTCGAAGGTGTCTTCCTCGGCGCGCTGAGCGGCTTCATCAACGGCCTGCCGAACATGAACGGCGCCCCCATGCAGGCGGTGCTGGGCACGATGGCGGTGTTCGTCGCCATGCTGGTCGCCTACAAGACGCGGATCGTGCGGGTCACCGCCCGCTTCACCCGCTTCGTGATGATCGCGGCGATGGGCTTCGTCCTGCTGTCGCTGGTCAATGTGCTGTTCATGGTGTTCGGCGGCGGTGAGGGCCTCGGCTTCCGCAGCGGCGGTCTGGGCATCGTCTTCGGCATCGTCGGCGTGGTCCTCGGCGCGCTCTTCCTGGCGCTGGACTTCAAGCAGGTCGAGGACGGCATCGCCTACGGCGCTCCGCGTGAGGAGTCCTGGCTGGCGGCGTTCGGTCTGACGCTGACCCTGGTGTGGATCTACATGGAGATGCTGCGGCTGATCTCGATCCTCCGGGGCGACTGACGCACCGGGACGCCGGGCGCACGGTGCGCCCGGCAGCACCGTCGAAGGGCCCGCGGGCGAACTGCCCGCGGGCCCTTCGACGTGCGGAGTGCCGGATGAGGGGAATGTTCTGAGCCGGGACGGCACGGAGCCCGGCGGTGTGATCAGAACTTGCGCGCGGCGCGCCTGAGATCGTATTCGTGGACGATTGCCTTGGCGTGGCCGTAGGCGAGGTTGTGCTCGCCGCGGAGCCAGCTGACCTTCTCATCGAAGCGGAAGAGGGCGGGGCCCTCGTCAACAGTGCGGAGCCAGTCGGAGATTTCCCGGCCGGTGCAGTGCGGGATACGGGAGAGCATGTTCCGGTGGGTCTCTTCGGAGAAGAGCTGAGACATCGGCGCCTCCGGACGCGGTCGATGCTGGTTCTTCAGGCCACCGTGCCTGAGCGTTCGGGCGTTGGCAACCACCCGGGAGTGGCGCATAGGCTCACGACGTGCTTGACGTGACCCCCTTGCAGACCGCCGTGGACGCCCTCGCCGACCGCCTCCGATCGCTGCCCCAGAGCAGGCTCGACCGGGGCGCCGCGGCCGAAGCGCTCGCACTGGCCCGGCAGTTGGCGACCCGGGCGCAGCTGATCGAGCGGCCGGGGGAGCCGCCGTACGAGCTGCCGGACGCGGGGATGTTCGCGGCGGGCGACCAACTGGCGGTGGCCGGGCACGATCTTGTCGAGGCGCTGCGGGCCGCGGCGGCACACCCGGCCGACGGGACGGCGAACTCTGACGCGAAAGTGGCCCCCGCCGACGAACTGGCGGAGGCCGTGGGATGCGTGCGGGCGGTGGCGGACCGCTACTAGGGCCGGTGGCCCCGGACCTTGTCGGCGGACCTCGTCGGACGGGCCCGCCGTGCGGTGTCAGAGCGAGGCGATGACGCGGTCCGCGAGGATGTAGACGCTCTCCTCGCGGGTCTCGCCCCAGGAGAAGGTCAGCGCGTACGCCCCGGAGATACCGGAGCCGCCCAGCAGTACGGGGGTGCGCCCGGCGTGCAGTGCGTCGGCCACCCGCTCCGCGGTCTCGCGCTGCCCGGGGGTCAGACAGAGCGTGGTCCCGTCGGCGAAGACATAGACGTCCAGGGTGCCCAGCGGGCCGGGGCGGACGTCCGCGAGCGGGGTGGCGTCCTGCGCCAGTTCCTCCAGGCGGGCCACCGTGCGCTCATGATCACTGATCACCGGGGACGGGGAGAAGTCCGGGTGCGAGGGGTGGCGCCGGCGGGCGGCGGCCAGCTCGGCGGACTCGGTCTCCTCGACCGGCTCCAACTCCGGCGCGTCCAGGGCTTCCAGCGCCTCCATGGACTCCAGGTGATCCATCGCCTCCAGGGCGTCCGGGCCCAGCAGCGGCTCCAGACCGGCCAGATCCGCCTGGCGGGGCAGGAACGGCTGGGTGTCGAGCCGGTCGGACTCCGGGCGCTCGGACGGCTCGCGCTGGTCCGCGCGGGGGTCCAGCAGCCCCTCGTCGCCGAGGCCGACGAGCCCGCCGAGCAGGGACGGGGCGTCGGCGGCGTCCCGGGCCTCCTGCGCGGCCCAGAAGGCGCGGGCCTCGGCCAGTTCGCGCTCCCGCTCCTCGGCCAGCGCGTCCGCGACGGCGGCACGTATGTCCGCGAGCGGGGTCTCGGCGGCCGGGACGGTGCGGGCGGACGGGATGGCCGCGGTGGCCGGATGCGCCGCCGCGGCGCCGGCCGCGGTGTCCTGACGGGCGGCGAGGAGCTCGGCGCGCAGCTCGGCGATCTGGCGGCGCAGGGCGCGGGCGGTGTGCAGGGCGGCGGCGCCCAGCGCCACGGCGGTGGGCGCGGCCACCAGCACAAAAAGGGTGTGGACACTCATGCCGAAACCTCGCTTCGCTCGGCCTCGCATGCGCGAGGCGCGCACCCGTTAATGGTTCGCTCGCTGGGTTCGCTGGGCTCGCTCACGCCGAAACCTCTCTCCGTTCGGTCCCGCATGGGCGAGACGCGCACCTCTCGACCCGCTCGGGGGCGCTCGCTCATGCGTCCTCCCCACTTCGCTCGGCGGCCCTGTTCCCAGGGGCCGCGCACCGGTACTCGGACTTCCCCCGGCCGTCCGGCCGGGCGACCCCCTGGATGCGCTCGCTCGGGATCACGCCTGGTTGCGGCTCGGTCACCGGCGTACTCCCGTTAGCAGATTGTTCTCCGACTTCCTACATCAGCCTGCCGGTGGTCGGCGACCGCACCTTGTGCCCTATGTCCCGAAATGCTGGGGAGTCAGGGCGCCGTATGGGCCGGCGCCCCCCTGCTGACCTGCAAGAACACCGCTCCCCCAGGGCGTTGGTCACAATCCTGGGGGAGATTGGGTCGCGATCTCGTTAACGAGTGGCGCAGGTCACGCCGTGTCGCCGCCCGTGTTCATGCGAGCGCGAAGGGTGTGCGCGGGGCGGAAGTTGGTCCGTTTCCCCGCGCACACCCCGTGAAGCGATGACGCCGCGGCTCCGTTCAGCCGCTCGTGCCGGTGGCCGTGCTCAGCTCAGCCGCTCGATGACCATTGCCATGCCCTGGCCGCCGCCCACGCACATCGTCTCCAGGCCGAACTGCTTGTCGTGCCACTGGAGGGAGTTGATCAGGGTGGTGGTGATACGGGCGCCGGTCATGCCGAAGGGGTGGCCGACGGCGATCGCGCCGCCGTTGACGTTCAGCCGGTCCAGGTCGATGCCCAAGTCCCGGTAGGACGGGATGACCTGGGCGGCGAACGCCTCGTTGATCTCGACCAGGTCGATGTCGGAGACCGAGAGGCCGGCCCGGCGCAGCGCCTGCTTGCTGGCCTCGACCGGGCCGTATCCCATGATCTCGGGGGAGAGGCCGGAGACGCCGGTGGAGACGATCCGGGCCAGCGGGGTCAGGCCCAGCTCGCGCGCCTTGGTGTCGGACATGATCACCAGCGCCGCGGCGCCGTCGTTCAGCGGGCAGCAGTTGCCGGCGGTCACCAGGCCGTCGGGGCGGAAGACCGGCTTGAGGCCGGAGACGCCCTCGACGGTGACGCCGGCGCGCGGGCCGTCGTCCTTGGAGACGACCGTGCCGTCGGGGAGCGTGACCGGGGTGATCTCCCGCTCCCAGAACCCGTCGTTGATCGCCTTCTCGGCGAGGTTCTGGGACCGGACGCCGAACTCGTCCATGTCCTGGCGGGTGACGCCCTTGAGGCGGGCGAGGTTCTCCGCGGTCTGGCCCATCGCGATGTACGCGTCCGGGATCAGACCGTCCTCGCGCGGGTCGTGCCAGTCGGCGCCCTCCTGCTCGGCGCGCGCCGCGGTACGGGCCTCGGCGTCGGCGAACAGCGGGTTGTGGGTGTCCGGCAGGCCGTCGGAGCTGCCCTTGATGCTGCGCGAGACGGTCTCGACACCGGCCGAGATGAAGACATCGCCCTCGCCGGCCTTGATGGCGTGCAGCGCCATGCGGGTCGTCTGGAGCGAGGAGGAGCAGTAACGGGTGATGGTGCACCCCGGGAGGTGGTCCATCCCCATCTGGACGGCCACGATGCGGCCGAGGTTGTGGCCCTGCTCGCCGCCGGGGAGGCCACAGCCGAGCATCAGGTCGTCGATGTCGCGCGGGTCCAGCTCGGGGACCTTGGCGAGCGCGGTCTCGATGATCTTCGCGGTCAGGTCGTCCGGCCGCAGGTCCTTCAGTGAGCCCTTGAAGGCGCGGCCGATCGGGGAGCGGGCGGCTGAGACGATCACGGCTTCGGGCATCACACGGCTCCAGGTGCGCGGGAAAAGGGCGGACTGTGAGGGAAGTTACCCGCACGTACTGCTGAGGTCACGGGGTGCGTGCTGTGATGCGGGCCTCTTTTCTAAGCGGGCGCTTATGGGAACGGGGCGGGGCCTCCGGGTATTCCCGGACGGCCCCGCCCCGTTCCGCCGCGCGCCGCTCAGCGCCGCTCCGGCGCCCGCTCCCTCACGGGGTGACGGACGACGGCCCGGCCGGCTCCGCCGTGGGCAGCTGACGGCGTCTGCGGTGCTTGAGCAGCGCCCAGGGGGCGCGGGAGGCGGTGACCTCGGTGCCGCCCTCGGAAGCCGCCTCGGCGGCCGCCTGCTCGACCGGCAGGATGCCCTCGCCCCGGGCCGGCTCGGGACGCTCCTCCTCCGGCCACAGGCCGAGCGAGGCGCACAACGTCGGCAGCACGGCCATCGCCGCGGTGGCATAGCCCTCGGCCGACGGGTGGTAGTTGTCCGGCCCGAACAGCTCCCGCGGCCGCGCCTCGAACTCGGGGCCGAGCAGATCGCCGAGGGAGACCGTACGGCCGCCGCTCTCGATCACCCCGATGGTCTGGGCGGCGGCCAGCTGCCGGGAGAGCCGCCGGGCCACCCAGCGCAGCGGCTGGTAGACCGGCTCGACGCTGCCCAGATCAGGGCAGGTGCCGACGACCACCTCACAGCCCGCCGCGCGCAGCCCGCGCACCGCCTCGGCGAGATGGCGTACGGACTCCGCGGGCGGCATCCGGTGGGTGACGTCATTGGCGCCGATCATGATGACGCAGACGTCCGGGATCTCCATACCGGCCGCCAGCATCAGCTCCACCTGGCGCGCCAGGTCGTCGGACTGCGCGCCGGGCAGCGCCACATTGCGGAAGTCGACCGGCAGCTCGGAGAGCGCGGCCAGGCCGGAGGCGAGCAGGGCGCCCGGTGTCTGGGAGGCGCGGTGCACCCCCTGGCCCGCGGCGGTGGAGTCGCCGAGGAAGCCCAGGCGCAGCGGCGGGCGGTCGGTGCGGTGGCCGAAGGCGGCGCCGTAGCGGCCGTCGGCGCACGGCGGGATGTCGCTGGAGCCGCCCACCGTCCGGCGGGCCAGCCGCACCTCGGTCAGCAGCACCCCGACGGCGGCGACGCCGAGCAGCCCGACCCCGCCGCCGCCGAACGCGGCAGCGGTGGCGATCCGCCGGGCCACTCGCGCCCTGGACATCGTCATCGGCATGGGCCGGGCACCTCCCCGTACAGTGCGGGCGCGCCGCGGCCCGGGGCCGGACGCGCTCTTGAAACGGCAAGAACTTCTACAACAGGGTGTTGCCCGTTCCCGCACGGAACGCAACGCGCGGTTCCCCTAACGGACCCGGGCAATAGGCTGGCCGTACGGGCGCAGGAGAGCGTGCCCCTGACCGCGGAGACCACCGTGCAGTTTTACGATTCGATGATTGAGCTGGTCGGCAACACCCCGCTCGTGCGGCTCAACAACGTCACCCGAGGGATCCAGGCCACCGTCCTGGCGAAGGTCGAGTACTTCAACCCCGGCGGGTCGGTCAAGGACCGGATCGCCGTCCGGATGATCGAGGCCGCCGAGCAGTCGGGTGAGCTGAAGCCCGGCGGCACCATCGTCGAGCCCACCTCCGGCAACACCGGTGTGGGCCTGGCGATCGTCGCCCAGCAGAAGGGCTACAAGTGCATCTTCGTCTGCCCGGACAAGGTGTCCACGGACAAGATCAATGTGCTGCGGGCCTACGGAGCCGAGGTGGTGGTCTGCCCGACCGCCGTGGACCCCGAGCACCCGGACTCGTACTACAACGTCTCGGACCGGCTGGTCCGTGAGACGCCCGGCGCCTGGAAGCCCGACCAGTACAGCAACCCGAACAACCCGCGCTCCCACTACGAGACCACCGGTCCCGAGCTGTGGGCGCAGACCGAGGGGCGGATCACCCACTTCGTGGCGGGTGTCGGCACCGGCGGCACGATCAGCGGCACCGGCCGCTATCTGAAGGACGCCAGCGAGGGCCGGGTCAAGGTCATCGGCGCCGACCCGGAGGGCTCGGTCTACAGCGGTGGCTCCGGGCGCCCGTATCTGATCGAGGGCGTCGGCGAGGACTTCTGGCCGACCGCCTACGACCGCACGGTCGCGGACGGGATCGTGGCGGTCTCGGACAAGGACGCCTTCCAGATGACCCGGCGGCTGGCCAAGGAGGAGGGCCTGCTGGTCGGCGGCTCCTGCGGGATGGCCGTGGTGGGTGCGCTGGAGGTCGCCGCGAAGCTCGGCCCGGACGATGTGGTCGTGGTGCTGCTGCCGGACAGCGGCCGCGGCTACCTCTCCAAGATCTTCAACGATGAGTGGATGGCCGACTACGGCTTCCTGGAGGAGGGCGGCGCCGCCGCCCGCGTCGGCGAGGTGCTCCAGCACAAGGAGGGCGCACTGCCCTCGCTGGTGCACATGCACCCGGAGGAGACCGTCGGCGAGGCGATCGAGGTGCTGCGCGAGTACGGCGTCTCGCAGATGCCGATCGTCAAGCCGGGCGCCGGGCACCCCGATGTGATGGCCGCCGAGGTCGTCGGCTCGGTCGTCGAGCGCGAGCTGCTGGACGCGCTGTTCACCCAGCGCGCCTCGCTGACCGACCCGCTGGAGAAGCACATGTGCCCGCCGCTGCCGCAGGTCGGCTCGGGCGAGCCGGTCGCCGATCTGATGGCGGTGCTGGAGACGGCGGACGCCGCGATCGTCCTTGTCGAGGGCAAGCCGAAGGGCGTGGTGAGCCGGCAGGACCTGCTGGCCTATCTGGCGCGCGAGGCCGGCAAGTAGCAGGAGGTCCCGGCGGCCGTCCCGCGCGGCGGGCGCCGGGTGCCCGGCCGGCGGACGGTCCCGTGACCCGTCACGGCGTCAAGTGGCCGTCAGGAAACGGGCCGCCGCCGCAAAGTGAACGTATGCGTCATGTGCCGGCAGCACGCACTTAACACGCGTCGGGCACAGTGAAGGTGTACGGCGAAACGGACTTCCGGAGCGGCTCCCGGACCTCCACTCTCGCCGCCCGGACGCGATGACCGGCCCTGACCCGGACGCGCGTCCCTTGCGGGGACCGCCGTCGTCCCGCCCCCGGCCCCGGCCGGGGTGCGGCGGTCCCCGCAACATCTCCCCGGCCCGCTCCCTTGGAGCCTCAGTCCCCGGCGCCGTCGCGGCGGTCCGTACGCGCCCGCAGCGCCGGCCACCGGACCACACCGTGCACGGCGTTGACGCCGACGATGCCGGCCCAGGTCACCAGCAGGCCCGGCAGCCCGGTGTTCACCGCCGCGACCGTGGACAGCGGGATGGCCAGCACCAGCGAGAAGGCGGCGACCCCGAACCGTTCCCAGAACTCCCGGCCGGGGCCCGCGGGGCGGGGCGGCAGGGTGCCGCGTGCCACCTGGATCTGCTGCTCGGCGAGCTGCCGCCGCACCCGCCGGTCGACGTTCGCGTCCAGCTTCTCCAGGAAGGACTCCAGCAGCTCCGGCTCGTACTCCGGGCCCAGTTCCTTGCGCGTCTGGAGGGTCGCGTCGAGTTCTTTCCGCAGATCGGGGTCGTGTGTCGCCATGCTGCGAGATTACGGGCCGCCGGCGGGCCGCGCGCTGGGGCTAACCCCCCGATCCGGCGGGGGAGTTCTCCTCCTGGCGCGGGCCGGGCGCCACCGTGCGCGCGGTGTCGCGACGGGCGGCGAGCCAGTACAGGACGGCTGGTACGGCGAGTCCGACGAGCCAGGAGATGTCGGCGCCGCCGAGCGGTGCCACCAGCGGGCCGGTGTAGAAGTGCGTGGCCAGGAACGGCAGCTGGGCGAGCACCCCGAGGACATAGACCGTCAGGGCCCGGACGTTCCAGGCGCCGTAGCGGCCGGCCGGGTCGCTGAGCGCCGGGATGTCGTACCGCTCCTTGGAGATCAGGTAGTAGTCGACGAGGTTGATCGCCGACCAGGGCGTGAAGAACGTCAGCAGAAAGAGCAGGAAGTCCTTGAAGGACGTCAGGAAGGAGTCCTTGCCCAGGAGCGCGACGGCGGTGCCGGCCACCATGATCCCGGCGATGTACGCGGAACGGCCGCGGGGCGACAGGGTGCGCTGTCCGCGGAAGCCGCTGACGCTGGTGACCAGCGACATGAAACCGCCGTAGGTGTTGAGGATGTTGATGGTGAGCTTGCCGAGGGCGATGACGAAGTAGAGGAACGAGGCGATCAGTCCGGCGCCGCCCAGGCCGACGATGTAGCTGACCTCGTGCCCCACGAACGCGGCCGGCGCCGCGGCGGCCGCCAGCGCGCCGAACGTCATCGACCACTGCGAGCCGAGCACCGAGCCGGACAGCGTCCACCAGAAGGTGGCGCGCGCCGAGGTGTGCCGCGGGAGGTAGCGCGAGTAGTCGGCGACGTACGGGCCGAACGCCAGCTGCCAGGAGGCCGAGAGCGAGACGGCGAGCAGGAAGACCGGCAGCCCGAAGCGGTGGTCGGCCAGGAGCGCGCCGAGGTCGGCGCGCTGCACCAGCCGGATGCCGAGGTAGACGAAGGCCAGCGCGCAGACCAGGCCGGCGATCTTGCCGAGGGTGTGGATGAGGCGGTAGCCGACGGCCGCGGCGACGGCGGTGACCGCGGCGAAGAGCACGATCCCCGGTGTCTCGCCGAGGTGGGTCAGTTCGCCGACCGCCTGCCCGGCCAGCACGCTGCCGCTGGCGAAGAAGCCGATGTACATCACGATGACCAGCGCCAGCGGGACCACCGCCCCGCGCACCCCGAACTGGGCCCGGGAGGTGATCATCTGCGGCAGTCCGAGCCGCGGCCCCTGCGCCGAGTGCAGGGCCATCACCGCCCCGCCCAGGAGGTTGCCGAGCAGCAGCCCGATCAGCGACCAGAAGGCGTTCGCCCCGAAGACGACGGCCAGGGCGCCGGTGATGACGGCGGTGATCTGGAGGTTGGCGCCCAGCCAGAGGGTGAACTGGCTGACCGCGCTGCCGTGCCGTTCGTCGTCGGGGACGACGTCGATGGAGCGCTGTTCGACCACACCTGCCATGAATCCGCCTCGGGTCGTCGCCTGTATGGATTCATGCAGGATCGACGCCGATGAATGGAAGGTCAATAGGTGAGATCGATTGATTGCCGCGGTGAATTACTGGTAACGCCGGCTCAGACGGCCGCTGCCGCGTCCATCGGCCGCAGCTCATCCGCGTACGAGACCGACACCCGCCGCATCAGCCCGTCCTCGGTGATGTCGTACTGGCCCAGGCGCCACAGCGGCGGCGAGTAGGCGTGCACCGACACCGCGTCGTCGGTCGCGCCGGTGAGGCGGTGGATGTGGTCCGGCCCGAAGCAGAACGAGGAGCCCGCGCCGACCGCGGTGGCCGGATGCGCGCCGCCGATCCGCGGGTTGGACTCGGTCAGGACGCCCTGGACGACATGCACCGCCCCCGAGGAGAGGTCGTGGTCGTGCCAGCCGGTGTCGTTCTGCCGGGTCCAGCACAGCAGCCAGACGTCCACGAACTCGTCGCGGTGCAGCGAGGCGTAGTGCCGCTCGGTGTCGGAGAAGGCGACCTGCTCGCGCCACAGCTCCGGGCGCCCGGCGAGCTCATCGACCAGGGCCTGGAGCTCGCGCTTGTCGAGGTTGCGCTCGGGCAGTGCGGTGAACGGCTGCTCGCCGTCGGGGACCTCACGGGCGGTGCCGGCCTGGGAGGTGGTGTCCGTCATGGGCGGGCTCCTTTCGTCGGGCCCAGCAGGCGGGCCGGGTTGGTGTGGCGCAGGGCGTGGACGGCGGCGTCCGCGCCGAGGTCGGGGAGTACGGGGGCGGCGTACGGACGGTCGCTGCCGCTGACCACCACATCGATGCCGACGGCCCGTACGAGGGCGTCCACCGCACGGGTTCCGTACGAGGAGGTCTCGTAGAAGGCGCGGCAGTCCACCCGGCCGCGCTCCCGGCCGCCGCCGCGGGCGACCAGCCGCTCCCCGTGCAGCGGCGCCAGGCCGGCCAGCGCGGCGAAGCAGACCCGCAGCTCCGGGTGGCGCGGCCGGCCGAAGGCGCGGAAGGCGAACCAGGAGGCGTGCAGCTGCTGGACGTACGGGACCAGGGCGGGCCACCAGGCGGGCGCGGTGGGCTCGGTGGCCGGGGCCGCGCCGGGGTGCACGAACAGTGGTTTGTCCTGCTCGGCGGCGACCTCCAGCAGCGGGGCGCAGCGGGCCCAGCCCGCGGCGTCGAGGAGCGCGGTGGCGGGGAGCTGGAGGCCCACGCAGCCGCGCGCCAGCTCGCGCCGCAGTGCCGCGGTGTCCGGCTCGGGGGCGGAGAGGCAGGCCGAGGCCCAGACGCCGAAGGGGGCGGGCAGGTCCAGCGCGCCGTCGTGGAACGCGGTGAGCAGCGGGGCGGCCTCCGCTGGCGGCAGATATTCGATGCCGAGCGGACTGGAGAGCGAGACCAGGGCGAGGTCCAGACCGTCGGCGCGGGCGAGCCGGGCGCGGGCCGCGATGTCGTGGTCGGCGGGGTCGACGGGGTACGGCGGCTCACCGGGCAGGTGCAGCGTCCAGCCGTCGAGCCGGGGCGGCGCGGTGCGGGACCGCAGCAGGGCGAGGAACTGGGGCGGCCAGATGTGCTGGTGGACGTCGGTGGCCACGGGCCTCCCTCCGGGACGGCGCGGTCGGGCGGGTGGACTGGCGGACTCGTGGACGGGGTGGCGGGCGGTCGGGCGGCCTGGTGGACAGTCGGGTGGACGGCGCACGTGGGGCGTCCCGCCGGTCCGCCCCCTGAACCGTTTCACTTAACCGTTTAACTGATGCGTTTAAGTGAAGCGGTTAACAGCTTCCGGTGTCAAGGGAGGGCCCGGGGCGCCGGGCCGTGCACCCCACCGGGAAGACCGCATCGAGGCCGGGTGCGGCGGCCTCCTTGGGTAGGCTTCCGGACATGGCCAGGCCCAATAAGCGCACCACCCTCCGCGAGGTGGCCGAGGCCACCGGACTCTCCACCGCCGCCGTCTCCTACGCACTGCGCGGCAAGCATGTCTCCAAGGAGACCGAGGAGCGGGTGCGCCGGGCCGCCGCCGAGCTCGGCTACGAGGCCGACCCGATCGCCCGCGCGCTCGCCAGCGGCCGTACGAGCACCGTCGGGGTGCTCGCCGGTGACCTTCAGGACCTGTGGCAGCAGCAGCTGATGGCGGCCATAGGGCGCGAGCTGCTGGCCGGTGACCGCTATGCGCTGATCCTCGACGCGGGCGGCGACCCCGAGCGCGAACTGGCCCTCGCCAAGCAGCTGCGCGACCAGCGGGTGGACGGTCTGCTGGTCTCGCCCGTCGACCCCTCCGCCGAGGGCTGGTCGAAGATCGCCGACGCGGTGCCGGTGGTCTCCATCGGCGACGCGCTGAGCCGGGCCCGTACGGCGGGTGAGGTCCTCTTCGACAACCGCGCGGGCATCGACGCCGTCCTCGACTACCTCCGCGGGCTGGGCCACCGCCGGGTCACCGTGCTGACCCCCACCGGCCCCTCCACCCCCGACCGCCCCGCCGACGTCTATGTCCGCGAGGCCGCCGACCGGCTCGGTATCGAGGCCGAAGTCCTGCCCTGTCCCCAGGAGTTGGACGCGGCGACCGCGATGGCCCGCCGGGTCCTGGCCAACAGCCCGGACGGCCGCCGCCCGGCCGGTGCGCTCGCCCCGCCCACCGCCGTCTTCTGCTTCTCCGACTCCATCGCCTACGGCGTCTACGCGGCCGCCGCCGAGGCATCCCTCACCGTCGGCCGCGACCTCTCCGTCGTCGGCTTCGACGACCACCCCGTCTCCCGGGTCCTCACCCCGCCCCTGACCACCGTCGACTGGGGCCTGGCCGAGATCGCCAAGGAGGCCGCCCGCCTCGCCGTCGCCGCCATCGAGGGCCGCCGCGTCCGCCGCAAGCGCATCCTCTGCGCCCCCCGACTCTCGGAACGGGGGTCGGCGGCGGAGCCGGGGCGGGGGTGAGGGTGCGGGGCGGGCGCCCGTGCTGCGCCCGCCTCCCCGCTCCCGGCTGCACAGCCCCGGCCCGGGGAGCAGACTGGTGCCGGGCGCTCCGGTACGGTCGGGGCGTGTGTACCGGTGGTCGGCCGACGGGCGGATGGGCGGGTCCTCGATGAAGCGGTCCTCGACGAGTGCAGCCGCGGTGAGTGAAGCCGCCGCGGGCGACGGTGTCGCGGCGGCGGGCCGGGCCGCGCCGCAGGGGGAGCCGGTGGACCGGCTGGAGGCGCACCGTACCGAACTGACCGGCTACTGCTACCGGATGCTGGGATCGGCGTTCGAGGCCGAGGACGCCGTGCAGGAGACCATGGTGCGGGCCTGGCGGAGCTACGACCGGTTCGAGGGGCGTGCCTCGCTGCGGTCCTGGCTCTACCGGATCGCCACCAATGTCTGCCTGGACCTGCTCAAGGGCAGTCAGCGCCGGGCCCGGCCGATGGATCTCGCCTCCCCGTCGAGCGTGGACGGCCCGATCGGTACGGGGCTGCCCGAGACGACCTGGATCGGGCCCGTTCCGGACGAGCGGGTGCTGGCGTCCGCCGGGGACCCGGCGGAGACCGCCGTCGCCCGGGAGTCGATCCGGCTCGCCTTCATCTCCGCGCTCCAGCGGCTGGCGCCCCGGCAGCGGGCGGTGCTGATCCTGCGGGAGGTGCTCAGCTGGTCGGCGAGCGAGGTCGCGGAGCTGCTGGGCAGCTCGGTCGCCTCGGTCAACAGCGCGCTTCAGCGGGCCCGGGCCACCCTCGCCGCGTCCGGTGACCACGCCGCCGACGCCCCGCCGCCGCTGGACGATGCCCAGCAGGCGCTGCTGCGGCGCTATGTCGACGCCTTCGAGCGGTTCGACATGGACGCGCTCACCGCCGTGCTGCACGAGGACTCCACGCTGTCCATGCCGCCGTACGCCCTGTGGCTGCGCGGCCGCGCCGACATCCTGAAGTGGCTGCGCGGGCCGGGCGAGGGCTGCGAGGGGTCGCATCTGGTGCCGGTCCGGGCGAACGGCCGGCCGGCGTTCGGGCAGTACCGCGCGGACGGTGCGCCCTGGGCGATCCAGGTCATCGAGACGGCGGACGGCCGGGTCACCGCGCTCCAGTCCTTCCTGGACACCGAGCGGCTGTTCCCGCTGTTCGGCCTGCCGCTCCGCTACGGCGGGGACGGAATCAGCCCAGCTTCCGCTTCTTGAGCCACGCCCCGGCCACCCGGTCCGGGTCCTGCTTCTCCTTGTCCACGAGGCGGTTGAGCTCGGTGAGGTCGGCGGTGGTGAGCGTGTTGCCCAGACGGGCCAGCGCTTTGCGGACCTTGGAGTCGGCCTTGCGGGCGGCGATCAGCGGGACGATGTGCTGGGCCGGGATGAGGTGCTTGGGGTCCTGGAGCAGTACCCAGCCGTTCTCCGCGGTGTCGACATCGGTGGTGAAGACATTGGCGATATCGATGTCGCCCTTCTTCAGGGCGCCCTTGACCAGCGGCCCGGACGAGTCCAGCGCCTTGAACTCCTTGAATTCCACGCCGTACTGCTCCTTGAGGCCGACGACCCCGACGACCCGCTTCTTCATCTCCGCGGCGGCGCCGAAGACCAGCTTGCCGTTGACCTTGCGCAGATCGGCGAGCGTCTTCAGCCCGTAGTGGTCGGCGGTCTCCCGGGTGACGGCGAAGCTGTCGCGGTCCTCGGCGGCGGCGTACGGGAGGACTTCGAGGCCGTTGGGCAATACGGTGGCCAGCGCGTTCTGCATCGCGCCCGCCTCGGTCTCGGTGGCCTTCTTGTCGAGGTAGAGCAGCAGGCTGCCCTGGTATTCGGGGAGCAGATCGATATCGCCGGAGCGCAGTGCGGGGACCACGATCTCGCGGGAGCCGAGGTTGGGCTTGACGGTGGTCTTGACCCCGGCGGCGTTCAGCACGCCCGCGTAGAGGTGGCCGAGGATCTGGTTCTCGGTGAAGTTGGCGGTGCCGATGGTCAGTCCGCCGCTGCTGCTGCCGCTGTCGCCGCCGACGCCGTCCCCCTTGAGGGAGGTGATGCCGGAGGAGCAGGCGGCCAGCAGCGGCGCCGAGGCGCCGGCGAGGAGCGTGGTCAGGACGGTACGACGGTTCATGGGCGGGACTCCTCGGGACGTACGGAGGGGACGGGGGCGGCGGATGCTCAGCGGGCGGCGGCCGGGCGGCCGCGGAACAGCAGCCGCGTCAGGCCGCCCAGCGCCAGGTCGGCGGCGACGGCGAGCACGGCCACCAGGACCGCACCCCCGAGGACCTGCACCAGGTCGCGCTGCGCCAGGCCGTCGAAGACATAGCGGCCCAGCCCGCCGAAGCTGACATAGGCGGCGATGGTGGCGGTGGCGACGACCTGCACGGTCGCCAGCCGGACGCCGGTCATGATCAGCGGGAGCGCGAGCGGGAGTTCGACCTGCCAGAGGACCTGGTGGCCGCGCAGACCCACGCCCTTGGCGGCGTCCTTGACCTCGGGGTCGACGGCGGCCATGCCCGCGTACGTATTGGTGATGATCACGGGCACGGCGAGCGCGACCAGGGACACATACACGGGCCAGACGCTCAGCCCGCCCGCCAGGAACACCAGGGTGACCAGGCCGACGGTGGGCAGCGCCCGGCCGAAGGAGGAGAGGTTGACGGCGAGGAAGGCGCCGCGGCCGGTGTGCCCGATGAGCAGGCCGACCGGCAGGGCGATCAGGGCCGCGGCGAGGGTGGCGAGGAGCGAGTACTCCAGGTGCTCCAGGACGCGGGTGGCGATGCCCTCGGGGCCGGACCACTGGGACGGGCTGGTCAGCCAGGCGGCGAGGTTCTTCAGGAGTTCGAGCATCGGCGCGTCACGCTGCCTTCCGCCGCAGAGAGGTGCGCTGCCGGGAGGTGGTGCCGCGCCGCCAGGGGGTGCACAGCCACTGGACGGTCACCAGCAGCGCGTCGGCGACCAGGGCGAGCAGCAGGGTCAGTGCCACACCGGCGATGACCGGGGTGGGGTAGTTGCGCTGGAAGCCGTCGGTGAAGAGCTGGCCGAGGCCGCCGTAGCCGATGTAACTGGCCACACTGACCAGGGAGATCGACATGACGGTGGCGACCCGTACGCCCGCCATGATCACCGGGAGGGCCAGCGGCAGCTCGACCGTGAGCAGGGTGCGCAGCGGCCGGGTCCCCATCGCCCGGGATGCCTCACGGGCCTTGACCGGGACCGCGTCCAGGCCCTCGACGGTGTTCCGCACCAGCACGACCAGGGTGTACGCGGTCAGACCGACGATCGCGGTGGTGCGGGTCAGGCCGGTGACCGGCAGCAGCAGGACGAAGAAGGCCAGCGAGGGAATGGTGTAGAGGATGTTGGACGTGCCGAGGACGAAGCCGCGCAGCGGCCGTACCCGGTGGGCGAGGACCGCCAGCGGCAGCGCGATCAGCAGGCCGAGGAGGACCGCGGGGACGGCGGTGGCGAGGTGGTCCACGGTGAGGCGGGCCATCTCGTCGGCGTGGTCGGGGAACCAGCCCCACTCGATGGTCATGCGGAGGACTCCGGGGCGGACGGCTCCGGGGCAGAGGGGGTCTTGCGGGGCGCGGCGTCTTCGGCGTCCCCGGAGGCTCGCGGCTTCGTGGCGGACCCCGGGGCGGATGCCGTGGCGGCCGCCGCCCGGCCCGCCTCCGCGTGGCTGCGGCCGGCCCGTTCGTGGATGGCGTCGCGGGAGGTGACGCCGGTCAGGACGCCGTCCTCGGTGACCCGGGCGACCGCGGCGGCCGGGGAGGAGACGGCTTCGTTGAGCGCGGAGAGGAGCGAATCGGTGTCGCGCAGCGGCCGTACGGCCTCCAGGGGGGCCTCGCCGGCGGTGCCCGCGGCGGGCAGCGCGTCGGTGTCCAGCCAGCCCAGCGGTGCGCCGCGCGAGGAGGTCACCAGGCGCCAGCGGTCGCCGTCGCGGGAGATCCCGCTGACCGGCTCGTCCGCGCGTATCGCCCTGCCGGGGGCGTACGGCACGTCCGCGAGCTCGGTGAGCGAGAGCAGTTTGAGACCGCGCTCGGCGCCCAGGAAGTCGGCGACGAAGTCATCGGCGGGGCGGGCCAGCAGCTCGGCGGGCGCGGCGCACTGGACGAGCCGGCCGCCGGTGCGGAAGACCGCGATCCGGTCGCCCAGCCGGACCGCCTCGTCGATGTCGTGGGTGACGAAGACGACGGTCTTGCGCAGCTCCTCCTGGAGCCGCAGCAGCTCGTTCTGGAGCTGGGTGCGGACGACCGGGTCGACCGCGCCGAACGGCTCGTCCATCAGGAGGACCGGCGGGTCGGCGGCGAGCGCACGGGCCACGCCGACGCGCTGCTGCTGGCCGCCGGAGAGCTGGTGCGGATAGCGCTTGCCGGCGTCGGCGGGCAGACCGACCAGCTCCAGCAGCTCGGCGGCGCGGGCGCGGGCCTTACGCCTGCCCCAGCCCAGCAGCAGCGGGACCGTCGCGATGTTGTCCAGGATCGTACGGTGAGGGAAGAGACCGGACTGCTGGATGACGTAGCCGATGCCGCGGCGCAGCTCGGCGGCGTCCGCCTCCAGGATGTCGCGGCCGCCGACGCTGATCGTGCCGGATGTCGGTTCGACCATGCGGTTGACCATCCGCAGGGTGGTCGTCTTGCCGCATCCCGACGAGCCGACGAGGACGGTGACGCCGCCCTCGGGCAGGTCCAGGGACAGCTCGTCCACGGCGGTGGTGCCATTCGGGTATCGCTTGCTGACTGCGTCGAACTTGATCATCCGCTGCCCCTTGCCCGTCCTGCATAGCATCATGCAGAGTCTTAGGCACGTGAATAGAAGTCAATAGGTGGGAGCGCATCGCCTGTTACCCCGCCTTTTACTTCGGCTCACCGTACGGAACGAGGTGTCGGACTTCCGTTCATAAAGCGCGTTAAAAGAGGGAGTTGAGCCCCTTGGTTTCCCACATGCTGGACAACGGCCGACCCATCACGCTCGACGGCAGCACTCTGCACACCACCGATATCGCCGCCCTCGCCGAGCACACCGCACACCCCACGGCGCCCGACCCCAAGGCCCTCGCCCGCGCCGGGGAATCCTGGGAAACCGCCCGCCGCCTCGCCGCCGGCGGCCGGGTCTACGGGCGCAGCACCGGCGTCGGCGCCAACCGCACGGAGGACGTCGGGGCCGCCGACGCCGAACACGGACTGCGACTGCTGCGCAGCCACGCCGGCGCGATCGGCGACCCGCTGCCCGCCCGGGAGGTCCGGGCCATGCTCGCGGTACGCGCCAACCAGCTGCTGGCGGGCGGCGCCGGCCTGAACCCCGCCGTCATCACTTCCCTGCTCGACGCCCTGGACGCCGGCGCCCACCCCGTCGTCAACGAACACGGCGCGGTCGGCACCGGCGACCTGGCCGCGCTCGCCCAGACCGGCCTCGCGCTGGCCGGCGAACACCCCTGGCACTGCGCGCCCGGCGGCCGGGCCCCCGCCCCCATCGCCCTCGACAACAACGACGCCCTCGCCCTGATCAGCAGCAACGCCCTCACCCTCGGCCAGTCGGCGCTCGCCCTCGACGAACTGCGCCGGCTGCTGGCCGCCTCGCTCCCGATCGCCGCGCTCTCCCTCCTCGCGGTCGGCGGCTCCTACGAACCCTTCGCCGAGCCGGTCATGCTCGCCCGCCCGCACCCCGGCTCCGCGGCCGCCGCCGCCCGGCTGCGCGCCCTCTCCGGCATCCCGACCCGCCCCAGCGCTCCCCTCGGCCGCATCCAGGACCCGTACGGCTTCCGCTGTCTGCCGCAGATCCACGGCCCGGCACTGGACGCCGCCGACACCCTGGACGGGGTGCTGACCGTCGAGGTGAACGCCGCCGCCGAGAACCCGCTGATCAGCATCGAGGACCAGGCCGCCTACCACCACGGCAATTTCTACGCCGCGCATGCCGCGCTCGCCCTGGACACCTTCCGGCTGGCCGTGCTCCAGACCGCCCGGCTGTCCACCGCCCGGCTCGCCGCGCTCTCCGAGCCCGACCTCACCCGGCTGCGGCCGTTCCTGGGTGACGCGGCGCCCGCCAGCTCCGGCGTGATGATCCTCGAATACGCGGCCGGTGCGGCGCTCGGCGAGATGCGCGCGGTCTCCCACCCGGCCTCACTCGGCCACGCCGTCCTCTCCCGCGGCGTCGAGGAACAGGCCAGCTTCGCCTCCCTCGGCGCCCGCCAGGCCCTGCGCGCCTGCACCTACTACCGCCAGATCCTGGCCTGCGAACTGGTCGCCGCCATCCGCGCCCTGCGCATGCGCTCCCTGGAACCCGACCCCGGCCTGCCCCTCGCCACCGCCTTCTCGCTCGCCGCGGAGGCCCTCGACCCGCGGATGGAGGACCGTCCGCTGACCGATGACGTGGCGGTGGCGATGGGGTTGCTGGATGGGTTGGCGGGGGTGTGAGGGCTCGGGTGTGCGGCGGTGGGGCTGTGCGGCGGTGGGCGCCGGCGCCCGGGCCGGCCCCGTGCGGCCGGAGCGCGTGGCGTACCCGGGACCGGAGCGGGCCAGGAATTCCGTACAGTCGGTCGACACAGGACAAGGCCCCCGACCGGGCCGGGAAGAAGAGGCGATGAGCGGGGACGGGGACAACGGCGGTGGGACGGGCGTGACCGGCGGTGCGGGCGCCGGGCGGGAGGCCGGAGCGGACACCGGCATTCAGGCCGGAGCGGACGCCGGTATGGACACGGGTATGGACACCGGCACCGCCGCCCGGCTCCAGAAGCTCTTCGAGGGGCACCGGCTGACCCCCACCCAGCGCCGGATCGCCCACTGCATGGTGCGCCGGGCCGCCGACGCGCCGTTCCTCTCCAGCGTCGAACTGGCCGAACTGGCCGGTGTCAGCCAGCCGTCCGTCACCCGCTTCGCCGTCGCCCTCGGCTTCGACGGCTACCCGGCGCTCCGCCGCCATCTGCGCGAGGTCGCCCCCACGGACAAGCCCGACGACACCGGCTCCTACAACGAGTACCAGCAGGCCGTGCAGGCCGAGATCGACAACCTCCGTCATCTCGCCGCCGCCCTCGCCGACCCGTCACCGGTGATCGAGGCCGGCCGCCTCTTCGCCGCCTCCCGCCCGCTGCCCGTCCTCGGCCTGCGCGCCGCCACCGCCCAGGCCGCCGGCTTCAGCTACTTCGCCCGCAAGGTCCACCCCGACGTCCGGCTGCTCGACGAGGGCGGCACCATGCTCACCGACCGTATCGACGCCGCCGTACGCGCCGGTGCGAGCGCCCTCCTCTGCTTCGCCCTGCCCCGCCACCCCCGCGAGGTCGTGGACGCGCTGGAGTACGCCCGCACGGCCGGTCTCACCGTCGTCACCGTCGCCGACAGCGCCTTCGCCCCCGTCGCCCACCACACCGACCTCCTCCTCCCGGCCCCCGTCGGCACCGGCCTGGCCTTCGACACGGCCTGCGCCCCCATGCTCCTGGGCCGCGTCCTCCTGGAAGCCATGTGCGACGCCCTGCCCGACGCCCAGGCCCGCCTGGAACAGTTCGACGCCCGGGCGGCGGCCCGGGGGCTGTTCGTGGAGTGAGCGGGGGCAAGCGGGGGGCAAGCCGGGGGGCAAGCGGGGGCCGGGCAGGGGAGCGCGGTGGCGTGTGGAGCGCGTGGCGCGTGGAGTGACGTGCGGGAGGCGGGGCGGGCCTCACCCGTTCCGGTGGCGTCCGCGAGGTGCGGGCGGCGCTCTCCCTGCTCCTACGGGCGGCCGAGGTCGTGGAGGGACGCCGCGTGGGCCGAGCCGCTCTCCGTGGTGAGTTCCTCCAGGGTCTGCGGGGTGCGGATGGTCGCGAAGCGGAGGGCGCCGTCGGGGTCCGGGGCGTAGCCGTAAATCCCGGGGCGGGGGAGGGAGTTGTAGGCGAAGTGGGTGGAGAAGTAGTACGCGCCGGTGTCCAGGAGGGCGGCGTGGTCGCCGGCCTCCAGGAGGGGGAGCGGCCGGTTCTCGGCGACCAGGTCACCCGCGAAGCAGCACGGCCCGGCGATGTCCTGGCCGACCGGAGCGCCCGTCTTGGGGCGCCCTTCGGCGTCGTAGCCGGCGACCCGGATCGGCCAGGCCTCGGGGACGAAGACCGTACGGGTGGCGACCTGGGCGCCGGCATGGGTGACCGCGATCGGCCGGCCGCCGGCCGACTTCGCGTACTCGACGCGGGCGAGGACCGTGCCGTGCTTGGCCAGCAGTGAGCGGCCGAATTCGGTGACGAGGCCGTAGCGTCCGGACAGCAGGCCGGGCACGGCCGCGTGGAGCAGTGCGGCGTACTCGCGGTAGGTCGGGCTCTGGGCGTCCGAGGAGAAATTCACCGGCAGACCGCCGCCGATGTCGAGGGTGTCGATCTGGCGCCGGCCGGCCTTCTCGTTGATCTCCTCGGCCAGCAGGAACAGCGCCCGTACGCCCGCCGCCATCAGCTCCAGCGGCATGCCCTGCGAGCCGACATGGGCGTGCAGCCGGGTCAGCCACGGGCGGGCGAGGAAGGCGCCTACGACCCACGCGCGGGCGCCCTCGTCGCGCAGCGCGACACCGAACTTGGAGGTGTCGGTGGCGGTGCTCATCGCCCCGATCGTGCCGCCGCCGATCTGCGGATTGACCCGCAGGCCGATGGGCGCGGAGCTCGGCGCGGAGGCCATCAGTGCATCGATCCGCGCCAGTTCCTCGGGGTTGTCGGCGTTGACGGCGATCCCGAGGGCCAGCGCCTCCCGCAGCTCGGCGACGGTCTTGGCGGGCGAGTCCAGGACGGTCCGCGCGACCGGCACCCCGGCGGCACGGGCCAGCGCCAGCTCACCGGGACTGGCCACCTCGCAGCCGAGCCCCTCCTGCGCGAGCAGCTGCAGTACGGGCACGAGCGAGGCGGCCTTCACCGCGAAGGCGTGCAGGACCGGGGTGCCCGGAGCGGTGAACTCCTCGAACGCGGCGCGGAGTTCACCCACCGAACGCCGGATCCCGGCAATGTCCAGCAGCCCGGCCACGGGCTCCCCGGCCCCCACCAGCCCCCGCGCAACGGCTGCCTCTACGGCTCGGTCCCGGTCCGTGAACGTCATGACACAACTCCATCATTGGCTGGGGGTACGACGCCAACGCACACCGGGGGCATGGCGGGGGCATGGCGGGAGCGGGGGAGAAGGCGCTGGTCAGGGCGCTCCCGAGCCCCCCGGCCCGCCCGGCCCGGCCCCCTTACCCCCGCCGCGTCCTCAGTCCTCCCGTGCTCAGACCCCCCGTCCCCCGCTCAGCGACGCCTTGCGGTGGCGTTCGGCGAGGCGGGAGCCGGACTCGCGGCGGGCGGCGCGGCGGAGGAGAGGGATGGCGAGGAGGAAGCCGAGGACGGCCCAGGTGGTGAGTATCAGGGCCACGGTCGGGAGTTCCCAGGAGCCGGCTGGTTCCGCGGCGCGGGCGGCGTCCGGCAGGAGCGCCGAGCGCAGGCCCTGCGCCATCCACTTGAGCGGGAAGACCGAGGCGATCTTCTGGACCACCGCGGGCAGCGAGCCGATCGGGAACATCGCCCCGGAGGTGATCAGCAGCGCCATGACGGGCAGCATGATCAGGGCCAGGGCTTCACGGGGGTTCGGGAGCACGGCGCCGATGGCCGCTCCCAGCGGTACGACGGCGAGCAGGCCGAGCGCACTGACCCACAGCAGCGTCAGCCAGCCTCCCGGCCCGTGCGGCAGCGGACCGTCCACCAGCAGCGCGGCCGATCCCAGCAGCAGGACCAGCGTGCCGAACGCCATCGCGACCACCAGCAGCGACTTCGCGACCAGATAGGCCGGTATGCCGCCGGGGGTGGCCCGCAGCCGCAGCAGCGCGCCCTCCTCGCGCTCGGTCACCAGGATCTGCGGGAGGTTGACCAGCCCGATCTGGAACAGCAGATAGGCGGCGAAGCCCGAGAGCGTCAGATGGGCCATCGGGATCTGGGTGCCGGGCACCTTGTCGCTGAGATAGCCGGCGAGCGCCAGTGCCACGACGACATTGATCAGATGGCCGCTCAACTCCTTGGGGGTGCGCAGGAGGTGGCGCAGCTCGATGCCGCCGCGCAGGACGCCGGCCCGCCAATAGCGGCGGCGCAGGTGCGGGGCGCCGGCCTCCCGGGGCTCCACAGCGGTCGGGCGGACCGGGCCGGTGCTGCCCGCCGGGGCCGTGGCCCGCGGGGTGCCGGCCCCCTCGGCCGCGTCCGTCGCCGCTGTCGTTGTCATCCCGGCCGTTTCCGCCCCGGTCGTTTCCGTTCCGGTCGTTTCCGTTCCGGTGCTCATGTCGGTCCCCCTCATGCGGCTCGCTTCTCCCCGTCCGAGGCCGTGGCCTCGCTCGCGCCCGTGGTCCCGGTGCCGGCGCCGTCCCCGGTGTCCCGGTGGACCATGTGCAGATAGGTGTCCTCCAGCGTCGGCCGCCGGACCTCCAGGTCGGCGACCGGTCCCCCCGTCTCCCGGTGGAGTTCCCAGACCAGCTGGGACGGGTCCTCGGTACGTTCGCGCCGGGCCGTGCCGTCGGGTGCCGTCCAGCGGACCTCGGCCCGGGCGGCGGCCCTGCGGGCCAGTTCCGACGGGGTGCCATGGGCCCGGATCCGGCCGTTGACCAGCATCGCTATACGGTCGGCCAGCCGCTCGGCCTCGGCCAGGTCGTGGGTGGTGAGCAGGATCGTGACGCCCTCGTCGCGGGCGAGCCGTTCGACCAGATCGTGGAAGTCGCGCCGGGCCTCGGGGTCGAAGCCGGTCGTCGGCTCGTCCAGGAAGAGGAGCTCGGGGCGGCCGACGATGGCGAGTGCGACGTCCAGCCGGCGGCGCTGGCCGCCGGACAGCCGGTCCACCTGCTGGCGGGCCTGCTCGGTGAGGCCCACCAGGGCGAGGAGTTCGGCCGGGTCGCGCGGCCGCGGGTAGTACGTGGCGAAGTGCGTCAGCAGCTCGGCGACCTGCCAGCGGCGGTGGTCGCGCCAGGACTGAAGGACCAGGCCGATCCGCGCGCGCCAGGCGTCGTCGCCGCACGCCGGGTCCGTGCCCAGGACGGCGACCTCGCCGGCGGAACGCTTCCGGAAGCCCTCCAGGATCTCGACGGTGGTGGTCTTCCCGGCGCCGTTGGGGCCGAGCAGCGCGAAGATCTCGCCGCGGTGGATGTCCAGGTCGATGCCGTGCAGGACATGCGTGCTGCCGTACGACATCCGCATGTCGCGTACCCGGATGACGGGTTGCGGGGTGGGGGAGCCCGTGGGTGCCGGAGTCGTCACGGCCTGGTCTACGGGCTGGTGGTCGGTCGTCGTCATCGGCCCGCCTTCGCGTGGTGTTGCCGTTGCTGGGTGACTGATGCCGTCGGGGCGGCGGCCTCCGGCGCCTTCCCCGCCGCCGCGGCGGGCCCCGCGCCCTCGACGATGGCCCGGAGCGCGGCAACATGTCCCTCGAAGGCGGTCCGGCCGCGGCTCGTCAGCCGTACCTTGGTGCGGCGTTTGCGGCCGCCGCCTTCCTTGCGGATCTCCAGATATCCGGCCTCTTCCAGGGTGTGCAGCTGTTTGGAGAGCGCGGAGTCGCTGAGCGAGAGGCTGTCGCGGATGAAGGGGAAGTCGGCCCACTCCGTGGCGGCGAGCAGCGCCACCACGGACAGCCGGGTGGAGGGGTGGATCAGTTCGTCGAAGCCGCTCGGGGTGCTCATCGGACCGCCTCCTGGTGGGTGGCTCTGCCGGCCCGGTCGCGGAGTGCGCTGACCGCCCAGCGGTTCGCCGGGCCGACGAAGAGCAGGAAGGTGGCCGACGAGAGGGTGGCCTGGACGAGGCTGCCGAACGGCAGCGCCAGCCACTCGACCAGTTGGCCGGAGAGCAGGATGGCCACGAGGGTCACCACCATGCCCGCGAAGAAGGTCGCGAACGACCGCCAGCTGTGGCGCGAGCGGTGCAGCCGCATCCGTGTGCGGCGGTTGTAGACCACCGCCAGGGTGCCCAGCACGGCGATATAGGCGGTCAGCGCCAGCCAGAACGCCCACTTGGGCAGATCCAGGCCGGAGACGGCGAGGAAGACCCACATGATGGCGGCGGTGGTGTACGTCGCCCCGGTGTCGTCCTGGGCGGTTCTCTCGATTTCGTCGTACACCCGCTCCTGCGGCACCCGGATGCGCTGTAGATCCTGCCAGGCCTGTTCGGCATCCACGGTCGTGGTCATGGCCATCGCCTCCCCAAGGCGGTCGAACGATCCCCGTTTACTTGCCTACTAGGAAAGTTAGCGCAGACTTTCCCGGTGGGCAAGTCAAAAATCGCAGAGGGATTGGCCGGTTCGCGCGGCTCGCCGCGAGTGGCGCACCGCGTCCTGTTGACTAGCACTATTCATCGACCCCAATATGTGAATAGCTCAATCCATTCGACGTCAGGGAGGCAGGGCCCATGTCGGGACCGCGACCCGTGCGGGCACCGCGCGGCACGGAGCTGAGTGCTCGGGGATGGCAGCAGGAAGCCGCGCTGCGCATGCTCCAGAACAACCTCGATCCGGAGGTGGCCGAGCACCCGGACAAGCTCGTCGTCTACGGCGGCACCGGCAAGGCCGCGCGTGACTGGCGCTCCTTCGACGCGATGGTGCGCACGCTCACCACGCTCAAGCAGGACGAGACGATGCTCGTCCAGTCCGGCCGGCCGGTCGGCGTGATGCAGACGCACGAATGGGCCCCGCGGGTGCTCATCGCCAACTCCAACCTCGTCGGCGACTGGGCCAACTGGGAGGAGTTCCGCCGCCTGGAGGCCCTCGGCCTGACCATGTACGGGCAGATGACCGCCGGTTCGTGGATCTACATCGGCACCCAGGGCATCCTCCAGGGCACCTACGAGACCTTCGCCGCCGTCGCCGCCAAGAAGTTCCACGGCACGCTCGCCGGGACCATCACCCTCACCGCCGGCCTCGGCGGCATGGGCGGCGCCCAGCCGCTCGCCGTCACCATGAACGACGGCGTCGCGATCTGCATCGACGTCGACCCGCGGGCGATCGAGCGCCGGATCGAGCACCGCTACCTGGACGTGAAGGCGGACAGCCTCAAGCACGCACTCGAACTCGCCGTCGAGGCCCGCGACCAGCGCAAGCCGCTCTCCATCGGTCTGCTCGGCAACGCCGCCGAGCTGCTGCCGCAGATGCTCGCCGAGGGCGCCCCGATCGACATCGTCACCGACCAGACCAGCGCCCACGACCCGCTGGCCTATCTGCCGGTCGGTATCGACTTCGACGACATGGCCGCCTACGCGGCGGAGAAGCCCGCCGACTTCACCCAGCGGGCGCGCGAGTCGATGGCCCGGCACGTCGAGGCCATGGTCGGCTTCATGGACGCCGGCGCCGAGGTCTTCGACTACGGCAACTCGATCCGCGGCGAGGCCCAACTCGCCGGATACGAGCGGGCCTTCGCCTTCCCCGGCTTCGTCCCCGCCTATATCCGGCCGCTGTTCGCCGAGGGCAAGGGCCCGTTCCGCTGGGCCGCGCTGTCCGGCGACGCCCGGGACATCGCCGCCACCGACAAGGCGATCCTGGACCTCTTCCCGGAGAACGAGTCGCTGGCCCGCTGGATCAAGATGGCCGGTGAGCGGGTCCACTTCCAGGGCCTGCCCGCCCGGATCTGCTGGCTCGGCTACGGCGAGCGCGACAAGGCCGGTGAGCGCTTCAACGAGATGGTCGCCGACGGCACCCTGCGCGCCCCGCTGGCCATCGGCCGGGACCACCTCGACTGCGGCTCCGTCGCCTCGCCCTACCGCGAGACCGAGGCCATGAAGGACGGCTCCGACGCGATCGCCGACTGGCCGCTGCTCAACGCCATGGTCAATGTCGCCTCCGGCGCCTCCTGGGTCTCGCTGCACCACGGCGGCGGCGTCGGCATGGGCCGCTCGATCCACGCCGGGCAGGTCACCGTCGCCGACGGCACCCCGCTGGCCGGCGAGAAGATCCGCCGGGTGCTCACCAACGACCCCGGCATGGGCGTCATCCGGCATGTCGACGCGGGCTATGAGCGCGCCGACGAGGTGGCCGCCGAGCGCGGCGTCCGCATCCCGATGCGCGAGGGCGAAGGCGAGGGCGCGTGACCTCCTCGTTCCACGAGATGTGGGAGGAGCTGCGGCCCCTGGGCCGTGACTCCTCCTCCGGGGGCTACCGCCGCTACGCCTGGACCGGCGCCGACGCCGACTGCCGCGCGTGGTTCCGGGCCCAGGCCGAGGCCCGTGGGCTCGCCTACGAACTGGACCGCAACGGCAACCAGTGGGCCTGGCTCGGCGCCACCGGCTACCAGGACGTGGCCCCCGGCGACGCCGTCGTCACCGGCTCGCACCTGGACTCCGTACCGGACGGCGGCGCCTTCGACGGCCCGCTGGGTGTCGTCTCCTCCTTCGCCGCGCTGGACGAACTGCGCCGGAGGGGAGCGGAGTTCGGCAAGCCGCTGGCGATCGTCAACTTCGGCGACGAGGAAGGTGCCCGCTTCGGCCTGGCCTGCGTCGGCTCCCGGCTCGCCGCCGGGGCGCTGACCCCCGAGGCCGCGCACCGGCTGCGCGACGGCGACGGCATCACCCTCCCGCAGGCCATGGAGCGCGCCGGATATGACCCCGAGGCCATCGGCCCGGACCCCGAACGGCTCGCCCGGATCGGCGCGTTCGTCGAACTCCACGTCGAGCAGGGCCGCGCCCTCGACCTTTCCGGCGACGCGGTCGGCATCGCCTCCGCCATCTGGCCGCACGGCCGCTGGCGGTTCGACTTCCACGGCGAGGCCAACCACGCCGGCACCACCCGTCTCGACGACCGCCGGGACCCGATGCTCAGCTATGCCGCGACCGTGCTCGCCGCCCGCGAACAGGCCCGGCTGGCCGGGGCCCTGGCCACCTTCGGGAAGATCAGCGTGGAGCCGAACGGCGTCAACGCCATCCCCTCGCTGGTCCGCGGCTGGCTCGACTCCCGCGCGGCTGACCAGGAGACCCTCGACACCGTGATCACCGGCATCGAGCGGGCCGCCGCCGAGCGCGCCGCCCGCGACGGGGTGGACCTGACCGTCGTCCGGGAATCCTTCACCCCCGTCGTGGAGTTCCAGCACGCCCTCCGGGACGAGCTGAGCGCGATCCTCGGCAAGACGGGAGAGCGGGCCGTGCCCGTCCTGGGCACCGGCGCCGGGCATGACGCCGGTATTTTGTCCGGCACCGTCCCCACCGCGATGCTGTTCGTCCGCAACCCCACCGGGGTCTCGCACTCGCCCGCCGAAGCGGCCGACGAGGACGACTGCGTCACCGGGGTCACCGCACTCGCCGACGTACTGGAGGGGCTGGCGTGCCACTGACGCCGCAGGCAACACCGACGACGTACTGGCTCGAACACGCCTGGCTCGGCACCCACGTCGAGCCGGGCGTGGCGGTGGACACCGCGGACGGGCGGATCACCGCCGTCCGTACCGGGGTGGACACCCCGCCGCCCGGCGCCACCGCGCTGCGCGGCCTGACCCTCCCCGGTCTCGCCAACGCCCACTCGCACGCCTTCCACCGCGCCCTGCGCGGCGCCGTCCAGGTCGGCACCGGCACCTTCTGGACCTGGCGCGAGATCATGTACAGCGTCGCCGACCGGCTGACCCCCGACAGCTATTTCACCCTCGCCCGCGCCGCCTACGCCGAGATGGCGCTGGCCGGCATCACCTGCGTCGGCGAATTCCACTATCTGCACCACGCGCCCGGCGGCACCCGCTACAGCGACCCCAACGCCATGGGCGAGGCGCTGCTCGCCGCCGCCGACGAGGCCGGCATCCGCATCACCCTCCTCGACACCGCCTATCTCTCGGCCGGCTTCGGCGCCGCGCCCAACCACCACCAGCTGCGCTTCTCCGACGGCACCGCCGACCACTGGGCCCAGCGCGCCGAGGCACTCAAGGAGCGCCCGCACGCCCGCATCGGCGCCGCCATCCACTCCGTACGCGCCGTCCCCGCAGGCCAGCTCGGCACCGTCGCGGACTGGGCCCGCGAACGGCAGGCCCCCCTGCACGTCCACCTCTCGGAGCAGACCGCCGAGAACGACGCCTGCCGCGACGCCCACGGCGTCACCCCCACCCAACTGCTCGCCGACCACGGCGCGCTGGGCCCCCGCACCACCGCCGTGCACGCCACCCACCTCACCGATGAGGACATCGCGCTCCTCGGCGGCTCCCACACGGGCGTGTGCATGTGCCCCACCACCGAACGCGACCTCGCCGACGGCATCGGCCCGGCCGCCCGCGTCCAGCGGCAGGGCAGCCCGCTCTCCCTCGGCAGCGACAGCCACGCCGTCATCGACCTGCTCGAAGAGGCCCGCGCCATGGAGCTCGACGAACGGCTGCGCACCCACACCCGCGGGCACTGGACGGCCGCCGCCCTGCTGCGCGCCGCGACCGCCGACGGTCACGCCGCCCTGGGCTGGGACGACGCCGGGACTCTGGAAGCCGGGTCGCTCGCCGACCTCACCACGATCGCACTGGACTCCGTACGCACCGCCGGGCCACCGCCCCGGCTGGCCGCCGAAACGGCAGTATTCGCCGCCTCCGCGGCGGACGTACGACACACCATCGTCGGCGGGCGGCAGATCGTCCGGGACGGTGTGCACACTCTTGTCCCCGACGTACCCACCGCCCTCGCCGCATCCATCGCCGCCGTACGCGGCTGAAGGAGAACACCCCCGCGATGACGACGACCTCCGCGCCCACCACCGCCATCACCCACATCGCCCAGCTCGTCACCAACGACCCCTCCCTCGGCGAAGGCCCCCTCGGTCTGATCCAGGACGCGGCGGTCGTCATCGACGGCGACCGCATCGCCTGGGTCGGTCCCTCCAGCAAAGCACCCGCCACTGACAACGCCGTCGACGCCGGCGGCCGGGCCGCGATCCCCGGCTTCGTCGACTCCCACTCCCACCTGGTCTTCGCCGGTGACCGTACCGCGGAGTTCAACGCCCGGATGTCCGGCCGCCCTTACTCCGCCGGCGGCATCCGCACCACCGTCGCCGCCACCCGCGCCGCCACCGACGAGGCCCTGCACGCGAACATCGCCCGCTACCTTGCCGAGGCGCTCCGCCAGGGCACCACCACCCAGGAGACCAAGTCCGGCTACGGGCTCACCGTCGAGGACGAGGCCCGCGCGCTGCGCATCGCCGCCGAGCACACCGACGAGGTCACCTTCCTCGGCGCGCACATCGTCTCGCCCGACTACGCCGACGACCCGGCCGGCTATGTCGACCTGGTCACCGGCCCGATGCTGGACGCCTGCGCCCCGCACGCCCGCTGGGTCGACGTCTTCTGCGAGAAGGGCGCCTTCGACGGCGACCAGGCCCGTGCCGTCCTCACCGCGGGACAGGCCAAGGGTCTGGTGCCGCGGGTGCACGCCAACCAGCTCGGCCACGGGCCCGGCGTCCAGCTCGCCGTCGAGCTCGGCGCCGCCTCCGCCGACCACTGCACCCACCTCAGCGCGGCCGACATCGACGCCCTCGCGCAGTCCGACACCGTCGCCACCCTGCTCCCGGGCGCCGAGTTCTCCACCCGCGCCCAGTGGCCCGACGCCCGTCCGCTGCTCGACGCCGGCGCCACCGTCGCCCTGTCCACGGACTGCAACCCCGGCTCGTCCTTCACGAGTTCGATGCCGTTCTGCATCGCGCTGGCCGTCCGCGACATGGGAATGACCCCCGACGAGGCCGTGTGGGCGGCGACCGCGGGCGGCGCCCGCGCACTGCGCCGCACGGACGTCGGCCGGATCACCCCCGGCGCCCGCGCCGACCTCGCCCTCCTGGACGCGCCCTCGCACGTCCACCTCGCCTACCGGCCGGGCGTCCCGCTCGTATCGGCCGTGTGGCACAAGGGAGTTCGCGTCTGACGGCGGTCACCTGACGGTCCGCGCCGGTCGTACGCCGCGCGGACCGCGGCACCGCGCCCGCCCGTACACAGCAAAGGAGGGCCCGTCCCGAGTACCCCGGGGCAGGCCCTCCTTTGCGCGGGCGGCTGCCGGCCGTGGTGGCCGGCAGGGACCGCGGGTCCCTCACTCGTCGATCATCAGCCCCTTGCGGAGCCGGACGAGGGTGCGGGAGAGCAGACGGGAGACGTGCATCTGGGAGATGCCCAGCTCCTCGCCGATCTCGGACTGCGTCATATTGGCGACGAAGCGCAGCGAGAGGATCTTGCGGTCACGCGGCGGGAGTTCGGCGATCAGCGGCTTGAGGGACTCCACGTACTCGATGCCTTCGAGCCCGTGGTCCTCGTAGCCGATCCGGTCCGCCAGCGCGCCTTCGCTGTCGTCCTCCTCGGGCTGGGCGTCCAGCGAGCTCGCGGTGTACGCGTTGCTCGCGGCCATCCCCTCGACGACCTCGTCACGGCTGATGTCCAGGCGCGCGGCGAGTTCGTGCACCGTGGGGGCCCGGTCCAGCTTCTGCGCGAGCTCATCGCCGGCCTTGGCGAGGTCCAGCCGCAGCTCCTGAAGCCGCCTCGGTACCCGCACCGACCAGCTGGTGTCGCGGAAGAAACGCTTGATCTCGCCGACGATGGTCGGCATCGCGAACGTCGGGAACTCGACGCCGCGGCTGAGTTCGAAGCGGTCGATCGCCTTGATCAGGCCGATCGTGCCGACCTGGACGATGTCCTCCATGGGCTCGCTGCGGGAGCGGAACCGGGAGGCCGCGAACTTCACCAGCGCGAGGTTGAGCTCGACCAGGGTGTTGCGGACGTACGCGAATTCATGGGTCCCTTCCTCGAGCGTTTCGAGTCGCTCGAAGAGGGTCTTGGACAGAGCCCTCGCGTCCACCGGGCCCACCTCGTCGAACGGCGGGATCTCGGGCAGATCGTCGATCTCGGTCAGTGCTGCCAGATCTGATTCGGCAGGCAGCGACTGGGAAGGGATCTGTCCGGTCGGGTCGGACGGGGGTGTCGACGATGCGGGCTGCCGGGTGTCGTCGGTGCGCAATTCGTCGAGCCGGGGTGACATGGTCTCCTCCATCGTTCTCGGCATATGGCTGCCGATGCCTCTACGCGAAGCTGCGGTGTGCGGCGCCTCCAAAGCCGGCCGTTTCGAATGTGTGCTTCTACGCCTACCTGGCTTTGACTGAAGATGGCAAGTGCGTGTTGTCCGTATATTGAGCAATATGCGGATTGTTCGGCTACCGAGAGGCGTCGGGAAGGCGTAGGGTTCGACGGAGCGCAGTCGGTAAGCAAACAGTCGTCTAGACAGCAAGAGGGGTGCGCGCGCATGGACCGCGGGACGGTCGGCAGTGCAAGCCGGGGCCGGCTTCACGTCGAGATCCGCCATCACGGCGCCAGCGCGGTGGTGACGGTCTCCGGTGAGCTGGATCACCATACGGCTGATCTGTTGCGTGAGTCACTGGAAGGCTGCGTGGACGACGGCTACGCACGCCTGGTGGTGGACTGCTCACCCCTTGAGTTCATGGACTCCACCGGTCTCAATGTGCTGCTCGGCGCGCGCCTGAAGGCGGAGGCCGAGGGGGGCGGGGTGCATTTGGCGGGGATGCAGCCGGTGGTGGCGCGGGTCTTCGAGATCACGGGCGCGGAGGCGGTCTTCACGGTGCACGACTCGCTCGACGCGGCGCTGGCCGACTGACGTGACAGCCGAGCCCGGAAGGTTGCATTCCGGGCACGTAGTACGTGTCACAACTTCCGTACCCAAGAAGTGGGTGTTCTCACGGCCCGGTCGGGCAGGAGACATCTGAATCCTTGAATCAGTCAGTATCTGTTTTCCGTGAACAGGCGAATCGGTGAGGTGAAGCGCTGATGAGCACCACCCGGCCGTACCCGCCGGGCGATCTCGGCCCGGAGCCGGGCGGCGCCGGCGCTTCCGCCGCCCCGGCAGCAGCCCTTCCGGCGGGCCAGGTCCGCCGGCTGCGCCTGGCGGGCGCCCGCGGGGCCGTGGCGCGCGGCCGTGACTTCGCCCGGCAGGCGCTGCACGACTGGGGCTGGCTGCCGGCGGCCGGCGCGGACCGGCGGGCCGCGGCGGAGGATGTGCTGCTCGTCGTCTCGGAGCTGGTCACCAACGCCTGTCTGCACGCCGAGGGGCCCGAGGAGCTGCGGCTGCGCTGCACCGGCAAAGTGCTGCACCTGGAGGTCAGCGACCTCGGTGCGGGCCAGCCGGCGCCGCGCAGCCCGCACCGTCCGGGCCGCCCGGGTGGTCACGGCATGTTCATCGTGCAGCGGCTGTGTCTGGACTGGGGCGTGGTGCGCCACCCCGACGGTGCGGGCAAGACCGTATGGGCGGAGCTCGCCGCGCCGTCCTGAAGGGGGCTTCGCCGGGGGAGAGTTGAGGGGGGGGGGGGGGGGGGGGGGGGTGTTTGTTTTTGGGGACC